>JBAXRT010000006.1:0-39593 GCA_037131065.1 bacterium | reverse complement strand
TCCATAAAGGTTTTAAAATCGGTGTCGTTCCACCTGGGATTAGTAAAATAGAGGTAAATGAGTTGCAGGGAAGTCTCAAGATCTTTCGGAGAGGTCCTGACATTCATGACATCCTGGTCCCTGGCGATATTCAGATTGATATTGATTCTTTTTCCAGCCAATAACTTATTCAAATCAGTTCGGGAGAAGCCGGCGATTCCCATCTGGTCAACGGCATTACCAACCACTGCAGAGGCAATAACCTCTTCATCTTTTAACAGAGAAGCACCGCCCGGACTATATCCACGGATTATCAACTCATCTTCTTTAATGTCGGTTGGCTTGAACACGATCTTCATTCCGTTGGAAAGGATCCATTCGGTAGTGCCAAGAACAGCATTTGCCGAGGCTTTTGTTACTTTGCCCGGAGCAGGTTCTTTTTCGATGAGTTTCTTCCCCGCCATCAAATCCACATAAGGGCCAATCTTTGCTGATTTGTAAGTTAAAAGAACATTCTGGATCTCCTGAATGGTCGGGATTGTTATCCCCTCTTTTTGCGGACCCGTTACGGTTATAACTTCATTGTCGTCCCTCACATATTTTTTTGCTTCTGAATTTATTTCATCAAGGGAGATCCCCGGCAGTTCGGTTTTTACGAACTCATATTCAAATTCGATGCCAGGATTGGGATTTTTGACTAAGAAATAAGAGATATTCGGATAGACAAGTTCACGGTTCTTTCTTTTATCCCGGTCCATGAAACGGGATTCGTAATTTCTCATCACATTTGCCTTTGCGCGTTCAAATTCGCCTGGAGTAAAGCCATAAAGCCTCATCCGTTCCATTTCAGTCAGGAGTGCTTTCAAGGCCTTAATTGCTTCATTGTTTGCGGCGGTTGCTGTTCCGGTGAAGGCATCCTTCGACTTGGTAAAGTTCCCATAATAACTGAAAGCGGAGATAAAAGGCGGATTTTCAATACGGGAAAGCTCGTTCATGCGTTGGCCGAACATGTTGTTTATCAGGCTCCGGATAATCTGTAACCGCATGTAGCTGAGGTTCTTTTCACTGTCCTTTATTGCATCGTGCTTAAAGCTTATATCTACAGAGGTGGATGTAGCCTCCTTATCGGTTGCCGTACCGATCAGGGGCTCTGTGTTATCCGGTAATGGGTAAATTTCTTTGGGAGAAGGGCTTTGAACTTTGGGAATTTCCCCGAAAAGCTTTTTAATTTTTGCCTCAACGACATTCTCATCGAAATCCCCTACAATTACGATGGCCTGCAGATCAGGCCTGTACCATTTATTGTAAAAATTGGTAATGGTATTATAAGCAAAATGGTTGATTACCGCAGTATCACCGATCACATTACGTTTTGCGTATTTTGACCCCTTGTATATGGTAGGCGCCAGTTCGTTGTTCATCCTCTCATCTGCCGAACCATACATTCTCCATTCCTCCCTTATGACTCCTCTTTCAAGGTCAACCTCAGCAGGTTCAAATGAGATATAATGAGCCCAGTCGTGAAGAATCAGTAATGCGCTATCTATAACCCCCTCTCTTAACAATGGAACATTTGAAAGGCTATAGACCGTCTGGGCAATACCCGTTCCGGCATTGACATTGGTGCCGAATTTCACCCCGATCGTTGCAAGGTAATCGAGGATCCCTTTTTTGGGAAAGTTCTTTGTACCGTTAAATGCCATGTGTTCGGTGAAATGTGCCAGACCATTCTGATCATCGTCCTCCTCTATTGCCCCGACGTTATTTGCAAGATAAAATTCTCCCCTTTTTTCCGGGAGTTTGTTGGAACGGATGAAATAACGCATCCCGTTTTCAAGGACACCAGTTTTCACTTTTGAGTCTAGTGCCGGCGTACTTTTCAGATCGAACACTACCTGTCCAAAGGCAGTGAAAGTCATGGTCAGTATCAAGGATATGACCAAGGCTTGAGGAATAAATAATTTTTTCATACTTTTTGTAAATGAGGGTTTTACCGAAGAAACAAAGGAACGAAAAAACTGAGAATATTAAGCGGAATTTCTTTTATATTTCCACCTTTTGTGGCTCCAAAGCCAGTCTTCCGGTTTTTTTCTGATTGTTTTTTCCAGTGTTTTGACAAAGCAATCAACAACAAATCCCTCCTTGACTGTGGAGGGCTCTTCACACAACATGATATATTCGATCGTGTAATAGCCTCGCCTGACCCTTTGGATATCGGAATAGACAACAGGGATATTGAATTTACGGGCAATAGTCTCGTATCCCTTATGGAATGGAGTCTCCTGGTTAAGAAATGAAAACCAGAGAGCACTTTTCAGGTCAAAAGGACGCTGATCAACCCCCATGATAAAGCAGTGAGGTTCGCTCCTCAGCTCATTAAAAGTTCTTAATGTCTTGGCCAATGGAATCAGGTTCATGCCATAGCTCATCCGTTTCCTGTTGTTATACCGGTCAAGAAATTTATTCATGAAGGGACTGTAGATGATGATCATAGGATGCTTTAGTTGCTTTCCTAAGATTTTGCCCCATTCCGAGTTGGCATAATGAGCCCCAATTGAAATAACACTCTTGTTCTGCTTGAAAAGTTTGTTCAGTAATTCAGGATTAACAACCCGGAACCGTTTGAGCAAAGACCTTTCGCTCATGGAAAGCCCCCTGGCAGTTTCGGCAAGAACATCACAGAAATTCCTGTAAAACTGTTTTGCTGTTTTTTGTATCTCCTCGGATGATTTTTCAGGAAAAGAGTTTTTTAAATTTGAAAAGACAACCCTTTTTCTGTATCCCCAAATATAAAATGCCAAGATATAGGCGCAGAAAGAGATCCAATAGATTAAAAAGAAAGGAATAACACGGAAAAACTGAACCAGAAGGTAGACCGCAAGAAATTCGATGCGTTTTGAAATTCTTCTCCGGAAACTATTACCTGTTTCTTGCATGACGAATTATTTCAATACCGGTGAAATAGCCGGAATAGATCACGCCGGAAAATCCACCTCCGAATTTATCCCATGCGGATGCTAAATAGAGGTTTGAGATGCTCTCTGAAATATTCGGATTTGAGGGTCGGCGAGTTGTCTGGGCAAAGCCGTAAATTGCCCCCGAGGGATTTGATGTATATCTTTCAATGGTCAGGGGGGTTGCAGCATCTGAATACTCAAGGTTTTTTGAAGCGCCAGGAATGTACTGATCCAACCTGCGGAGTAACATCCCTGAAACCCTTTCTTTTTCAGCCAGGTAATCCTCCCTTGAGAAACTACGCCAGTAATCAGCATAATCCGTACAGACAATTACAGCAAAACTTTTTCCTTCAGGAGCAAGTCCGGAATCAATCTGGCTGTAATCGGTAAGTACAAAATGTTTCTTGTCGAACCCGGATTTGTTCGACAATCCAATATCCCTGAGGTTCTTTATGTCCGGGGGGATAAAGCTGGTGCAATATGCAGGGTTTCCTAAGTCTTTTAATGGTTTACTGAAACAAAGGTAGAGGGTAAACATAGATGGGCTTATCTCAAAGGGGTTGAACCGGTCGGTCAAATCAGTTGATGAAATCATTTGACTCAACACGTTTAAAACCGAGTTGTTTGCAACCACAAAATCTGCTGTTGCCATCAGGATTTTTCCAGGGTCCGAAACGTGATGGTATTCCACCCCTGAAACATGGTTGTTCCGGGCAATAATTTTATCTGCCCGGTGCTTCAGCAATACCTTCCCGCCACGGTTCACAATATAACTTAGAAGGTAGTTGGAGAGTTCCTGAGATCCGTTTTTAATAAACACACCTGAGGAGTTGTGGAATGATCCCTGAGCCAGGGCGAAATAATCGAGAGAAATATTATACGGATCATCGGAGAAGGCCATCAGGTTTCCGGTGAGGGCTAATTTCAGTTCATCGTCGGAAATTATAGAATCCAGAAAATCACCAAGGTTTTCTTTAGCCAGTGAATCTGGTTTGCGGTATTTTCTGTTATTGATTATCCGATCAAAATAGAGCCTGATCCCTTCCGTTTGCGAGGGAAATTTTCCAATGAAAAGTTCAACGGCTTTTGAAGGTTCATGCGGAACAACGAAGTCAAGATCATTATGAACAAACCGGTAAAAACTTCCTGTAGAGATAAAACTGACATTATCAAAAACCTCCAGCTCCCTGAATATTTTATTTTTCAGATTTCCCCCTGCAAATCCATCCATCTCATGCAAGCCTACTTCGATGTTAAAGTCTTTATGCCTGTATGTCGTTGCGCATCCTCCGGGAACATGATGCTGTTCAAGCAAAAGGATACTCAGGCCGGCATGGGTGAGTTTTGCACCGCATGTCAATCCGGCAAGGCCGCCCCCGATGATGATCACATCATAATGTTCAGACATAGAATTCAAATGATCTGGTTGTAAATCTGTGAGATCAGATCTTTGTATTTAGTATAAAGATGTTTCCGTTTTAACTTCAGTGTATGGGATAATTCGCCGGTATTTGTCGACCATTCATCATGCACGAGCAGGATCTTTTTTATCCTTTGGTAATCCATTAATTCCTTATTCAATGCTTCAATGATCTCATGGTAAAAATCATTTATTTCCTTTAGAGTGATCAGTTTTTCCGGATCCTGTGTGTAGAAGTTATTGCCCGATGCCCAGTCTTTCAGGTGATCAAAATTCGGGGAGATGATGGCCCCGACGAATTTCTGGCCTTCGCCAACAATAAATGCATGATCAACGTAGATGGATTCTTTTAGCTTATTTTCCATTAACTGGGGTGCGATGAATTTACCGTTTGCCAGTTTAAACATCTCCTTTTTACGGTCGGTCACTTTTAAAAATTTATTGTCCTTAATATAACCGATGTCCCCTGTCATAAACCAGCCGTCCCTGTCAAAGGCATGAATTGTTGCATCTTTATCCTTATAGTATTCCAGCATGATGTTAGGCCCCTTGCAGAGAATTTCTCCGTCGTCCGCGATTTTCACCTGAACATCCCCAATAGGGCATCCCACGGAGCCGAGATAGACATCGGGATGATTTTGCCGGTTGATGGTTATAATCGGAGAGGTCTCCGTAAGACCGTACATGTTGATTATTTTGACCCCGGCAGCCCAGAAGATCTTTTCAACCTGGGGCTGCAATGATGCCCCGCCACATCCGACAATTTTGATCCTTCCGCCTATAGCATCTCTCCATTTTTTGAAGATAAGCCTGTCGGCAATTGAAAGTTTCATGCGATACCAGAGAGCGTTGTTTGTATCGTCATTGAATCTCATTCCCAGGTTGATGGACCAGAAGAATAATTTTTTCTTAAAACCGCTGAGCTTCTGACCTTTTGAAATAATAGTAGTCAGGATTTTTTCCAGGATCCGTGGTACTGCATCAAACCCTTCCGGCCGCACTTCTTTCATATTGGCAGCCAGTGCATTCATGTTCTCGGCATAGTAAATGCTGGCACCGCAGTACTGGGTCTGGTAATTTCCTAGTCGTCCTCCGACATGGCAAAGCGGAAGAATGCTCAGATAGCGGAATTCGGGATCAAGCCTGAAAACCTCAGCGGCAGCGATGAAGTTAGAGACCAGGTTCCTGTGTGAAAGCAAGACCCCTTTTGACCAGCCTGTCGTACCACTTGTGTAGATCAGGACTGCCACATCGGAAGGGGAGATACTGCGCTTAATTTCCTCAAGCCTTTGCAGGCCTGATTCAGCTTTCCATTTCCCTGCGTCAATGATCTCCATCCAATTTTTCGCACCCTCAATTTTGTTAAACGAGTAAATGCCAGCCAGGGAGGATATTGATTTGGCCAGGGGTTCAAATTTCTGGAAGAGAAGTTTATCGGAGATGAATAAATATTTTGCCTCAGAGTGGCTGATGATATGTTCAAATTCTTTCCTGTGGATGGTCGGGAAAACCGGGACATGGATCACACCGATCTGTGCCATGCCGATATCGATAAAATTCCATTCGGGCTGGTTGGTGCTAATGGAGGCGATTTTATCTCCTTTCCTAAATCCAAGTTCAAGAAGCCCCAGGCTGAACCAGTTGGAAAAATTAATGTAATCCGTCGTGCTGAATTTCTTCCACTTCCCCTCCTGCTTATACACAAAAACATCCTCCTTGTCAAAATGATTCCTGTATCTCTCCAGAATATCAAATGTCCTTGTCACTTCAGCCATCTTTAATCATCATTTCGGCAAAAGTACCATAAAAACATATATGCGACTGAAATCACAACAAATCACAGGCATGCAATTGACTTCTTTTTTCCTGTATTCTCTTGGGGCGGATAGGAGCAAAAAAATTATCAACATAATATTCATCTATATAGGGCAGATAAAGAAAATAATGTAGTTTTGCTATAATCATTTATTTTCTTTTTTAATGGAATTTTTATACATCGTAATCGGGCTGGTTCTGGTCTTTGACTTCATCAATGGATTTCATGATTCAGCAAATTCAATTGCAACAGTGGTCTCAACAAAAGTGCTTTCACCATTTTCTGCGGTGGCATTTGCAGCATTTTTTAATTTCATTGCTTTTTTAATTTTCAGCCTTAAAGTGGCAACCACGATTGGCAAGGGCGTTGTTAATCCGGACGTAATCAATCTCAATGTTATCGGAGCTGCACTAATTTCAGCAATTTCATGGAATCTGCTGACCTGGTGGTGGGGGCTTCCCTCAAGCTCATCTCATACTCTTGTTGGTGGTCTCGTTGGGGCTGCAATAGCAAAGGCCGGAGTAGGGTCTGTTGTTATTGTAGGTGTTCTTAAGATAGTCGCATTTATTGTCATAGCCCCAGTTTTAGGGATGGTCATTTCTTTTATTATTTCAGCTGTTGTACTTCAGCTTTGCAAAGGATTTTCACCCTCGAAAGTTGATAAATATTTTCGCCGACTTCAGCTTTTATCCGCTGCCGCATTCAGCCTTGGACACGGAGGAAATGACGCGCAAAAATCTATGGGGATTATCTGGGTTGCATTAATTGTTACGGGTCATGCAACAAAGCATGATTCAATTGCGACCTGGATAGTTATTTCATGCTATTCCGCAATTGCGCTTGGAACCCTTTTCGGAGGCTGGCGGATTGTAAAGACCATGGGACAAAAAATAACCAAATTAAAACCGTTTGAAGGTTTCTGTGCTGAAAGTGCTGGGGCCCTAACCCTTTTCGGTGCAACAGAATTAGGAATCCCGGTGAGCACCACGCACACCATTACAGGAGCAATCATCGGAGTCGGGGCGAGAAAAGGCGCTTCGGCAGTGAAGTGGGGTGTGACGACAAAAATTTTCTGGGCCTGGATTCTGACGATCCCGGTATCGGCACTCATAAGCGCCACTGTTTTCTTCATTCTTAACAACATTCTTTAATATGATATTACAATTAAACATCTGGTGATATGAAAGTAGATTTTCTTTTGAAGTTATTTGTCCCCAAAGACACCTCATTTTTTCCCTTGTTTGAGGAAGATTCCAAGATCTTAATCAAGGCAGCAGAGTTACTCAGGGATTTGATGGCGACACGGTCGATAGAGGAGCGCGAAGCAGTAATTAAACAAATTAAGTCGGTGGAACATGAAGGTGATGAAATAACACATAAGATTTACAAGCAATTGAATAAATCCTTTATCACTCCGTTTGACCGCGAGGATATTCAATCGATAACTTCATCTATGGATGATGTGACCGATTATATCAATGGCACCAGCCAAAGGATTCAGTTATACAAGCCAAAGGTGATCCATCCCTATTTTGTTGAATTCGCTGAGATTATATACCAGGCTGCAAAAGAGATAGAGGTTTCACTCATTAACCTTAAAGATGCGGGGAAAAACAGGGAAAAAATCCTCCAGGCCTGCATTAATCTCAATACACTGGAAAACAAGGCAGATGATCTCTATCACAGCGGTATTTCAAAATTATTTGAGGAGGAAAGGGATACAATCGAGCTGATAAAAAACAAAGAGATTTTCGCTACCCTTGAAAAAACGGTAGACACAGCTGAGGATGTATCGGATATCATAAAAACGATCCTTATCAAAATGGCTTAATTGGGAAGGCTTAACAGGCTATCTTCCCTTATTCAGTGATCACATTGTTATTTTTTTATTAATACTTTTCTGATTAATCTATTTTGATCAGTGAGGTTTATTTTGCATTAAAAAAAGCATTAATTTTATGGTTAAATTTCAAATAAAACCGGTTTTATGAAAACCAAAAAAAAATCACCAAAAAATCGGAAGAGTGCAAAAAAACAATTGATCCAGAAAGCCGGGATCGCAATGAAAAATCAATTCTTCCTGGAGGCCTCCTGGCTAATTTCCGAGATCCTTGAAAAAAGACTTAAATCATTACTTGAAATTGCAGAGAATCAAAAACCGGGTGCAGGATATTCCCTCGAGCAATGCATAAAGAGGCTTAAACATATTCATATGAGCGGAAAATCCCCCATGGTCAGAGATCACATTGATATGAAATTGATTGAAAAGGCGAGAAGCTGGAAGAACCAAAGGAATACCATGGTGAAGGACATGCTCTTTGTGCATGTTTCAAAGGTAAGGAAGGAGAAGCTGGCAATGGACGGTATACGGCTACTCAAGGAGTGGAATAAAGAGATAAAGGCCTTTAAGGCCGGGCAATTGCTCACTGTTACTAAAACCACAGAGGAGATACCACCTCAATAAATGCCTACATGAACAAGAGGGAAACTGGTGAATTTATTTTTCGTTTCTACAGAAAACGAACCGCCTCTTTTTTAGCTAACCTTTATAAAGCCAGTATCACAGGGGACGCCGAAGACATTCATAAGGCCCGGGTGGATGTAAAAAAAATTCTGGCCCTTTTCCGGCTTTTTGAAATGGTCTCTACAGATTATTTTAGATCTGACGACCATCTTTCGCTGTTCACAGATCTTTTTAATTTAACAGGTAAAATCAGAGAGATTCAGGTTAATGGATTGCTTCTGATTAAATATGGATTTATAAATCCTGAAATTTCCCTTTATAAAAACTCGTTAAAAGCAAGGGAAACCAGACTGACAAAACAATTTCTTGCCACTGTCCAGGAGTTTGAAGAGAGAGAGATAAAAAAGACAGAAATAGTAATCAGCCATTTTTCTAAAACCATCAGTCAAAAAAAGTTAATAGAAACGGTTTATAATTTCACCAGGAAAAAAGGGCAGAAAATACGGAAATTACTGATTTCGAAAAAAACCCCGGAACATCTGCATAAAATACGTCAGAATCTCAAGATTATCGGGGCTATTTTGTTATTTACAAAAACAATAAAAAGCGATTCAAAATTGAATAAAATAATCCCTGAATTGCTCCAGGCTGAATATCTTATCGGTGAGTGGCATGACAGGCAGGTGTTCTTGGGGTCTATCAATTCTTTTATAAAAAGTAAAGTGAAAAGCAGAAATTTTCAAGTTACCGGATTAAAAAGAGAAATAGCGATCATTCAAGATGATTGCCTGATTCTGGAGAACCAGATCTTCCCTCAGGTCGAGAGGCTGATTTCTACGATATTGGACAAACCGGCCGCCACAGTTTCAACCATGTTGAGATGATAAAAAATTAATCCCGGGATGAATCAAAAAAATTATGTAGCAGTTTTTGTTATAGCGCTTCTTAGTCTTGGTTTGTTGGGAAATACCCTTTTCGCCAATCAGATTGACAGCCTGAAAAAAGCACTCACCTCAGCTCGCGGGGTTCAACGAGTTGATCTGCTGGTTCAGATATCAAGGAGTTTTTGTGATACAGCCTTTTCAAAAAGCTTCAACTATGCCTGTAATGCATTTAAAGAAGCTGTTGACCTAAGTTATTTAAAAGGGAAAGCAGATGCCAGAAACCTGATGGGGGACTATTACACTCATAAGCGGAAATATCTTTTAGCTCTTGAATCTTATTTAGGGGCACAAAAAATATATATAAAAATTAAAGCACCGTTAGGTATATTAAATGTATACAAATCAATCGGAGAGCTTTCTCTGATGTTAAGAGATTTTGACAATGCAAGGATTTTTTACCGGAAGGGTCTTTTTTTATCGGTTTCTCTCCACAACCAGGAGTGGAATGGGGTATTTTTTCAGGAACTCGGAAGAGTCGAACAAACAACGGGAAATATTGATTCTGCACTGGCACTTTATAACAAGGGGCTTAGTTGCTTTCAAAAGGGAGGGAATAAAAATTCCATCCTCAGAATCTATAACTCCATTGGAAGTATTTACCTTGATAAGGGCAGGTATGACGATGCAATAGCATTTTATTTAAATCTCTTAAGGCTGAAGGAACCATCCCTTCGATCACAGGAGGGAACCATCAATACCCGGATTGCTCATGCTTATGAGCAGAAAAACCTTTTTCAAAAAGCTCTTGAGCACAACAAAAAGGCCCTTGCAATCCGACATGAAATGTCGCAAATGGAGGATTATAACAGTTCTCTCATCAATATTGCCGGTGATTATTTCTTTTTGAACAAAATGGATTCAGGCTGGATTTTTATGAATGAGGGGTTAAGAACAGCCCGGGCCAATGGCAGGCCTAATCTGCTTGAAAACGGAAACAGGATGTTATACCGGTTTTATAATTCAAGAAACGATTTTAAAAATGCATTGATTTATTTCAAACGCTATACGGAAATAGGGGACAGCATTATTGTCGAAAAGAACAAGGGGGATATCGCCATACTTGAGGCCAATCAGCGTATACGCAGTATAGAAGAGGGTAATATATTGTTAGTGAGTGAAAATGAAATTCAATCGCTCAGTCTTAAAAACCAACGTTTTCAAATCAATTTTCTTCAGATCATTCTGAGTGTTTCATTTATCTTTATTATCTATTCTTTGTTACAATATTTCAGAAATATCCGGGCAAAAAAGGAGATCCAGCAAATCTATTCCCGTATGTCGAAAGAGATGTCGGAACTGGAAATTACCAACAGGAAGATTAGCGAACAGGAGCACCAGTATAGATTTTTAGCTGAGAATTCTCTGGATTTCATCACAAGATTTGATAAAAACATGAACTGTATCTATGCATCTCCTTCAGCCATGAAAATTTATGGTTATTCACCTGAAGAGATACTGATGAAATCTACCTTCGATCTGACTCATCCCGATTTCCACCCCTATGCCGGAGAGAGTTTTCAGGAGATGATCAGGGACAGAACTCCAAAACATTTTATTTACCTTTCCAGGAAAAAAAGCGGGGAGGAGTTTTGGGCAGAGAGCATCATGAATCCAATCTATAACAATGAAACCGGAATACTTGAAGAGTTTGTCGGAGTAATAAGAGATATTCAGGAAAGAAAAATGAAAGAATTGGAAATTATGGAAGGAACCAATCAGAAAGAGAATCTCTTAAAGGAGATACATCACAGGGTTAAGAACAATTTTGCGATACTGGTCAGCTTGATCAACATGCAAAAGGATCAGGCACACAATGCTGACTTGATACAATCGCTCACAGATCTTCAGCTGCGGATCCGCACGATGGCCCTGGTCCACGAAATGCTATACCGGTCCAAGGATTTTGAAAATATATCCTTTTCAGACTATATAAGATCGTTATCCTCTGTTATTACCGGGACCTTCAATCGCCGGGATATCCAGCTGAAATTTGATATCCAGGAGATCACAATGGATATAGAAGCAGCCATTCCACTTGGGCTTATTATCAATGAAATTCTCAATAATGCATACAGGCATGCATTTCCTGACGGACGAACCGGGATCATCCAGGTCATTTTAAAAAGAGGAGAAGCGCCTTATGACCTGAACCTTACCATCAGTGATGATGGCGTTGGAATGCCTGATGGTTTTTCACTGGAACATTGTAAGACCATGGGTATTCAGATTGTACAGATCCTTGTGAAGCAGATCGAGGGGGAAATTAATATCAAATCTCATCCCGGCTCCACCTTCTCCATTTCTTTTTCAAGACGCTCTTAAACAGAGAGTTATCCTGATTTCTTAACAATTATTTAACATAAAGGTAATGATGGGTTAACATTGCTCACTTTACCCTGAGATACCTTTGCGGCAAATTAAAAACCTTCAAAAGATGAAAAGACTTACCATTTTACTGCTGACTGCCGGAGTGATGGTTCCCCTGATGCTCAGTTCCAGGATATCCTTCGGGCAGGCAAAGCAGGATACCTTAAAGGATCAGGTGATTACACTTCGCGACAGAATCAGCGGAATTGAAGAGAGAATTGCTACTGCTGAAAGCGATCTGGCAAAACTTACGAAGATCAAATTATCGGGTTATATCCAGGCTCAGTATCAGCGTTTTGAAAATCCGTCGACCTATCCATATAATACTTTTACACTCCGCAGGGTCAGAATCAAATTCCAGTATGAACCGATCAACGGAGTGGTTTTTGTTCTGCAGCCTGATTTTTCTCCCGGCAGCATTTCCCTGAAGGATGCCTATGCCATGGTAAATGAGCCCTGGCTAAAAACCTTCTCACTGTGGGCTGGTCAATTCAACCGTCCGAATTATGAAGTTGAGTACTCCTCAAGTAACCGCGAAGTTCCTGAGCGGTCTGCCGTTATCAGGGCTCTTTACCCTGGTGAAAGGGCAATCGGGGCAAAGCTCGAAATTGCACCTCCCAAAATTCCTTTAAAATTCCAGTTTGCAGTATTTAACGGCAATGATGGTATGACTATTAATACAAAGGTTTATAACGCCGCATCTCAAAAATGGGATAACCTGAATGTCAATCCGACTAATAAGGATTTTGATAAATATAAAGATCTCATGGCTCGATTAACCTATGGCTTTAAATTAGGGAACTGGGGCGGACTTAATATCGGGGTTCATGGATATTACGGATGGATAAAATCAAACTCGACCGATGTTCTCAATTCCGATTATACTTATAATAAATCCGTTACTGTTGGCCAGGCATTGAATAAATCATGGATTGGAGCAGAAGCACAGGTTTATTTCGACCTCTGGGGCGGGCTGACGATAAAGGGTGAATATATTTTCGGAAAGAATGCTTATCCCGGATATTCTTCCGATCCATACAATGTGTTTACAAATTCCTCTGCTTTCAATAATGCCGGAGATACTTTAACACTGACCAATCTTAAGACGACAACGACCCAGATGGGCTCCAGTATTGAAAGGAGTTTCATGGGGTATTACGCATATCTGATCAAGAATATCGGGAAACGCAATCAGTTCGCTGTTCGCTGGGATTATTATGATCCGAATACAAAACTGTCGGCAGACCAGATCGGTGTTGCAAAATATGATGCCAAAATTGCTGATGTTGTAAAGAATGACAAGCAATATGCAGGGAGTGATCCGGTCATCATTACCAATAACCAGACAAAGACCATAGTGGCAAGCGGTCTGAAGAGCGGGGTAGCAGATGTTGCTTACGGAACCCTTACCCTTGCCTGGACCTACTTCTTTGACGATAACATCAAGTTCATGCTGGCTTATGAGATGCCATTCAATGAAAAGGTCGCAGTAAATGATAAAGGCGTTGGTAATGTCGTCACTGCTTACAATGTGAACGGCGAGCCAGGCATACTGGATTACAGCAAAGTATTCCCCCAAAATACGCTGACTTTCAGAATCCAGGTTAAATTTTAAGCGTAATATTACATTTTGAAATAACAAGGTTAATACTAGGAAAAATGAAAAAAGCAATTAAAAACACAGGACTGGCTACCATTCTCCTGTTATCACTTATCGGACTGGCATTCATGCCTGCTCCCAGGAAAATCACAGTGAAAGGGTCCGACACCATGGTGATCCTTGCTCAAAAATGGGCCGAGGTTTACATGAAGTCTCATCCGGGAGTGGTCATCCAGGTAACAGGTGGTGGTTCAGGGACCGGAATTTCAGCCCTTATAAATGGTGCTACAGATATCTGTAATTCAAGCCGTTCGATGAAGCAATCAGAAATGGATAAGCTGAAAGAACGGTATGCCTCCTTAGGAGTTGAGATTCCCTGTGCCAAAGACGGAATAACCATCTTTCTGAATGAATCAAATCCGGTAAAAGAGCTGACATTAAAGCAATTGAGCAATATCTTTTCAGGAAGAACAACCAACTGGAAAGAGGTTGGCGGACCTGATGCGGATATAAAACTTTATGGTCGTGAAAACAGCTCCGGAACCTATGTTTTCTTTAAAGATAATGTTGTTAAGACTGATTATGCTGCAAGTTGCCAAACCCTTCCCGGAACAGCTGCAGTTGTAAATGCCGTTTCAAAAGACAAATTTGGAATCGGTTACGGTGGCGCTGCTTATGCGGCTGGTGTAAAGCACTGTGCAGTAAAGAAAGATGATAAAAGCACTGCCTATCTGGCAAATGCTGAGACCATCAAAGCCGGGCAATATCCTATTACTCGTTATTTATACATGTACTTGCGCAACAGGCCAACGGGAGATGTCAAAACCTATGTCGACTGGATCCTGAGTCCGGAAGGGCAGAAACTGGTAACTGATATCGGATATTTTCCTGTAAAATAGTTTTTTATTAGTAAGTGTGTTAATTGCTGAGTGGCAGCATCTGAAAGGGTGTTGCCTTTCAGCTTTAAAAAAAGAGAATGGAAAATCCGGCTGAAAACGAGGGATTTATTTTTAGCAAAGAGTCGTTGCAAAAGAAGTTCCGGTGGTCAGAATTTCTATCAGAAAAGATCATAACGGGGGTCGCTTTTCTTTCCATCACGATTATTATCCTGATTTTTTTCTTTGTATTCCGGGAGACGTTACCAATTTTTCATCAAAAGAAAATGGAGGTTAAAACCGAATCGGTTCAGAAACAGGAGCAATACGGAGGGGCAGAGGAACAGGCGCCGAAAAATGCATCGGGTCAGGAACAATATGGTGTCATATCCAAAGATACCATGATGATAGAAAACCAGGCAGTTGTCGATGATTCAGTTGTTCACGGATCTGATCAGGCCACCTGGAAAAGTCTTATGGGGAAGTCGTGGTTGCCTGTTTCTGATAACCCAAGGTATGGATTGGTCCCGCTTTTTATCGGAACATTGAAGATCACGCTGATTGCCATATTATTTGCCGCGCCCATTGCGATCCTTGCTGCCCTTTTCTCGGCCTCGTTCGCACCATATTGGCTGCGTGAGATCATCAAGCCAGCCATTGAATTGCTTGCAGGGTTTCCATCAGTTGTCATCGGTTTTTTTGCCTTGATGGTCATGGCCTCTTTTTTCCAGAACATTTTTGGATATGATACCCGTCTGAATGCTTTCGTTGGAGGTGTTGCCATGGCACTGGCAGCCATACCAATTATTTTCACTATCACTGAGGATGCCCTCACAGCTGTCCCCCGCTCATACACGGAAGCAAGCCTCGCACTGGGCGCATCCCGCTGGCAAACGGCATTGTTCGTGACACTTCCGGCTGCGACGCCTGGAATTTTTGCCGCCATACTGCTTGGAATTGGCCGTGTATTCGGAGAGACGATGATCGCCCTGATGGCAACAGGAAACGCTGCCATGATCTCTGTCAACCCGTTTGAATCGGTAAGGACGCTTGCTGCCACCATTGGCGCCGAAATGGCAGAAGTCGTATTTGGGGATACCCATTACAGCGTTCTTTTCCTAATCGGGTCCCTGTTATTTGTTTTTACTTTCTGCCTGAATGCCCTGGCAGAGTTTTATGTTAAAGGAAGATTGGTCAAACGTTTTCAGGGGAAGTAGTCATGAGATTAAAAAACCGGATCACAGGGTTTCTGTTTATCGGAACAACAGCATTTTCAGCCTTTCTGATCATAGCTGTCATCATCCTTCTCCTGGTAATAATCATTATCGGAGGGAAGGGTACTTTTTCATGGGAATTCCTCACAGCTTTTCCTGAGGACGGAATGATGAAAGGAGGGATTTTCCCTGCCATTTACGGGACAGCACTGCTTGTCGTGATCATGTCGGTGGCTGCCGTCCCGTTTGGCACCGTTACAGCCATTTACCTGACCGAATATGCCAGTGAGACGTCTAAGCTTGCACAAACAATTCGCTTTGCTGTGAGGACCCTTGCTACTGTTCCCTCTATAATCTTTGGCTTGTTCGGATTGGGTTTCTTTATAAAATTCGTCGGGGGTGGAATGGATGATGTGTTCCTGGGAGGACAATTAAAATGGGGTCAGCCCAATATACTCTGGGCAAGCCTTACAATGTCCCTGTTAACGCTCCCTGTTGTCATCGTTTCGGTTGAAGAAGCCATACGCACTGTGCCAAGAGAAATGAGGGAAGCGAGTCTTGCACTGGGAGCCACAAAATGGGAGACCATCAGAAGGATTGTTATTCCCGGATCCCGTTCAGGCATCATGACAGGCACCATCCTGGCTGTGAGCCGGGGAGCCGGGGAGGTCGCCCCGATCCTCTTTACCGGTGCTGCCTATTATCTGGCCACCCTGCCTGTTTCGCTCAGCGATCAGTTCATGAACCTCGGATATCACATTTACATCATGTCGACACAATCGGCTAATGTTGATCAGACCCTTCCCATTCAGTTTGCCACTACCCTCGTTCTTCTTATGCTCACTTTTATCTTAAATTTAACGGCTGTCGTTATTCGCTCAAGGTTAAGAAGAAAAGCCAAATAACCAGCCCAGAATTAATATTATGAAACAAACCAAAATTCAAACCCGGGATCTGACGCTCTTTTACGGGGAGAAAATGGCACTGAACTCTATTTCGATGGACATTCCGGAAAAGGAGGTTACAGCCTTTATTGGTCCATCCGGCTGCGGGAAATCCACCTTCTTACGCACCCTGAACAGGATGAACGATCTGATTCCGAACGTAAAAATTTCGGGAGAGGTTCTTGTGGATTCTCTGAATATCTACGACAAGCAAATCGATGTTGTCAATCTGAGGAAAAAGGTCGGCATGGTTTTCCAGAAATCAAATCCCTTCACCAAATCGATCTACGAAAATGTTGCCTATGGCCCCAAGATCAATGGAATAAACAACAGGAAAAAGCTTGATGAGATTGTTGAAACATCCCTGAAAAAAGCTTTTATCTGGGAAGAGGTAAAGGACAGACTTCATGACTCAGCCATGGGTCTTTCGGGCGGTCAGCAGCAGCGCATGTGTATTGCCAGAGCACTGGCAGTGAATCCTGAGATCATTCTCATGGATGAACCGGCCAGCGCCCTTGATCCTATTTCGACAGCAAAAATAGAAGAGTTAATCTTTGAACTAAAAAAGAACTATACCATTGTTATTGTTACTCACAACATGCAGCAGGCTGCCCGCGTGAGTGACATCACGGCCTTTTTCTATCTCGGGGAGTTGATCGAACAGGGTAAAACAAGAAAGATTTTCACAACTCCGGATAAAAAGCAAACAGAAGAGTATATAACAGGACGTTTTGGATAAGAATTATTTTTTAAACTTGCAAAGAGAATTTATGGAACGGCACTTCGAACATGAACTTGAAAAATTGAACCAGCGCATCCTCAAGATGGGCAACCTTGTTGCTCAGCAGGTTCATGATAGCCTGATGGCCTTGCTTAACGGCGACATAGAGATGGCCCAGAGGATCATCGACACGGATCACCTTGTCGACAAACTGGATGTGAAAATTGACAAACTCTGCCAGCGGATCTTTGCCCTTACCCAGCCCGTGGCTACGGATCTGAGGCTGATCATGTCGGCGCTGAAAATGAACAACGATCTTGAGCGGATGGGCGATCACGCAGTGACCATTGCGGGGAAAGTTGAAAGTGTAAGTGAATATAAAGAAGTGCTGGTTGAGCTGAACATGGATGAAGTGGTCAAGATGGTGGACAGCATTGTCAATGATGTGATTACCATTCTGAACAGCCGGAATACGGCATTTGTAAAAGACATTTTCGATCTGGCCCATTCGATCGAGGAGAAGGTACAGGCAATTTCAGCGCGGATCATCGACGAAATGATGCACAAATCGGAGGTGATCATTGTGGCAACGCAACTGATCCTTATCCTGACAACCATAGAGAGGCTGGCAGCTTATTCAACCAACATCGCCGAATCGATTATCTTTATAGTTGACGGAAAGCTTGTAAAACACAAACAGCCATTCCAGAAATCCGGGTCCGATAAAACATCACTTATGGAGCCAGATCCTGAGGAGGGAAAGTAGTTTATCAGTATTTACCGGTTTTGAAAGGTAATCGTTTGCCCCTGCTTCAATACATTTCTCACGGTCCCCCTTCATTGCCTTTGCAGTCAAAGCGATGATCGGAAGTTGTGAAAAGCGCTTGTCTGCCCTGATCTCCCTTATCGCAGTATATCCATCGATCTCGGGCATCATGATATCCATCAGGACAATATTCACATCGGGATTTTTCTTCACCTTTTCAATTCCCTCCCGGCCGTTCCTGCCAATCAGGATATTTACCTTCCTCTCTTCAAGGATCTTGGAAAGGACATAGACATTCCGCATATCGTCATCCACGATAAGGATCTTCTTGTTTTCAAAAATTGAGTCTGTCAGAAAACCCGATGTTATTACAGAATCTTCAATTCCAGCAAAGTCGCCGGAAGAGACCGAGGGTTTTCCGGAAGGCTCATCTGCTGGCTTAAGGGAGCTGCCTTTTTCTTTTGAAGAGGGTTCAACATCCTGTTGTTTTTCAACTGGTTTGTTGATTTGTTCAAATTTAACAGGAATAAAAAGAATAAATTTCGAACCCTCTTCAACTTTACTTTCAACATGGAGTTCTCCGCCCAGCATTCTTGTCAGGCTTCTTGAAATGGTTAATCCAAGTCCTGTCCCGCCAAATTTACGGTTGATGGTTCCGTCGGCCTGCTGGAATGCATCAAAAATCAACTTCAGTTTTTCGTCGGAGATACCAATACCCGTATCAGAAACTTCAATCCCGATGGCATTATCAACTGACAGACCGGGCTGGTCGAACTTCAATGATTTGCCGGGAAGGAAGACCCTGAGGGTTACACTGCCTTTTTCGGTGAATTTTATCGCGTTCGACATCAGATTTTTAATAATCTGAAAAAGTCTCTGTGGATCGGTTTCGATGGACTCAGGAAGGCCCTTTTCAATTTTTGTGTTGAGACCAATTCCTTTATTATTCGTGAGAGGAGAGAAGGTGCGGATAATGAAATTCTCGATCTCATCAAGTGTGATCGTTTCGACATCTATCTCCAGTTTTCCTGCCTCCACTTTTGACAGGTCAAGGATGTCGTTGATAAGATCAAGCAGATCTTTCCCGGAGGAATTGATGACGGTAGCAAACTCCACCTCTTCCGGGTTCATATTGTTTTTTTTATTTGCCGCAAGTAATTCCGACAGAACCAGGATGCTGTTCAGTGGGGTTCGCAGTTCGTGGGACATGTTGGCAAGGAACTCCGATTTATAGCGGCTGGCAATTTCGAGGGCCTCGGCTTTCTGCCTGATTTCAAGCTGGGCCTGTTCAAGTGCCTCATTTTTCCGCCGGGTATCATCCCGCTGGAGTTCCAGCGCTTTCGTACGTTCCTCAAGTTCCTCGTTAATGACCCTCAGTTCTTCCTGCTGATGTTGGAGATTCTCTTCGGAAAGCTTCAGGGCTTTTGTCTGTTCTTCAAGCTCCTGGTTTATCTGTCCGAGCTCTTCTTTTTGCATTGCAAGTTCTCTTGCTTGTTCCTGGGTTTTGAGAAGCAATTCCTGAACCCTTTCTCGCGATCTTGCAGTAGTGATAGAGACCGAGATGTTTTCCAGTGAAGAGTTGATGAAATTCAGTTTCAGGTCATCGAAAGCCTGGAACGACCCAAGTTCAATAACCCCGAGCAACTGTCCTTCGAAGATTATCGGAGAGACAATAAAATGATGGGGTTTTACTTTATCCGGTCCGATGTTCACCCACGGAAGCGAGTGGCTGGAGGAGAAAAACGTTTGTCTCTTCCGCTCTTTTGCAACCTGTCCGATGATCCC
This sequence comes from bacterium, assembly GCA_037131065.1. Taxonomy (GTDB): domain Bacteria; phylum Bacteroidota; class Bacteroidia; order Bacteroidales; family FEN-979; genus JBAXRT01. Next base: position 19,741 of record JBAXRT010000006.1, on the reverse strand, counting down.
CTCCCCAATGGCAATGACTTCAGGCATATTTTCTTCTCCGCTGTATGCAAAGGAGGCGGTAAGACGCAGTTTATGGTCACTCTCCACCAGATATATCATCCCAACCTGTGCGTCGAGATAATGGGAGAGGAAAGTGATGACCTCCTCAGTCAGCTGCCTTATGCTTTGTTCCCCGCTTATTTTTATTCCGAGTTCATTGATCCCTGTTTTAAGCCAATCCTGGTTCATGATCTCGATGGATGCCTCCCGTAACCGTTTGGTCATATCGTATAATGCCACGCCCAGGGTGTCCTTATCGCTTCTTGGCATGACATTGGTCGAATAGTCGCCACTGGCAATGGATTTGGCCTGTTTAACGACATTTTTAAAACTTTCAACCATCAGGTTCATTGAGATAGCCAGTGTGTCCTTCTCACTGCGGATTGTAACGGATTTACTGTAATCCCCCAGGGCAACTGACTGACTGACTTCAGCAAAAGACTGCAGGGATTTTACAAGCCAGTTGAAGGTTTCCTTCATCTCTCCCACTTCATTATCAGCCACCTGAATATCCCTGCTGATAAGTTCTCCATGGGCCACCTGTTTTGCCCATTCGGATATTTTCTTAATTGGTTTGACAAATCTGTTTGTAACAAGGGTGGATATGATCAGTACCAGAATTGCAGTAAGGATCAGGGAAGTCTTGGCAAAGGATGAAAGCTCCCGGGCAACGGCATGGGCTTCTTCCTGGTCAATCTCTTCAACAAGGGCCCAGTTAACGCCTAATTTTTCAAGTATCGGAATACTTCTGTACAGACCGATTACAAGGACTCCTTTGGAATTATTATAGCTACCTGCTTCTTCAATGATCGGTTTGCCATCGGAAGTGAGGACGATATCATTTGCAATAACGCCCTGCCAGGTCCGGGTTTTGTCGTTCTCTTCCGGTTCTTTCAGTATCAATGAATGGTCAATGGACTTGCTGGCTGACCGTAATTTCAAATCCAGCCCGACAATATACACCTTTCCGGTATTTCCAAATCCGACTCCGAACTGAACGATTTTATCAATTTTTTCGGTAGAGATCTGGATTGCCAGGACTCCTATCTTTTCCCCCTTTGAGTTCAGGAGTGGTTCTCCAAGAAATCCGGTCGGCTCATCGTTCGGGTATGGAAAAAATTCCAGGTCAGAAAGGGCGGGCTTTCCGGTACTTAATATTTTTTTGCAGGTCTTACTGAATCTGGTTGAAGAGAGGGGCGGCTGAAAAACCCCCTCTCCGAGTCCACCCATTTCATTTAATTCGAAAATAATTTTACCGTCTGGATTAAGGAAATACATGTTGATAATCCCCTCAGGCATCCAGGTTTGTCCGATGATCATCCTCAGATCCCTGATCTTTTCCAAATAATTCGAGGAGGTAAAATAATCGCGGCCGGGTTGGGTTTTGCCGGAAAAATCTGTTGCAATTTTTTCTAAAAACGGCAAAGTCACTTTGTTGCCTGACATTTTGCCGAGGTAGTCGTCAAGCTCCTGGAAATAAGAGTTCAGATAATTGACCCTAAGCTGGGAAGAAGTGAAAAGCGATTTTTTTGCAAGGATGTTCAGTCCCCGGTAGTAATAAAGAAAATTAATAAAACTCAGTGTTGCCAGGGGGGTCAGGGAGATCAGTAAAAACCAGAGCAGGAGGGTTTTCCCGATGCCCATTTTTTTTAATGTCCGGTAATCGAACCCGGTAATCGAATCCTTTAAGGATTTCCAAGCTTGTCGGATCATAGGCGATCAGAAAATTATTTTGAACAATGTTTTTCTATTATTGTAAAAACATCCTCAAGGTGGATGGGCTTTGAAATATAGTCATCCATTCCGGCTTCGATGCATCTTTCCCTGTCTCCTTTCATAGCATTTGCAGTGAGGGCGATGATCGGAGTTGATGAATTTTTACCCAGGGTGTCTTTTCTTATCTCCCTGGTTGCATCGAACCCGTTCATTTCAGGCATCATTACATCCATGAGGATCAGGTCAAACTCTCTAACATGGGCTTTCTGCAACGCTTCAACACCATTCTTTGCCGTAATGACCTCCCATCCTTTTTTGGCAAGAAGCTGAACAATGATTTTCTGGTTAATGATCTGATCTTCAGCCAGGAGAATGTGAAGTTTTCTTGAGAGTTTTTCCTCAGCCAGGACCTTCATTTCATATTGACCGGCAGGATCGAGGTCGATCTCAGGGGAGAATATTTTCTGAATAAGGCCTTTTAATTCGTGTTGAAACACGGGTTTAAAGAGATACCAGCGTATCCCGGTCCCCTGAATTTTTTTTATGGAATGAATCGATTTATTATCCGTCAGGATAACATATTCCGGAAGGATGTTCTTTTGAAGGGACTTCCCGATCCTCTGATGTGCAGGGGTGGTCTCAGCCATCTGCAAGGGCTGGTCAATTAAAATGATATCGTATTTTTTTAAGCCTGCATTGTTGATCATGCTGATTGCTTCCTCAACGGATCCTGCAATATCGGCCGTGATTTTCCAGGCGTTGAAAAAATCAGTCAACTGGCGGCTGTGCTCTTTCCCTGGCTCAACAATGAGGACGGAGATCTTTGGAAGAAGATCAGGCAGGTTCAGGCGCCATGATTCAGGCTGGTTTTCAACAATCTTAACAGGAACAGAAAAGAAAAACTTACTTCCCTTTCCATACGTACTTTCAACCCCAATTTCTCCCCCCATCAGCTCAACCAGTTTTTTCGAAATAGTAAGGCCAAGGCCGGTTCCCCCGTATGTTCTGGAGGTTGCAGCGTCGGCTTGCCTGTAGGATTCGAAAAGGATGTCAATCTTATCTTTTGCTATTCCTATCCCGGTATCTTCGACCATAAATGAGAGGGTCATTTTTGACTTATCCTTAAAACCGGTTGATACCGTAAGTGTTATTTTTCCTTCATCTGTGAATTTAATGGCATTCCCAATCAGGTTTATGAGGATCTGCCGGATGCGGGTCGGATCGCCCATGACCATGTCGGGGATATCGGCAGGGTGCAGAAGAAGAAACTGAAGTTTTTTCTGGAAAGTCTTTACGGAAAGCAGCCTTACTGCCTTCTCCAGCATATCCCGCAGGCTGAACTCGATATTTTCTATCTCCAGCTTATCGGCCTCGATCTTTGAAATATCCAGTATTTCATTGATGATTTCCAGCAGGGATTCACTGCTTTGTTTGATATCCTGCAGGTGTTCATGGTAGCTCTCGGGAAGATCGGAATCCATTAAGATGAGATCTGTCATCCCTATGATCCCGTTGAGCGGGGTCCTGATTTCATGGCTCATATTTGCAAGAAAAGAACTTTTGGCAAGTGTTGCTTCCTCTGCAATCCTTTTAGCCTGATCCAGTTCCTCGATGGTCCGCTGGAGCTGTTTGGTAGTTACCTGGAGAGCATGCTTTTGTTTGAAAAAGTCGATATAGGCTTTGATTTTATTCTGTAAAATCTTACGATCCAGGGGCTTGTAAAGATAATCGACGGCGCCGGTTTCATAGCCTCTGAAAATTTGCTTGGGCTGACGGTAGGTCGCGGTAATGAAAATAATTGGAATACTTTTGGTACGTTCGCTTCCCCGCATCAGTTCGGCAGTCTCAAAACCATCCATTCCGGGCATATTTACATCCAGTAAAACAAGTGAGATCTCATGTTCGAGCATGAGGCTGAGTGCTTCATTGCCTGAAAGGGCCTTGATGATGTTTAATTCGGAGCTGAGAATAATACTTTCGAGTGTGATTAAATTTTCTTTCCTGTCGTCAACAATTAGAATATTAAACTTTTCAAGTACATTTTCCATGGATTATGCAATAAGAATGTTTTTTGCTATAGGTTAAGGATGGTTTGAAGTGCTATGCTGTCATCAGGTTGAAAATGTGAATTATTTTAGCCTGACGTGGTTGATACAAATGTATTATAAATAATGAATTGATAAATAAAAAATTACAAAATTCCTTTATTTTTGCGACGAATAAAACCGGACAAACTGAATGAGTATTACTGACAAAGTTGCCTCAAATCCTGCCAAAGGAAATTACTATCTGTCGATCAGTATCATCGGGGCATTTTTTTTTATTTTCGGGTTCGTAACCTGGTTAAATGGAATACTGATTCCTTATCTCAGGATTGCCTGTGAACTGTCGAATTTCCAATCACTGTTTGTGGCCTTTGCTTTTTATATTTCTTATACCGTTATGGCATTACCCTCATCATGGGTTTTAAAAAAGACGGGATTTAAAAATGGCATGATGGCAGGCCTGTGGGTTATGGCATTGGGTACATTCCTGTTTATCCCGGCAGCCCTTATCCGGGCCTATCCTGTTTTTCTCCTGGGGCTTTTCGTTCTCGGAACTGGGCTGGCAATTCTGCAGACGGCCTCCAATCCCTATATTACAATCATCGGCCCTCGCGAAAGTGCGGCACGCCGGATCAGTATTATGGGGATCTGCAACAAGCTTGCAGGAGCCATTGCCCCCCTCATCTTGGCATATTTTATCCTCCACGACGGGGATTCCTTTATCAGGAGCCTGGAAAACCTGGGCCAGCAGGAACGAATGGCAGCGCTTGACGGGCTTGCAATGCGAGTTATCGGTCCCTATTCTGTCATGACAGCCGTTTTATTTATCCTTGGCATTTTTATCAGATTTGCTCCGTTACCTGAAATTGAGACCGAGCAGGAGGAGGAGACGACTCCTGAAAAGATTTCATCCAAGACCTCTATCTTCCAGTTTCCGCAACTCATTCTTGGGGTCCTGACCCTCTTTTTCTACGTTGGGGTTGAGGTCATCGCCGGGGATACGATTATCCGTTATGGCCTCTCGATCGGGGTTCCCATGGAATCGGCGAAAAACTATACTTCGCTTGTCCTGATAGCGATGGTAGCAGGTTATCTGTTAGGTGTTATTCTCATTCCCAGGTTCATTTCTCAGAAGACGGCACTTGCCTGGTGTGGCATTATGGGTGTTTTTTTTACATTTCTGATTACCCTTATACCCGTAGATGCTCATTTCACTTTTCCGTTTATTGATTTAATGACCCTGAGCAGGGTTGAATTAATTCTTCCCTTTACCATTCTGTTTGTCGGCATGCTGGGGCTGGCCAATGCCCTGGTGTGGCCTGCCGTTTGGCCGCTGGCAATTCATGACCTCGGTAAGTTTATTAAAACCGGTTCGGCGTTGCTGATCATGGGTATTGCGGGAGGGGCTATATTGCCCCTGGTGTGGGGATATCTTGCCGATACATGGAACATGCAGCAGGCATATTGGATCGCGATTCCATGCTATTTATTCATTATCTATTTTGCGTACCGCGGACATAAAATCCGTTCTTGGTGATCAACCTAAAAACCCCTGAAACATGAAACCTGCATTGGTAGTGCTTGCAGCCGGGATCGGCAGCAGATATGGCGGAATCAAACAACTGGATAAAATCGGTCCTTTCGGAGAAACCATTGTGGATTATTCAATCTATGATGCCGTTCAGGCTGGTTTTGAAAAAGTAATTTTCATAATAAAGGAAAGCATCGAGCAGGATTTCAAAGAGATATTTGTTGAAAAACTACAGGACCAGGTAACGGTTGACTATGTATTCCAGGAGCTCTGGATGGTACCCGATGGCATGATGGTTCCGGATACACGGCAGAAACCTTGGGGAACCGGCCATGCGCTCCTCATGGCGGCAGAAAAGGTTCATGGGCCCTTTGCCGTAATAAATTCTGATGATTTTTATGGCCGGAAGGCTTACAAGGCCCTGGCAGATTATTATTTTAACTGGAAAGAGACGGAAATGAACAAATATTGCATGGTCGGATACAGGATTAAAAACACCGTCTCTGACTTTGGTTTTGTCTCCCGCGGCATTTGCCAGACTGACAATGAGTCAAACCTGGTCGATGTTGTTGAAAGGACCCATATTGAACGACTCAAGACAGGTATTGCCTATAAGGAAGATGACAAGTTCGTTGCCGTTGATGAGAATTCAATTGTTTCAATGAACTTCTGGGGATTCACCCCCTCGTTTTTTGAATACCTGAGGATTGGGTTTGAGGCTTTTCTTAAGAATAACCTGGAAAATCCAAAGGCTGAGTTTTATATTCCGACGGTTGTAAATGAATTGATAAAATCAGGTAAAGGGAATGTAAAAGTTATTGACTGTCAGGAGCGGTGGTTCGGAATGACCTATAAAGAGGACCGGGAAATTGTGGTTAAAGGGATACGGAAATTGATCGAAAAGGGTGTTTACCCGGAAAAATTGTGGGGATAGATAATCCCCCGGCAGAAAAAACGTTACTTTTGTAAGAATAACGGAATTTTTATGAGATACAGAACCCCAATTTTTGCACTTGCAGTCTTCTTCCTGCTTGGCCTGTTTATGTTTAGTAGCATCAAGTCACAAGCACAGGTATTGAATGAAGCAAATAAAAAACGGATCAGCATTGCCGCAGGTATGTTCACAGATATCTGGCTGAATGTTCCATCCGGTGTCAAGACCAGGGCTATAAACCAGGGAGTGAATATATTTGCCACCTATAATATTCCATTCGGAAAAAGCAATTTCGGCTTTTCTGTCGGATTGGGATTACGGGTTCAGAACCTCTACGGCAATTTTCAGGTAAGTAATAAAAATGACTCTATTCAATTGGTGCCGATTCCGGACTCCATCAGTTACCAGCGCAGTAAAATTGTTTTTCCATATATAGAACTCCCCATTGAATTCAGGTTCAAGACCAAATATAAACTCGCTGTAAGTATTGGGTTTAAATTGGCATATATGTTCCCGGCGCATACCAAATGGGTTGGCGACGATTATCTTTTACACACAAATGACAAACTCAGGGTAAATTTCCGCGATGTTAAATACCTTGAAAAATTCAGTTATGGTCCAACATTCCGCATTGGATACAAATGGTTTCATCTTACGGCGTATTATTCTCTGTCAAGGATTTTCAGTAAGGATAAAGGACCTGAAAGCGTACCGATTTCTGTTGGATTTGTCCTGATGCCGTTCTGATCAGAGCAAAGCAATCAGTAATGACATTGTTGTAAATCCAAGTAAAAATCCGGAATAGATCTCTGCCGGTTTGTGTGCATTTGTTTTCAGTCTTGCAAAGCCGAGCAATCCAGAGAGCAGGAGCCCGAGGAGGATGAGGAGCAGAAAGTCGGTGCCAAACCCGAGCATCAATCCAAAAAAGAGACCATTGAAGGCCCCGATACTGATCATGTGGAGACTAACCTTATGAAAAAAGGTGATCAGTAAGGCAAAGATGGCAAGCAAAGTCGCGCCCAGCATATAATATCCAAAGAACCCCGATATCAGTACTCCTTTCAGAAGATAGTAGGTGAGATAATAAAAAGCCGCCACACACAGGATCGGATAGATCCTTTCTTCTCTCACGGATAAAAAAAAGGATGAAATGATCTTTTTTTTATAAAGAATGAAAATTATTAACACCGGAAAGAGGAGAGTTGTAAGCAGAACAATCCCCGAAAGTAAAAGGTTATATTCAAAAGGCACTTGTGTGTAAAGGTTTACCCTTACCAGTAAAATAATCAGGGTATAGAGCGGAAAAAAAAGCGGATGGAAAATAAAGGAAAGAGCAGTAGCGATTTTTTCGGTCATCGTTGAAGGAAGACTTTCAAAGTTCTTTTCGAAGGCGTGCAACGGGAATGTGAAGCTGTTTGCGATATTTTGCAATGGTCCGGCGGGCAATGTTGTATCCTTTTTCCTTAAGCAGATCCATCAATTCATCATCAGTCAGAGGGTTGTTTTTATCCTCAGCAATTATCGTATCGGAGAGGATCTTTTTTATTTCCCGGGTTGAGATCTCTTCTCCCTTGGTATTCTGCATTGATTCAGAGAAGAAGCTTTTAAGAAGGAAGGTGCCGAAAGATGTTTGAACATATTTGCTGTTTGCCACGCGGGAGATGGTTGAAATGTCCATCCCGACAATGTTGGCAATGTCTTTCAGGATCATTGGCCGCAGCTTGGTCTCATCTCCTGAAAGGAAGTATTCCTTCTGATAATCCATGATCGCATTCATGGTGGTATACAGTGTTTCCTGCCGCTGCTTGATGCCGTCGATGAATCCTTTTGCTGCATCCAGTTTTTGCTTAATGAAAGTAAGTGCTGCTTTTTCGGAAACAGAAGCTTTTCTGTTCCCGCTGCTGTATTCCTTAAGCATACTGATATAATCGCGGTTCAGATTCAGTTCGGGCGTGTTCCTTGAGTTCAGGGTTAGTTCAAGGGCTCCGTCGCTGCTGGAAATCATGAAATCAGGAACAACGTACTGGGTGTCGCGGGATACTTCTGCGATGGCAGTCCCTGGCTTGGGATTCAGTTTCTGGATCTCCTCAATGGCATCCTTTAGTTCTTCCTCCGAGATGGTCCCCTTCAGAAGGATCTTATCATAATGTTTTTTGCTGAATTCGTCAAAGTAGAAATTGATAATGATCTCGGCGAGTTCGGTTGCATATGTCCTGTCGGTCTTGTGCTGAAGTTGCAGAAGCAGGCATTCCTGAAGGCTCCGGGCTGCAATCCCGGGAGGATCGAACAACTGGATCGTTTTCAGGACATCAAGGATCTCATCCGGAGAGGCATCAATGTTCTGGTTAAAAGCAAGGTCATCTGCCAGGGCAGGGATTTCACGGCGGAGATACCCGGCATCGTCAAGATTGCCAATGATAGTAACCGCAATGATATACTGCTTATCAGAGAATTTATGCATTCCGATCTGAGAGAGAAGAAAATCCTGGAAGCTGACCCCCGAAACTATGGGGTATTCGTAATTCTCTTCGTCAGGTCGCCGGTTTTCAGTTGTCAGTTTATAGCCGGGGATCTCATCTTCATCAACATAGTCTTCAAAAGTAAATTCATCTTCAGTTGACTCCGCCTTCTCCTGGTCTTCCTGAAATTCATCTTCGTCGGAATCGATGGAGTCAAGGGTGGACTCATCGCCCAGGGTCTCCTGTTCGAGTTCCTCCTGACCGGTCTCTTCCAGTGCGGGGTTCTCCTCTATTTCCTGCTTTATCCTTTGTTCAAGCGACAGGATGGGTTCCTGCAGCAGGCGCATTACAAGGACCTGTTGCGGAGAGAGTTTCTGAATTAACCGTTGTTGAAGTTTCTGATGCAACATAGCAAACAAATATAGCAATTAATCCTGCAGACTTACTTTCAAAACCGGTTAAAAAAAACGCATCTGCCGGCAAAAAAACGATCCTCGTCTATTTTATCATCTGGGGTTTTAAGATTTAAATACTTTTGTCATTTAAGAATAAACAAATGCAACGGCCATCCGGAATTTCGTCAAAATCCTTTACCATTGGAATCCATATCATCATCTGGCTGGCATTTATGCTTCTTCCCCTTGTTTTTATTGAATCGGAAGAGGGAAAGATAAGGTTTGTTCAGATGGGCTGGTTTCTTCTGTTACTGATTGCAGGGTACTTCTACCTCAACTATTTTATCTTTATCCCCAAGCTGCTTTTCAAAAAAAGGGTTTTTCTATATATTCTTTCCCTGATCGCGGGATTAGCAGTCATAATCATATTATCTGAGTCCTACTTCTATTTCCTGGAGACATATATAAACCGGAGGCCCCATCATCATCATTTTTTCGGCCGTTTTACCTTTATTCCTCTTACGCCGGCCCTTGTTGCATTTGCTGTAAGTTCAAGCATAAAAATCACCACCGAGTGGTTTATCACTGAACGTCAGAAAAAGGAGATGGAGGCTGAAAAGCTTTTTTCTGAACTGGCCTTCCTTAAATCGCAGATAAACCCTCATTTTCTCTTTAACATCCTGAACAACATCTGTTCCCTGGCCAGGAAAAAATCGGATGACACGGAAAATGCGATCATAAAGCTTTCCCAGATCATGCGCTATATGCTTCAGGATTCGAAAAACGAAAAGGTTCCTCTTGAGAAGGAAATAGAATATCTCCAGAATTATATAGAGCTGCAGCGATTAAGGATTTCCGACCAGGTAAAGATCGAATTCCGGACCATTGGGCGCACTGATATGATCATGATAGAACCCTTATTACTGATCCCTTTTGTTGAAAACGCATTCAAGCATGGTGTCAGTTATCTTGAAAACTCAGAGATCAATATTTTCCTGAAAGCTGAAGTGAACTTCCTCCTGTTCCGGATTGAAAATAATATTGTAAAACCCGCAAAGGATATGATATTGCAGGAATCCGGGATCGGCCTAAAGAATGTAGTCAGGCGTCTTGAATTGCTTTATCCCGGAATGCACAAGCTCACCATCTCAGATGACGGGGAGCAGTACCATGTTGAACTAAACATCCAATTTTTCTTATGATCCGCTGTCTTGCAGTTGACGATGAAATGCTCGCCCTTGACCTGATCGAGGACAATATCCGGAAAATCCCATACCTCCAAATGGTAAAAAAATGCCAGTCGGCTTTTGAGGCCATTGAAATCCTCCGGCAACAGCAGATCGATCTACTGTTTCTTGATATCCAGATGCCTGACCTTAACGGGATACAGCTTTTGAAAAGCCTGCAGGAAAAGCCGATTGTGATCTTTACAACTGCCTTTTCAAATTATGCAATCGAAAGCTATGATCTTGATGTGATGGATTACCTGTTAAAACCTTATACGTTTGAACGGTTCCTGCGGGCTGTCAATAAGGCCCTTGAATATCTTGAGCTGAAAGAAAAGTACCTGCAATCGGGGAGCCAGAAGGAGCCCGTGGCATCCGCGAATTTTCTGTTTGTCAGATCAGGATACAAACTGGTAAAGATTGATGTAAAAAACATCGAATACATTGAAGGTCTCGGAGATTATGTCAAAATTTACTCCGGTGGCAGCCCGATACTAACCCAGACAAGTATGAAATCGATGGAAGAAAAACTTGTTTCACCAGATTTTATAAGGGTTCACAGAAGCTTTATCATATCCTTCAACAAAATTGATTTCATCCGGAAAAACATGGTCGGGATCAAGGGCAAAGAGATACCGATCAGTGACCATTACAGGGAACAGTTATTTAATATAATCAATCATGATAAAATTGTGGAGTGAGATGAATTTAAAAAAATGCGGTTTGATCTTCCTTGCCATATTTATGTTCAGTGGATTTGCCGGTGCACAGGCCCCCTGGACATTCCAGCAATGTATTGATACAGCATTAAGGAGAAATATTAACATTAACCAGGTTCAGCTGGCAAATGAAACAAACAAAATAAACCTGGAGCAGGTGAAGGCTAACCGGATACCGAGTTTCAATGCAAGCGCCAACGAAGGTCTCAGCCTGGGAACAACGATCAACCCGACAACCAATCAATATGTTACCCAGGCTTATCATTCGACCAGGTTCGGAATCAATGGCAACTGGAGCATTTTTGCAGGACTTCAGAATGCAAACACCATCCGGCAGAATATGCTGAATATTCAATCGGGGCAGTTTGATATAGATAAGGCAAAAAATGATGTGATCCTCAGCATTACTACCGGATACCTTCAGGTCCTTTTTTGCAGGGAGATCCTGGAAACTGCGAAGAACCAGGCGGGTGCCACGGCAGCTCAGGTTGACAGGACCGAAAAGATGTACAATGCAGGGAAATCTCCCGAGAGCGATCTTCTCCAGATCAAATCACAATTGGCCACGGATAACCTTTCCATTATCAACGCAGAGAACCAGCTCGACATGGCCAAAGTGACCCTTATGCAGCTGATGTATATTCCTATCACTCCTGACTTTGATGTTGTCGTCCCCGAGATGACCGAGCCGGATGGTATTATGGTTCAGACCAACGAGGAGATCTATCAGAAAGCACTGCAGGTAAGGCCTGAGATCGCCAGCGCTGCCATCCAGACAAACAGCGCCAGGTTAGGAATTAAGATTTCTGACGGTGCACGTTGGCCAAGTCTTAACCTGAGCGCCAATACAAGTACAAATTATGCCTCGAGCCGAAAAAAGGGCACAAGTGTTAACCCTGAGAACTACCCGTTTTATCAGCAGGTCTGGGACAACCTTGGTCAATCATTTTCACTGGGGCTCTCCATACCCATTTATTCCAACCGGTCCATAAAGAGCCGGATTGACCGTGCAAAAATTTCGGCCATGAATGCCCAGCTGAATGAACAATTAACTCAAACCCAGCTTCGCAAAAGCATTGAGCAGACATTTGTAGATCTGAAGGGAGCAACAAAAAAATATGAAGCATCGAAAGAACAGATTGCCGCTGTTTCATTGGTTTACACGAATTCAGAGAAAAAATTTACCGTGGGGGTCATGAGTGCAACAGACTTCCTGATTCAAAAGAATAACTATACCCAGGCCTTGTCAAACCTGATTCAGGCGAAATACGATTATATTTTCAAGACAAAGATCCTTGATTTCTATCAGGGTAAAGCCATTCAATTCTAAGTTTCAACGCATAAAAACCATTTCAATGAAAAAAGCCTATTGGATCATCCTGATTGTTGTTCTGGCTGTTGGAGCAGCGGCCTGGATATTTTTCGGCAGGAAAAAGACAGATATTATTACATGGAAAACCGCCAAAATTGAGAAGGGAGATATCCAGGTAACGGTCAAGGCAAGTGGAACACTCAATGCCGTGACAACCGTGCAGGTCGGAACCCAGGTATCCGGGATCATTAATAAGATCTATGCTGACTTCAACTCAGTTGTAAGGGAGGGGCAGGTCATTGCCGTGCTGGACACGACTTATCTTGCGCAGGCTGTTGATGATGCCAACGCCTCCCTGAAACGGTCGCAGATCCAGGTGAACCAAGCCAAGAGAGATTTTGACAGAACGAAGCAGTTGTTTGATCAGAAGGTAATGGCCCAGGCTGATTATGACCTGGCGCTCACGACGTATGAAACAGCGGTAACCAATGCAAGTTCAGCCATGGCGGCTTTGAACAGGGCGAAGATCAACCTTCGCTATGCAACCATCAAAGCGCCCATTTCCGGTGTGGTAGTCTTAAGGGCAGTAGATGTCGGACAGACTGTTGCCGCAAGTTTTAACACGCCGACGCTTTTTACCATTGCCAATGACCTTACGAAGATGCAGGTACAGGCCAGCATTGATGAAGCAGATATCGGAAAGATCCTGGTTGGACAGGAAGTCACGTTTACTGTAGATGCTTATGATGAACAAAACTTTAGCGGGACCGTCAAGCAGGTAAGGCTTCAGCCGGTCGTGACCCAGAACGTTGTCAACTACACGGTGATCGTCGATGTCCCCAATCCCGATCTGAAACTTCTGCCCGGAATGACAGCCAACATCACGGTGATGATCAGGGAGGCAAAAGACATTCTCAGGGTTCCGGCAAGCGCACTGAAATTCAATCCTCCGGCAGAATTTCTGGAGAAGATGAAGAAGGAGAGTCCCGACACCACGAAGCAGCGCCAGGGTGTATTGAGCCACGAAGGAGCCAGGGGGGGCAGTCCGGTGGCAGCCCCTCATCGCGAAGGCCGGCCGAAAGGGCAGGGCAGACCCAATTTCGGACTAATCTGGATCAAGGAAGGAGAAACCCTTAAGCCAAGGCGTGTTATCGTTGGCCTTACAGACGGATCTTATACAGAAATTAAAGGAAAAATTAATGAAGGGGACGAAGTGATTATAGGAAGTTCTCAGGCCCAGAGCAGCAAGAATGCCCAGCAGCAAAACCCGTTTGCACCGCAGCAGGGGTCTCGCGGACCAAGAGGAGGACACTAAGATGACGGAGACGATTATTGCGGTAAAAAACCTGACAAAAATTTATACTATGGGAGAGGTTGAGGTTCACGCCCTCAGAGGAGTGAATCTTGAGATCCATCAGGGTGATTTTGTAGCGATCATGGGTAAAAGCGGCTCAGGGAAATCCACATTCATGAACATCATTGGTTGCCTCGATGTTCCGACAAAGGGAGACTATTTTCTCGACGGGGTTGATATCAGAAGCCTGACAAAGGACCAGCTTGCCAACCTCCGGAATAGAAAAATCGGCTTTGTTTTCCAGTCTTTTAACCTGCTATCACGTACAACGGCTCTGGAGAATGTTGAACTTCCTCTTATGTACAATCATAAGGTTTCCTCCCGTGAAATGAAGGAAAGATCTATAAAAGCACTGGAAGCTGTGGGTTTATCCGGCAGGTCGGGTCATATGCCAAACCAACTTTCCGGTGGTGAACAGCAACGTGTCGCGATTGCGAGATCGCTTGTGAATGATCCTGTGGTGATACTGGCTGATGAGCCGACCGGAAACCTGGATACAAGGACGAGCCTGGAGGTTATGGCGATTTTTCAGGAGTTGAACCGTAAGGGCATCACGATCGTAATTGTCACCCACGAATCGGATATTGCCTCCTTTACAAAGAGAAATGTGACTTTCCGGGATGGAAAAATCATCCGGTCGGTCGTCAATGATAAACCGAGGAATGCGAAGGAAGAGATGGCCCTGATCCCTGTGGCAAACGTGGAGGAAGAGATATGAACATCAAGAACCTGTTAAAGGCAGCTGTCAGATCGCTGGCCAAAAACAAAATGCGGACTTTCCTCACGATGCTGGGAATTATCATTGGTGTTGCATCGGTCATCACTATGCTTGCCATCGGCCAGGGATCGAGGGAGAGTATCCAGGCCCAGATTTCCACACTTGGGACCAATGTGATGATGATCTGGCCATCGGCCAGCAGTTCAGGCGGGGTGAGGATGGAAGCCGGAACATCGCAGAGAATGACGCTGGATGATGCCCAGGCAGTCATCGATCGTTGTCCCTCTGTGATGTACCTTACACCACAGGTAAGGACAAGCGGACAGATGGTTGCGGGGTCCTCGAACTGGAGGACCTCCATATACGGTGTATACCCGGAATATTTTGATATCCGTAATCTGAAAATTGAAAGCGGGAATTGTTATTCAATGAATGATGACAGGAGCGCAGCGAAAGTTTGTGTTGTAGGGCAAACAGTCGTGAACAATTTATTCGGGGAGAATGCCGATGCTGTTGGGAGGTATATCAGGATCAATAAAATACCATTTAAGATTATCGGTGTCATTGAGAAGAAGGGGCAAAACGCTTTCGGCCAGGACCAGGATGACATGGTAATTGCACCTTTCTCGACTGTCCAGAAAAGGATGTTAACGATCAATTACATTCAGAGCATGCTTGCCTCTGCAAAGAGTGAAAGCCTGATTCCAACTGCAACAGAAGAGATCACTGAAGTACTCAAGTCACGGCACAGGCTGGGGCCTTCTGAAGACCCGGATTTTACCATCCGCACACAGGCCGATATTGCAAGCACAGCAACTGCGACCTCCAGGATTATGACAATATTGTTGGCCAGTATTGCCAGTATATCTCTTTTAGTCGGTGGTATCGGGATCATGAATATCATGCTTGTTTCAGTCACAGAGAGGACCAGGGAGATAGGCATTCGCATGAGTGTGGGGGCAAGAGGCAGGGATGTACTTCTACAGTTTCTTATTGAAGCTCTTCTGATTAGTCTTATCGGTGGCCTCATAGGGATAGGGCTCGGAATGTTGGTATCAGAGATTGTTGCCAACCTGATGAACTGGCCGGTAACTATCACTCTCCAGTCAATACTGATGTCCTTTCTGTTCTCTTCAGCAATCGGAATTTTCTTTGGCTGGTATCCGGCGCGCAAGGCGGCCCGGCTGAATCCAATCGATGCACTGAGGTATGAGTAACCAATGAAGATATCTGTATCCTGGTTAAGAAGGGATTTGAGACTTGAGGATAACCATGCAATCGGCAAAGCGCTGGCTTCGGGTTTGCCAATAATGGTTCTTTTTATTTTTGATGAAAATATTCTTAAAGGACTCCCGGTTGATGATCCGAGGGTGACATTTATTTTCCGGAGACTTGAGATTATCAATAGCACACTGATCAGGGCAGGGAGTTCTTTATTGTGCCTGAAAGGCAATCCTGTAAAAATATGGGAAGAACTGGTATTGAAATATGATATTGCTGAAGTTTTTCTGAATGGCGATTATGAGCCCTATGCTCTGGAAAGGGATCAATCGGTTGAAGCGTTTTTAACAAGAAAGGGGATTAAGGTTAACAGGCTCAAAGACCAGGTAATATTTGAGAAAGATGAAATTCAGAAGGAAGACGGATCCCCTTACACGGTTTTCACTCCATACAAAAGAAAGTGGCTGAAAAAATTCAGGGAATCCACAGTTCAGGTAATAAAAACCGGCACAGGACTTTATTTTCCTGTTACTCATATTCTTCCCTCCTTATGCGAATTAGGTTTCCGGAAGTCATCAGTCCATGTAAGAGATTATGACCTTTCGCGCCTGGATTATTATGGCGAAAAAAGGAATTTCCCGGCAGAAAAGACTACGCAATTAGGACCTCACCTAAGGTTTGGTACAGTCAGCATAAGGCAGGTTATTTCCTGGTTAGATCCAATTCATGAAGTGTTTCTGGGTGAATTGATCTGGCGTGAATTCTTCATGCAGATCCTTTTTTATTTTCCAAAAGTAGTTGATAGGAATTTCAATTACCGTTATAATGGTATTGAATGGAAGAACGATGAAATTGAATTCAAAAGATGGTGCACCGGGGAAACGGGTTACCCTCTTGTTGATGCCGGGATGAGAGAACTCAATTCCACCGGGTATATGCACAACCGTGTACGCATGGTTGTGGCCGGTTTTTTGTGCAAGCACCTGCTCATCGACTGGCGATGGGGCGAGGCATATTTTTCCGAGAAACTCGTGGATTATGAATTGTCATCGAATAACGGAAACTGGCAATGGGCAGCAGGAACAGGATGCGATGCCGCCCCCTATTTCAGGGTATTTAATCCCACCGCACAAATGATGAAATTTGACAAAAGGCTCGAATATGTTAGAACATGGGTGCCGGAATATGGGCAAGCAAAATACCCAGAACCGATTGTTCAGCACAATTTTGCCAGAGAAAGAGCAATTGCGGCTTATAAAGCGTGTTCATCAAATCTTTGGTAAGTTTGCAAAAAATGAAGTTAGTGAAAAAATTGTTATTTACCGGGATGATCATATCGGTCCTGTTTACAGGATGCAAAAAAGATAAAAAGACCGATTATGCCTCATTAATTCTGGGAGTCTGGCTCAATACGCTGATTGACAATAATCCGGTTCTTACCGATAACTCGTATGTGATTGAATTCAGATCTAACCAGGTGGAATCCTATGCCAAGGGGTTCGTCCTGGACAGTAACAACAAAACATGGATAGAAAACGCTAAGTATAATTACACCGTCGATGGTGACATGATCATTATCGATGGAATAGATGATCCGGGTAACTCTTTTCATATGGAGTTTAAAATTCTTTCCATCGATCAGCAAATCCTGAGCTATTCCGTCAGAAAATTCATTATTAACAACATTGAATATCCTGATCAGAAAATTTACAACTGCAAAAAAATGACTGCTGATCTTACCAAGCAGTTTATAGGAACCTGGTACGGAAAATCGACTACCCCCGGGTCAACTGATACAAGTAATCACTACTGGGACTATTTTGCAAACGGACATTATGATTACTACTACCGGGATGGCGGGGGCAACTGGATTAATAAGCCTGACAATGAGGGGTTTTATTTTCTTTATGGGGATTTTCTTGCATCCAATTACACCAACGATCTAATCATCGGAGGAAAGGGAAAGTCTTTTGAATGCTGGAATATCAGCATTGCAGGTGATACCATGTTCTGGACAGGATTTAGGGATAATGGTCTTGCCACAAGCTTCAGGATGGAAAAAGCTCCGGGTCCGCCGGGATCTTTCGCTCACAAGTCGGGAACGACCTTTCCTTTTCAGATCTACGGTAAAGATGGATATTTAAAAAAAACTTCTGATATAAATGTAAAACCGCTTGGTTTTTTACCAGTTTTATGAATGAGGTTCTCTGATCAGCTGTTGCTTTGCAAATATAGATCCCTGCAGGGAGATCAGAGGCGTTAATTTTATGGAGGGTATTCCTGCTGATTTCAGAGTGTTGGTTTCCATAAAATAGATTCTTTCTCCGGAAAATTTAAAATTTTCAACCTGACTGGTAAACCATCCTTCATGTCAATATTTATGGTTGTCCTGTCGTTAAAGGGGTTCGGGCTTGCATGAAGGTTCAGTGAGTTATTCTATGTACCCTGATTATCTATGATACTGGTAGGAACATCATCGTAATTTATATTAATTTTAAATGTCCGATGTTCGGGGAGGCTTGCAAATATCTTTGAGAAAACCTGCAAACTAAAAACGATATATTTCCTGAAATGAATACGAAAACTACTTTCTTTGGGTTACAGGCATTCTTTGGCATTTTCTTTTTGTTCTTCCAAATTGCTCTTTACGCTCAGACTGATATTTTTAAGGGAGTTGTCAAAGACGAACAGACCTTAAAGCCGATCCCGGAGGTAAATATTCAGATCTCCGGGACGACACGCGGAACGGCAACGGATCATAGTGGCAGATTTTCGATTATACTGGAACAACTTCCGGTTTCTCTGGTATTTTCTTGTATCGGCTATGAGGATGAAAATTATAAAGTATCGGAACTTCCTGAAAATACGGTTGAATTCCTGTTAATGTCAAAGGCATATGCACTTAACGAGATAAATATTACAGCCAACAATTATTCTTTCCTCTTTAAGAATAAGGATTATTCAGTGTTGGATTACGAACTGATGAATGGCAATGCACTGCTGTTGATCTTCCGGACTCTCTTAAATAAATCGGAAATGGTGCTTCTGAACAGATCCGGAGATACGCTGGTCATTTCCTCCCTGCCTGAGTCACCACCAGCGGGCTTGTATAAGGATTTTCTTTCAAATATCCATTATTTTTCCAGGTCCGATCACGCATACCAGATTTTTTACAACAAGGGTGGTAACAGAATGGATGTTCTGTACAAGACGACCGTAGATTCATTGGAAAAAATTTTAGGATCCTTTATATTCCGCATGTCCGATCGTTTGTATTTTCAGGAAACGCTTGCCAATGGCATGGGAACGATTGTCGGATATTACCAAAAGGGGAGTAACAGACAAATTATCAGGCAGTACTTTGATGAAAAGAAATCCTCAGAGTGGATGGATGATCAAAGGTTTTATAACAGATGGAATGGCTTACTTGCCAGTCAGATTCCTTCCGGAGAGATGAGTGCGGTAAAGTTTGCACAAAGTCCAAAACTTGGGCAATACATGAACCAGTTTGATGAAAGAGCCTATCAGTTTGAGTTTTATAATATGATATTTCCGGTTATTAAAATAACGGATAACCAGATCGCCTTTTTCAATTTTAGCCGGGATTTTATTGAGTTTCTTGATAAGGAGGGTAAAATACTAATGAATGTACCCATCACTTTTCACAAGGAATCCGTCTCTGAATCTGATACCCTGAGTTCTGTTCGCCTGTCGGAATCTGGCTGGCGATGGGGGAAAGTAATTCTTGAGGATGAGTTTAACCATAATATTTACACGACCTATCTCAAAAATGGCATGGTTAAAATCAACCAGATTGATCTTGTAACGGGCAAATTAAAAAAGGGAACAGTTATACCGGTTCAATATCCGGTAAAGATGGAGGTATATGACGGTGATGTGTATTTCCTTAATAAGGGTGTTAATGAGAATTGGAAACTTGCCAAATGCTCCTTGTAAAACGTAAAACGCAAAGTGCAAATTATTGCACCTTGCACCTTGCTCTCTACATTTATCTTGGTAGCCCCGGCAGGAATCGAACCTGCATTTAAAGTTTAGGAAACTTCCGTTCTAT
>JBAXRT010000005.1:0-39975 GCA_037131065.1 bacterium | reverse complement strand
ATAGGTGTATGGTGAAATTGTATCGTTGCGAAGGAAATACAATTCAGAAGCCCCGGTTCCGTTCTGGTATTGAACCATTTTCTTTGAGGCCAGAAGTTCCTGTTCATATGCGAAGTTCCACCCGCCTCCAAACATTCCCATGATTCCCGGACTGCTGAAATATCTTGAAAAATCGATATCCGGACCCAGCGATGAGTAACCATAATCCTGATCAGAAAAACCGGGCACCAGCGTAACGGTGCTGACACTGAAGCCGGGAACCCCTTTTTTAGTGCAGGCATTGCAGTTGCCCTGTTTCCAGAAGGCCTGGTCGCTGCCCGAAGCATTTGCCTGGGCTGTTCGTATCATTTCCAGGAACGTTGCTTCCGGGTAGAGGAAAAAAGTAAGATAGTGATCAGTAGCGGTGGGACACAACTCATAAATATCACCCATCCTTAATACAATCTGAATAGTGAGACTATGCTGCGTTTTATAGCGTCTTGTAAAATCGATTTGACCGCTAAATCCTATTGTTCCGGTTGCTTTATCAATCACGAGCGAGTCAACAAACGGAGTTACAACGGGCCAATAATCATTGTATGGGTCAGACCAGTATTGAAAGCCTGTTACCATTCGGGTGTAGAATTGAATTTCACCATCATAATAACCATTTGGCACACAAGTCCCGCCATCAATGGTAATGTATGTGCGGATACTTAAATCCAGGTTGATGTTTGACCTCCTGTAAGTATAAGCGTCCTTTAAATTTCCATTTTGATCCATCACCTGCTTCAGGTCGGTAACTCCTGAAATATCAATGTAAAGAGTCTCGTTTCCCTGCGGTACCACTATTTGTGCGCTGGTTGAAAGGGAATAAAATAGTATTCCGAGAAGAATTCCGAAAGTCCGTTTCATAGGCTAAAGATTTTTTCCGTTATCAAAATGTTATGCAATGTAAGGATTATACCCAATAAACATGGGCTAATTGAAGAAATTAATGTTCCTTTGAATATAACCGGACAATTTATGAGACAATTCTGAGACAAAAAGCATCAAACCCTCTGTCAATATATTATTTGAAAGATGCTTTTGTGATCTCCCGGAAGGAACCTTGGGTACTACTCCAGAATTGTCGAATAATCAATGATGGAGCCATCATTATCCACGTATTTAAGGATAGGCCATTCGTTTTTCGTTCTGTGGCAGCATTCTGTCTTCCCGGAGGATCCCGGTGGCTAACCGCAGTACCATTCCCTTGTGAGAGTAATAAATACACGCTTTCCCTTTCATTTCAACCACTTCCTTTTTCATGGTCTCGAATGTAGAGAAGATCAAAGTCTAAAAAAAAATTCAAATGAATATAAAGGAAGGATAGTGTTTGATCCATCTTGAATGGATACGCTGAAACCGGGTATTAACGGACTATTTGGTATGAAAACTTCCACAATACTTCCACAATTGAAAATAAAAAAACCCGAACATGTTATTATTCAGGTTGTTAACTTGGTTGAACTGTGGCATCGACCGGAATCGAACCAGTGACACAAGGATTTTCAGTCCTCTGCTCTACCATCTGAGCTACGATGCCAATGCTTCCCGCAAAATCGGGAGCGCAAAATTACGAAAATATTTTAAAAAACCAATACCTTTGGCACAATTTACGATTTACATATTTTAGATTTACTATTGGATTTAATGATTTCCGATCTAAGATTTACAGGGCATTACCCAAATCGAAAAGTTGTTAATCGCAGATCGTAAATCAATCAATAAAATCTAAGATCGTAAATCGTCCAATCGTAAAATATTGTCATGGACCTTGTAATCGATCTTGGAAATACAAACAAAAAGCTGGCGCTTTTTAAAAAAGGAAAGCTCTTCCGGCTGAAACAGTATCCCTTCTTTAACCTGGAGATCGTCCGCGACTTCGTTGATCACAATCCCCGGATCGAACGCTGCATCCTTGCCTCAGTAGTCTCCTATCCCCGTTCGGTCAGGAATTTCCTTGAACACCGTTTTGACTTCCTGGAATTTTCCGAACTCACCCCCATCCCGATATTAAACCACTACCGTTCCAAAACCACGCTGGGGAAAGACCGCCTGGCTGCAGCCGTGGCAGCTGCAGGACAATTTCCCGGCAAAGAGGTCCTGGTCGTAAACATGGGAACCTGTATCACCTATGATTTTGTGAATGCAAAGAGTGAATACCTTGGTGGGGCGATCTCACCGGGTATCCAGATGCGCCTGGAAGCCCTCCATACTTTTACAGGGAAATTACCGTTAATTAGGTTAAGGAAAAATGAGACCCTCGTTGGCAACACAACCGAAAGATCAATGCTTTCAGGGGTTCTGAACGGGGCCATCGCTGAAATCGAGGGAATTACAAGCCGTTATAAGGAACAATTTCCAGAACTTGCCACCATTCTAAGTGGCGGCGATGCAAAATATTTTGATAAACAGCTAAAAATTAGCATCTTTGCACTCCCGAATATAGTCATACACGGTTTATACCAAATTCTTGATTTTAATGTCATTAAAGCCAAATAGCATCCGATTATCCCTTCTTTCACTTCTCCTGCTCTTAAATCTGACCCTCTTTTCCCAGATAAGGATCGCATCGCCCTACTCCCGTTTTGGCATTGGTGATATCAGCGATAACAACAACGCCTGGAACATGTCGATGGGACAAACCGGCTACGCCTTCCGGTCACCTTATCACATTAACTTTTTAAACCCCGCATCCTATACTGCTTTCGACTCTACATCATTCGTATTTGAAGGAGGATTCAATGCCGACGTCGTGCAGCTCACCTCCTCTTTACAGACCGTGAACAGGAACTACGCCTCCCTCGGGTATCTGCTATTCGGATTCCCGATCACCAAATGGTGGCGGACGAGCATCGGCCTTGTTCCATACAGCGACGTTGGATACACCGTGGTTAACTACGAGGTCTACCCGGATATCGGCAGCGTAGTCCGCGTCTATTCAGGATCAGGCGGGACCAACAGGCTTTTCTGGGGGAATGCCTTCCGGATCACGAAAAACCTTTCCATCGGGATGAATGCCACTTACATCTTCGGCAGCATGCTGCGTGAATCGCTTGTGACATTCCCAGACTCGGTCAATTCAATGAGTTTCAAGGTTGACAATTATGTGATCCTGAACGACCTTTATTTAAACTTCGGCGCCCAGTACCGGGCCAGGCTCAAAAAAAATCTGTTTTTATCCGTTGGGGCCGTTTACGCCAATACCTCCAACATGAATGCAAAGCTGGATGTCATTTCACAGACCTTTCTCCTGGGATCCAACGGGGTTGAATACCCTAAAGACACCCTCGGGATCGCCCTGGGTTATCGGGGAACCGTTACCATTCCTACCATGTTCGGGGGCGGTATTGCCTTAGAACATCCCGACAGGTGGATGGCGGGTGTGGACTTCCGCTGGCAGAACTGGGAAAAATTCAGGGCCTTCGATATGAGCGATTCTCTTGTGAACAGCTGGCAGATCAATGCCGGTGCCGAGATTGTTCCCAACCCGGAGAATTACAGTAATTATCTCGCAAGGATCCGTTACCGCGTTGGATTTCTCTATAACCAGACCTACCTGAAACTTCGTGGCCAGAGCCTCAATGAATATGCCTTCTCGATCGGGTTCGGGTTGCCTCTCCGTGGCGTGAAGACCGCCCTTAACCTTGGCATGCAGGTTGGTACACGCGGCACCACCCAGGCAAACCTGATTAAAGAAACCTATTTCAAGTTCGTGATCGGTTTCTCGATCTATGAACGCTGGTTCGTCAAACGTAAGTACTATTAATCTTGAATTCCTTCAGAACCACTCTTTTTCTTTTCCTGGCATTGCTGCTGTCCGGGGCCTGTGTCCGTAAGGATGAGATCGCCCTCACTGAAGAACCCAGGGAGGATGATCCCCTGATGACTGCTACCTCCATCAACGTTCTGTTCAGCGATTCGGGTAAGATACAGGCCCACCTCACAAGCCCGTTGCTGAAGAAATATACCGGTGAGGATCCCTGCACCGAATTCCCCGATGGATTTCATGCACTAATTTTTGACTCCATCGGACGAGCCGCCACTTCTATAACCGGCAATTACGGTAAAAACCGGGATGCCGCCAGGATCATGGAGGCCAGGGGAAACGTTGTGGTAAGGAATTTAATCAAGAATAAACAGATGGAGACCGAACACCTCACCTGGGATCAGAACCGCCATATGATTTTCTCAGAGGGTAAAGTCAAGATCACGGAACCGTCCAAGATCCTGTTCGGAGATGGTATACAAGCAAACGAGTCCTTCTCATGGTACAAAATCATCAACCCGACCGGACAGATGATGGTTAAGAAAGATTCTGTTTAACAAGCCCCCGGGCTTTGCTGTTTCAAGAAATTTCTCTACTTTTGCAAACTCAAAAAAATTGAATAATGGCGATTATCGGAAAAATCAGAAAACACTCAGGACTGGCTGTCATCATAATCGGGATTGCTATTGCTGCCTTCGTTATCGGAGACTTCGGGAAGAAAAGTGTAAAAGGTGTCAATGAGATCGGAGAAGTGAACGGAGAGGTTCTCTCCTATACGGACTTTAATGCAAAGGTTGACCAGTCCATTGAGGCACAAAAACAAAACAGCGGGAACGATAAGATCACTGACCAGGAAACTTACCAGATAAGGCAGAACACCTGGACCCAGATGGTAAAGAACCTGATCATGGAGGAGGAGTACCTGGCCCTTGGGATGGCCGTCTCTTCCGAAGAGTTGTTTGACCAGGTACAGGGGAAGCAGCCACACCGTTTCATCCTTCAGTATTTCAAGGATCCGAAGACAAACAATTACGATCCTGCGTTGGTCATTAATTATCTGAAGAACCTTGACCAGATGGAACCGAAGGCAAAGGATAACTGGATCCAGTTTGAAAAAGCGATCAAGGAGGACCGCCTTGAAACAAAATTCAATAACCTGATCGCAAAGGGATATTATGTTCCGAAGAGCTTTCTCAAAAAACAATATATCCTTGAGACAAAATCAGCCAAGGTTCGCTTCATAGTACCCCAGCTGCCCACTACACCCGACAGCCTTATTAAGCTAACTGATGCCGATTACCAGAATTTCTACAATAAGAACAAGGGCTTCTTCTACCAGGATGAAGGTTACCGCGACATTGATTTTGTCGTATTCGATGTCCTTCCTTCAGCCTCCGACAGGAAAAAGACTGCTGAGGATGTTTTAGACCTCTACAAGGATTTTCTTACCGTCAACGATATTGTGAATTTCACAAACGCCAACTCCGATACCAAATTCGACAGCACTTTCGTGAAAAAAGGCAAACTTCCTGGCAAACTTGATTCCATCATGTTCAACGCCCCGGTCGGAACCTTTGTTCCTCCCTTTGAACTCAACAACAACTGGTACATGGCCAAGTTGCTGAATGTTCAGGAACGCCCCGATTCCATGCAGGGATACCAGATCCTGGTCGCCTTCGCTGGTGCCGGCAATGACAGCATCAAACGTACCAAGGAGCAGGCAAAAGCCAAAGCCGACAGCCTGGCGGCACTGCTGAAAAAGAACCCTGCCTTCTTCTCCCAGATAGCACGGGCCCAATCCGATTATCCGACTGCCAAGGAAGATGGTGGTGAACTAAAGTGGTTTGTCGATGGCGACCCCAACCTTGCTATCTTCTTCCGCGAAGGGATCAATATGAAGCCAAAGGATATCAAGGTCATTGAAACACGTATTGGTTATGCCATCTTTGAACTCGGCTCAAAAACCAAGCCGGTCAAAAAGGTTAAAACAGCCGTTCTTGCCCGTGCTATCGAACCAAGTAACCAGACTTACCAGGATACCTATATGAAGGCCAGCGCCTTTGCGGGACAGAATAAAACCCCTGAAATGTTCGACAAGGCAGCCGTCCAGGAGGGACTTCGCAAAAGGCAGTCACCCGCAGTAAAGGAAATGGATAACTATCTCATGGGATTGGCCAACGCACGTGAAATGGTGCGCTGGGCCTATGCCGAAACAACCAAACCAGGAGAGGTCTCCCCGGTCTTTGATGTACAAGGGAAATACGCTGTCGCCGTCCTGAAACGAATCTCCGAAAAAGGATTGCAGCCACTGGAAAACATCAAGGACAGGATCGAACCCTCCGTCAAGAACTATAAGCGGGTTGAAATGCTCAGCGAACAGATGAAAAAAGAGGGTTCAGGAGTAAATGATATCAATGCCCTTGGAGCAAAGTTCAACACAAAAGTGGATACCCTCATCTTTGCATTCATCGGGAATAACCGCTCTGCCCTTGCCCGCGAAGGTGGCCTGATGGGGAGCATCTTCACCTATAAAAAAGGAGAGATCGTTGGTCCCCTCACAGGAAACTACGGTGCATTCTACCTTATCGTTGATGAGGTTACGGAACCAGCAGCCAAAGAGGATTTCACCCTTGAGATGAACCGGACGTCACAAGCTTTCCAGGGACGGGTGATGAACTCACTTTACGGGGCTCTCCAGAAAACAGCGACTATCGTCGATAACCGGATCCGGTTCTATTAACAGCCAGGGAAATATATAAAAAAGGGGTGCAGATCATACACCCCTTTTTTTATTGCTTTCCTAAGGTTTTATTGTATCCCTGATGGTAATGACCCGGGTGATGGAGGACCACTCGTTCCGGCTCTCGGTATAAGCCCTGAGGTAGACATCATATTTGCCTGGTTTTGAATAGAGATGCTTCGGGTTTTCCAGGGTCGAAACGGAATCATCCCCAAAGCGCCATTCATAGGAAAAGGCATTGACCGACTGGTTAGTGAACATCACGGTGCATGGAGCCATGAATTCATGGCTACCGGCATAGGTAAAGTTGGCAGTAGGCACCGGCTCGTTCTTAAAACAGGCAACAGCGCCAAAAAAAGAGAATAAGATAACGATGGAGATATTCCGGATTTTCATAGATGGTGTTCCGGTCTTTTCTATTCTGCAAGTACCAGGATCCTGTTGTTCAGGACCTCGATGACCCCTCCCCTGACGTCGAAAAATTGCTCCTCCTTCTCCCCCTTGTTAACCACCTTGATCTTACCGGCGGCTAGCACCGAGATCATAGGGGCATGGTTGGTCAGCACTTCAAAAGAGCCGTCGATTCCGGGAAGCTGGATAAGCTGGACATTATCCCCGGAAAAGATCACCTGGTCGGGAGTGATTATTTCGACTTTCATCGCTTATTTGCTTTCTTCGATCATCTTCTTGCCCTTCTCGATGGCCTCCTCGATCGTGCCAACCAGGTTGAAAGCCGACTCGGGATACTCATCCACTTCCCCGTCCATGATCATATTGAATCCCTTGATGGTATCTTCAATGTTGACAAAAGTACCTGGTATGCCGGTGAACTGTGTGGCCACGTGGAAAGGTTGTGAAAGGAAACGCTGGACACGCCTTGCCCTGGAGACGACAAGCTTGTCCTCATCTGAAAGCTCATCCATTCCAAGGATGGCAATGATATCCTGGAGCTCCTTGTAGCGCTGAAGGATTCTCTTCACGCGCTGGGCTGTATTGTAATGATCATCGCCAACGACATCGGGACTCAGGATCCTGGAAGTGGAATCGAGGGGATCCACGGCAGGGTAGATTCCAAGCTCGGAGATCTTACGGCTGAGTACCGTGGTGGCGTCAAGATGGGCAAAGGTCGTTGCAGGCGCCGGGTCGGTAAGGTCGTCGGCCGGCACATAGACTGCCTGTACCGATGTGATCGAGCCCCGTTTGGTTGAAGTGATACGCTCCTGCATGATACCCATCTCGGTTGCCAGGGTAGGCTGGTATCCAACGGCAGAGGGCATACGTCCCAGCATGGCCGAAACTTCCATCCCTGCCTGTGTAAAACGGAAAATGTTGTCAATGAAGAAGAGAATGTCCCTTCCACCGGTCTTTTCATCTCCGTCACGGAAATACTCAGCAAGAGTCAGACCCGACAGTGCAACGCGGGCACGTGCCCCGGGAGGTTCATTCATCTGTCCGAAAACCAATGTAGCCTGTGATTTCGCTAACTCCTCGTGGTCAAC
Source organism: bacterium (assembly GCA_037131065.1). Lineage (GTDB taxonomy): Bacteria > Bacteroidota > Bacteroidia > Bacteroidales > FEN-979 > JBAXRT01. The sequence continues at coordinate 31,943 of JBAXRT010000005.1, read as the reverse complement.
CTTGGAAAGATCCCATCCGCCCTTCTCCATATCCTCCAGGAAATCCTTCCCGTAGCGGATAACGCCGGATTCGATCATTTCGCGCAACAGGTCATTCCCCTCACGCGTACGTTCACCGACACCCCCGAAAACGGATAAACCCGAATATTTCTTAGCAATATTGTTGATCAGCTCCATGATGATAACGGTCTTTCCAACCCCTGCACCACCGAACAAGCCGATCTTGCCACCCTTGGCATAAGGCTCGATAAGGTCGATCACCTTGATCCCAGTGAATAACACCTCCTTCTGGGTGCTGAGTTCATCAAATGCTGGTGGCTCACGGTGAATGGGATAGCTGGGTTCTGGTTTTACGTCACCCAGGCCATCGATGGGCTTTCCGATAACGTTGAACAGCCTTCCTCGGATCTGGTCGCCGATCGGCATGGAGATCGGGGCTCCCCGCTCGGTAACTTCCATTCCCCGGCGAAGTCCATCCGTCGAATCCATTGCAATGGTCCTGATCCTGTTCTCTCCTATATCATACTGGCATTCAAGAACAATGACATCTCCATTCTCGTTCCTGACTTCCATTGCATCATAAATATTCGGAAGCATAACATCCTCATTAAACACCACATCGACAACTGGTCCGATGATCTGCGAAATTTTTCCGGTTTTCGTGCCTTCCATAGGGTAACTGAAAATTTATGCAAAGATATAATATATGCTTAATCAAATATTTGATTGAAAAAAATTTTCATGTAGTTTTGCCGTTATCTAAAGAGCGACCTAACAAAGTGTCAATGAAGTACCTTAAAATCTGTTTATTATTTTTACTGTTATCCCCTCTTTTCTCTTTTGCCCAACGCAACATTGATGCAGTGGTCGACACCCTTGAAACCCCGAACGGACCTGTCATCCTCTATAAGAACTTTACCTGGGAATACCTCCAGGACGAACCAATGATGATGCAACCCGAGGATGACTCAACCGGTCTCTTCACCGACCGGTGGATCAACGACCAGATCTTTGCCTATCGCCTCCAGCCTGATTCAATTCGTGACACGGTCGTCCGGCTGGTTTCTAACGGACATAACTTCTCGATGCCTATCTATGGAAAACTCTTCCGGGGTTTTATGTATACCCATAAGGGACTGGATATCAAACTAAATAGGGGCGACACGATCCGGGCGGTATTTGATGGCGTTATCCGCTATGCCAAGTATAACCGGGGTGGATTCGGTTACCTGGTTATCATCAGGCACTATAATGGCCTGGAGACATATTATGCCCACCTCTCAAAGATCCCGGTCAAGGTCAATCAGGTGGTGAAATCGGGGGATGTCGTCGGGCTGGGAGGCTCCACCGGCAGAAGCCGCGGTCCACACCTCCATTTCGAGATCCGGTATAAGGACATTCCCATGGACCCGCTCCGGGTGATCGATTTCGACAACCAGAAGCTCATGGCCGATAATTTTCCGATCACAAAAAGTGTCTTTTACCCGAACGACTATATTGAATCAGCCGTTTATGTTAAGATCAAAAATGGCGACACCCTTGGAAAGCTGGCCGGTAAATACCACACTTCCGTCAAGGAGATCTGTGCCATGAACAGGATCAAGCCCAACACGACCCTCCGGGTAGGCAGGACCATACGGGTCAAATAATGAACTAATCCATCATTGATTTCCTCTTTTTTGTAATTTTACCGCAAAAATTCAACTGTTATGAAACGTTCTATCCTGCTTTTTACCGTCATATTCTTTCTCAGCACTGTTGCCGGAACAGGCGTTCTCATTGGAAACCCGTTGCCCCTGGCCAACAGCAGCATACAGCACCCAAAGCATCCTCCGAAACCACCGAAACCTCACTCGGTAAAGAAACCACCCAAGCCACACGAGCCAAAAAAACCAAAGTCACCTTCGAAGCCACCAAAACCCCATGCTCCGAAAGGCCCGAAGAAACCTCCGGCACCACCGCATCCCAGATAATCCTGCTAAACAATTAATGGCATTACTGGTTCCGGCAGGAAATCACATCCTGCCAGGCAGATTTGTTGTTTATCGGAACAAGAAAAAAGTGATCGGAAAGGTCCTGATGACCTATGATTGCTGAGTTACACTTCCTGCGGAATCTGTTTTTTCATCGGAAGCGAACTTAAAGATATTCTTCTGGAAAAGGATCAGAAGGATAACTCCGCAGGTAATCGAGGAATCGGCGATGTTGAAGACCGGGCTGAAGAAAGTGAACTCCTGCCCACCCACCCAGGGTAACCAGGTGGGATAGTGGGATTCTATGATCGGAAAGTAAAGCATATCTACAACCTTCCCGTGCAGGAAGGTTCCGTAGCCGCCTCCGGTCGGAAAAAGAGTGGCAACCTGATGTGAACTTTCACTGAAGATAAGCCCGTAGAAAGCCGAATCGATAATGTTACCGAGGGCGCCGGCCATGATCATGGCAATACAGATAACCAGGAGGGTTCCCGCTCCCTTCTTCGTGACCTTCCAAAGCCACCAGCCGATGACAATAACGGCGATGATTCGGAAAAGGCTCAGGATCAGTTTTCCGTAATTTCCACCCAACTTCATCCCGAAGGCCATCCCCTCATTTTCAATGAAATGAATCTGGAACCATTGACCGAGAATATAATGCGTATCTCCCAGCGGCATGGTCGTTTTGACCAGGATCTTTACGACCTGGTCAAAAGCCAGGATACAGACCATTATCAAAATGGCTTTTTTCAAATGAAACAGTTTGTGGAAAGCAGACTATTCAAGGTCGGGTTCGGTGGCAGGCCTGGGAGCCGGGGCAACGGCCTGTACCCTTTTAGCTTCAATACTGAGCGTGGCATGCGGAACAATGCGTAAACGATCCTTGGGGATCAGTTTGCCGGTGACACGACAAATACCATAGGTCTTGTTCTCAATCCGGATTAGGGCGTTTTCAAGGCTTTTGATGAACTTCTCCTGGCGGGCGGCAAATTTACTGTTCTCCTCCTTCGAAAACACCTGGTATCCCTCTTCCAGCACTTTAAAGGTCGGCGAAGTATCGTTCGTATCATTATCATTACCCGTCGTGTAAGATTCAGTGAGAAGCTTCAGATCATTCTGTGCCTTCTCAAGTTTTGCAAGGATGATTTGACGGAACTCCTCGAGCTCCTCATCAGAATACCGTGTTTTTTCGGTTACCGTATTTCCAGCAGCTTTTTTCATACCCTGAATATTAAAAGTCAATCATTGATTATGCTATAAACAAAATACGACAGAAAAACTTCATGTCGTCTTACTCATCAACCTTTCGGATTGATACGTATGTTGATATCTCCTCAGTCAGCTCAATAAGGCTTTTATCGGTTTCCTCAGACAGGTCAGCGATATCAAAAGACTGAGCCAGAATTTCCGCGCAAATATACGAAATATTGTGATTCACAGCCACCTCAATCCCGGAATGCGGTTGAAATTTAACCTTTATCTTGTCCGTGACATCAAATCCATTGTCTTTCCTGAGGTTCTGGATGCGATTGATGATCTCCCTCGCAATTCCCTCCTGCCAAAGCTCCGGTGTCAATGTGATATCGAGTGCAACCGTCAGCGGTCCCATCACGGCCACCTGCCACCCGGGTATATCCTCCGACAGGATCTCTACATCCTCCAGGTTTACTTCCAGAACCTTTCCGCCGACCTCTACATCAAGCTTTCCTGTGCTCTCAAGTTTACTGATATCCTCCTGCGGCACTGAGATAAGTATTGCGGCAAGATCTTTCATCAGCTTTCCGTAACGGGGTCCAAGCCTCTTAAAGTCAGGTTTTATCTTCTTTACGAGAATGCCTGCCGTATCTGTGATATACTCCAGATTCTTGACGTTCACCTCGGAAAGGATCAGGTTCCTGACTGCATCCACTTGCTCCTTCACACGGTCATTCAGCAGCGGGATCAGGATCCTGTTCAATGGCTGGCGAACCCGCAGGTTGGTCTTTTTGCGGATCGACAATACCATGGAGGAGATCTTCTGTGCCATCTCCATCCTCTCCTCCAGATCCTTGTCGATCAGTGAAAGGTCTGAAACCGGGAACTCCGTCAGGTGGACCGAATCGACTCCCCGCTTCCGGGTCACCCCGTTCAGGTCGATGAAAAGCCGTTCCATAAAGAAGGGAGCAATCGGTGCGCTCAGGCGCGCAATCACCTCGAGACAGGTATAGAGCGTTTGATATGCCGAAATCTTATCCTGCGAATAGTCTCCTTTCCAGAAGCGGCGCCGGCAAAGTCTCACATACCAGTTGCTCAGGTGCTCATCCACGAAATCGGCAATGGCCCTTCCGGCCTTTGTGGGTTCATAATCGGAATAGCACTCATCGGCATAACGGATAAGGGAGTTCAACTCCGAAAGGATCCACCGGTCAATCTCCGGCCTCTCCCGGTTCGGGATATCCTTCTCCCCATATGAAAAACCATCTATGTTCGCATACAGGGCATAGAAAGCATAGGTATTATAAAGAGTGCCGAAAAATTTGCGCTGCACCTCCCCGATGCCCTCGATGTCAAATTTCAGGTTGTCCCATGGCTGGGAGTTGGTAAGCAGGTACCATCGGGTTGCGTCGGGCCCGTATTTCCTGATCGTTTCGAAAGGATTCACCGCATTGCCGAGCCGCTTCGACATTTTGTTGCCGTTCTTATCCAGCACCAGCCCGTTCGAAAGACAGGTTTTGTAAGAAACACTGTCAAACAGCATCACGGCAATGGCGTGTAGTGTAAAGAACCACCCCCTCGTTTGGTCGACCCCCTCAGCAATGAAGTCGGCCGGAAAATAGCTCTCCATGGTGCGGCTCTTGTCAAAGGGATAGTGATACTGTGCATAAGGCATCGCGCCGGAATCGAACCAAACATCTATCAGGTCAGGTTCACGGTACATGGGCCTCCCGTCATCGGTGGCCAGGATGATATCATCCACAAAAGGCCTGTGAAGGTCGAAAGTATGATAGTTTTCATCTGTCTCATCCCCTGGAATAAACGCTGCCAGTGGATCGCTCTTCATCACGCCCACCTTGACGGCTTTTGCGCACTCATCTTTCAGCTCGGCCACTGAGCCGATGCACTTTTCCTCTTTCCCGTCCTCCGACCGCCAGATCGGCAGCGGGGTTCCCCAGAAACGCGAACGTGAAAGATTCCAGTCGACAAGGTTTTCCAGCCAGTTGCCGAAACGGCCGGTTCCGGTCGATTCCGGTTTCCAGTTGATCGTACGGTTCAGTGCGATCATCTGATCCTTGTAGGCCGTGGTCCTGATGAACCAGGAATCAAGCGGGTAATAAAGGATCGGCTTGTCGGTCCTCCAGCAGTGGGGATAGGAGTGTTCATATTTTTCAGTCCTGAAAGCCTTGTTTTCATGCTTCAGCTTGACAATGATATCGATATCAACCGGAGGACATTTTCCTGCCTGGTAATCGGGATCATATTCGGGCTTCACGTAACGCCCGGCAAACTCTCCCATCTGGTCAATGAACTTCCCCTGCCTGTCGACCATCGTAAGGGAACCAAGGCCATAAAGCTTACCCACGCGGAAGTCGTCGGCACCGAAACTCGGTGCGATATGGACAATGCCGGTCCCGTCATCTGTTGTAATAAAATCGCCCATCACCACCCGGAAAGGATCCCCCTCCTCCGGCCTTGAAAAGGGCAGAAGCTGCTCAAACCTTATGTTTTCAAATGCCTGGCCTTTGAACTGTCCCACAACCTGGAAAGGGATATTCTTGTCACCCTCATGGTAGCTCTCAAATTCCAGCAAGGCGTTCTTTTCAGGGAAATACTGGTGCAACAGCTCTTTTGCCAGTATTACTGTCTGCTCGGTATAAGTATATGGATTGAAAGTTTTGACAAGAACGTAATCTATCTCCTTCCCCATCGCCAGTCCGGTATTCGAAGGCAGGGTCCAGGGGGTGGTCGTCCAGGCAAGAATGTACAGTTCTCCAAGAATATCCTTAAACAGGAATTCGGACTTTTCATCCCTTGTTACCCGGAACTGGGCTACAACAGTGTTATCCTTCACCATCTTATAGGTCCCGGGCTGGTTTAGCTCATGCGTGCTCAGGCCTGTCCCCGCTGCCGGGGAGTAGGGCTGGATGGTGTACCCTTTATAGATTAGTCCTTTCTTGTAGAGTTCGCTCAGGAGATACCAGACACTCTCGATGTACTTGTTTTCAAAAGTGATGTAAGGATCATCAAGGTTCAGCCAGTATCCCATGAGGAGAGTCAGCTCATCCCACAGGTCCTTGAACTTCATCACCTCGGTCCGGCACTCCTTGTTATACTCTTCTATTGAGATCGATTTCCCGATGTCCTCTTTGGTGATGCCCAGCTTCTTCTCCACCCCGATCTCGACCGGAAGTCCATGTGTATCCCATCCCGCTTTGCGGTTGACGAAAAACCCTTTCATGGTCTTGTAGCGGCAAAAAATATCCTTGATGGAACGGGCCATCACATGATGAATGCCTGGAATGCCGTTAGCAGAGGGTGGCCCTTCATAAAATATATAAGGGGGCTTCCCCTCTGTCAGTTTCAGGCTCTTCTCGAAGGTGTCGTGGCTTTTCCAGTAAGACTGGATCTCATTGCCGATCCTGGTAAGGTCAAGATTCTTGTATTCCGGGTATTTCTGCATGCTCCTTGTAAAAAAGTGCGCAAAATTACATTTTTTTCTTTAATACTGCTTAATCGGGCAACTGATGGACAAATGAAAAAGTGATCAGGCAGGATTTCTCGAAACCGTCTTCAGCTGTGTGAATATTTTTCCTGTTATTGTGTGGAACAGTATTTCCGTAATAGGATTTCGGCATCTGGAAGGCCAAGTTTTCTTGCGGTTTCCCAATCCTCGCAAGCGCCCGTTAAATTCTTCGTAATTAACCGTACCATACCCCGATCAAGATAGGCCTCTGCATATTTATCATCTATTAGCAGGGCCTGGTTGAAATCACGAAGAGCTCCCGCGTATTCCTCCATCTGGTAAAATATAACACCCCTGTTAACATAGGCCTCAACGTATTTGTCATTTAATTGAACAGCGCGATTGAAGTCCTGCAGTGCTGAGTTATAGTCTTTGAGCTTAAATGCGAGGATACCCCTGTTAAAGAAGGCTTCAGGGTAACTTCTGTTGAGTAATATGGAATGGTTTAGATCATCGAGGGCTCCCTGGTAATCCAATATTTCCATTTTAAGGGAACCCCGTTCATAATATGCCTGATAGAATGAGGGAGAAAGGGTCAGCACAGTATCATACTCAAGGATGGCTTCTTGGTACAATCCAAGATTTCGTTTAACCGTTGCAATGTTAACATGAGGGACAGGCCAGTCCCGCCTGACGAGTGACGCTTTTCTGTAATCTGTCAATGCTCCCTCAATATCATTCAGCTTCTCCTTACAATAACCCCTGTTATTAAAGGATGGTGCATAATCTGGCAGTAATTTAATCGCCTGGTTGAAATCCTTGATTGGGCCACGGTAATCGTTTCCGAAATTCATGCTGGTTGTGCCAAGGTTAAAATAGGCAATTGCAGAAACCGGATTAGTATCCACTGCAAGTTTATAATAGGAAAGAGGGGTTTTATAGTTTTTCGAATATCCATTCGTATAAAAAGCAAAAACCGGGACAATTAGGAAAAGGACAATTAGGATGGTTTTATTCTTATAAATATTTTGGGTGTTGCTAAGGAACACGTAAACGAATATCAGAATGCCAACAAGTGGAAGATACGCCCGATGTTCCATATAATCACAGGCTGCAGCCCCGTATTTATTTATATACATGATGGCCGGAATAATAAAAAGAAGAAACCAGATCAGTCCGAAAAGCAACACTTTCCATGATCCGCCATGGTTCCGGATCAGAACAAAAATGAGAAGAGATAGAATAAGCAATCCCGATATTGTCGATAGCAGGTTGAATGCCGGCATTGGGCCTAAGTCAAAGGGAAGAAAAAACTTCGAAATGAATTCGGGGATTGTTCTTAAATGAACCAGAAAAGGGAATAGCCCAAATTGCCCCTTTTCCACTACAATACCTACTATTTCCTTCCGAATATAAATGAAAAGTGCAAACAAAGACAAGTACGAAACGGCCGTTATGATTAATCCCTTAAGGGAGATACCCTTCCCCTTCTCGATAAAAAAGTAGTACAAAAAACATATTACCGGAATAATGACGGCAGTCTCTTTTGATAAGAGTGCCATACCAAAAGCTAAGATATTTAGAATCAGAAAGGAGATGCTTCTATTCCGGATGTAAAGAATAAAAAAGATAAACGAAGCAATCCCGAACATCCCAAGTAATAGGTCGCCACGCGAAGGAGCCCATGCAACGGTCTGCACAAATAATGGATGTACTGCAAAAATCAGCGTGAGCAATAAGGCTATTTCACGATTTTTTCCAAACAATGTAAGCATGTAATAAATCAGCGAACAAGTTATTATATGAATGAGGATATTCGACAAGTAGTAGGCCCAGCCATTCTCACCGCTCAGATTAGCATCGATCATCAAGGAGATGTTTTGTAATGGTCGATAAAAATCACCTCCCTTGTTGAAAAATGGGTTGGTAAGAAAAGCTTCTTTTAGGTTTTTAAAATCACTTATAAATCGAATATTATCCAGAATAATATTTGTTTCGTCTAACTTGCCGAGCTTGAACCCTAACGTGTGACCGTATGTAATGAAAATAACGATGAAAAGGATTGCACAGACAATCGGAACCCGGCAAATTGAGTCCCCGATACGCTTCATAACTGTTTTATTCCCTTTTTTCTTTTGCATTTTCTTTCTCAAGGCCCGCCAAAGATAATGAAAAACCTTTCTTACCCACCCGGCTTCTGTATCCTATAAAACCCTACTTTTGCCGCTTAAACTCACTCCGATTCATGCAAATTTTTTTTCTTTCCCAGATATTATTTCTGCTGCTTTTCGTCACTACTTTCGCCCAGATCCCTCCCGGCTATTATGATGCTGCCGGGGGATTATCCGGTACCGCCCTGCAGTCGGCTCTCCATAACACAATAAAAAATCATACGGTCGTAGACTATGGGTCACTCTACACATGGTTCCAGACTACCGATATGGAAAGCGGCAACGTGGTTAGGGATATGTATTCCGATGTTCCCGGGGGAACGCCCCCCTATGTCTATCATTATAATTCGGGCGACGAATGCGGGAATTACGGAGGCGAGGGCGCCTGCTATAACCGCGAACACTCCTGGCCCAAAAGCTGGTTTGGAGGAGAGGTCTCACCGATGTATACCGACCTTTTCCACCTCTATCCTACTGATGGCTACGTGAATAACCAGCGTAATAATTATCCTTACGGCGATGTGGGAAGCGTCACCTGGACCTCACTGAACGGGAGTAGGCTTGGCAGTTGCAGCGATGCCGGTTATACAGGGACCGTATTCGAACCGATTGATGATTACAAAGGCGATTTTGCCCGCACCTATTTCTATATGTCGACCCGCTACTATACTGAAGACAACAATTGGCCGGGAAGTCCCATGACCGATGGATCACAACTAAAACCCTGGGCCCTCCAGGTGATGCTGGACTGGTCGGCACAGGATCCTGTTTCGGAGAAAGAGACCAGCCGGAACAATGCCGTTTACCAGGTACAGCACAACCGCAACCCCTTTATCGACCATCCCGAGTTTGTCAATGAGATATGGGGATTCCCTGTCGGGGCCCGTCAAAACCATGGAGCGTTATCCCTGAAGATCTTTCCGAACCCCTGCAGCGAATTTTGCACTGTAGGAATGCCGTCACCAGTGGAGGATCAGGTCCCGACGATAATGATCATCTCGATGAACGGTACAATATGGTACCCGGAATTTAGAAGTGCTGGCCCTGAACTGACAATTAATATGCACTCCCTCCCGGCAGGCATCTACTGTCTCATGCTGAAGAGCGACCAGCGTATCTGGTATTCGAGATTAGTGAAAGAATAGGAAGCGCGGGACTCGTCGTTTATAATCATTCCACTCTTTGGTGAACCGCTCTGCCAGGAACTTCTCCTCAGCCAGGATCATCATGTAGTGTGTCGACATGGTGCACAAGCCCATGAGAATATTCAAAAAGTTCGGGAAATAGATGATGGAGGAGATCGATAAAAGGTATACGCCAAGATAAAGTGGGTGTCGGGTGTACCTGTAAAGTCCCTTTGTTTTTAACTGGGTGGATGATTCGGGAATGCCATATTTAAGGGAAGTCCCGAGATCATAAAAGGAGAGCAGGAGGACAACCGTTCCTATGCAAAGGATAACGGTTCCCGGCCATCTGAGCCATAATGGAAATTCCATCCCAAGAAAAGAGGGATTCAGCGACTTGACCAGTAAAAATCCCCAGCAAATGAACTGTGATATTTTGCCCGAATAGAAAAGAAGCGGGTGGATGGATGGCTTTCCCCAAACCCCCTCGCCTGTCCGCATAATATTGATCAGCATCAGGAAGTAACCGATGCCCATGATAATGAAGACAATTACAACGATCATATTTGGGAATGGCAGCATGATAAACCTTAATGACCTAATGACTGAATGACTGTTGACTTCCGACTGCCGACTGCCGACTTCTTAATACGCCCACTTCACCCAGATACTTCCCCAGGTGAATCCCCCGCCGAAAGCAGCAAGGATAATGTTATCGCCTTTTTTGAGTTTGTGCTCCCACTCCCAGAGGCATAGCGGGATGGTCCCGTCGGTGGTATTACCGTAACGTTCTATGTTGATCATGACCTGCTCCTTACTGATCCCCATGCGCCGGCCGGTCGCTTCAATGATCCGAAGGTTAGCCTGGTGAGGTACAAGATAGGCAATCTCTTCGCCGGAGAGGTTATTTTTTTCCATGATCTCGGCAGCTACATCTGCCATCTTTGTAACGGCAAACTTGAACACCGGTTGCCCTTCCTGGTAAACAAAATGTTCCTTTGCGGAAACAGTCTCATGACTTGAGGGTTTGACCGATCCGCCAGCCTTCATATGGAGGTAAATTCTACCCGAACCGTCGGTCCGCATGATCGAATCCATGATCCCGACCTCTTCGGTAGTAGATTCGAGCAGCAATGCTCCGGCTCCGTCACCGAAAAGGACACAGGTCTCCCTGTTGGTATAATCGATGATGGATGACATCTTGTCGACGCCTACCACGATCACTTTTTTGTAGGATCCCGTCTCGATGAATTTGGAAGCAGTGACCAGCGAATAAAGTAATCCGCTGCAGGCTGCATTGATGTCATAACTAAAGGCATTCCTGATCCCGGCTTTGTCGCAAATGATGTTGGCCGTGGCAGGGAAAGGCATATCGGGAGTAACGGTAGCACAAATTAGCAATTCGATCTCATCGGGAGAGGTGTTGGTCTTCTCCAGCAAGCCTTTGACGGCCTCAACAGCCATGTCGGATGATCCCAGGCCCTCCCCTTTAAGGATATGCCGCTCACGGATACCTGTGCGGGTAAGGATCCATTCATCCGTCGTCTCAACCATTCCCTCCAGCTCTTTATTGGTAAGCACATAAGGGGGAACCCATCCATGTATTCCCGAAATTTTAGCTCTGAGCTTCGTCATGACAGATTAATGATTATTGATGGAATAACGCTCCAGGGCATGTTTGATGCGATGGGCAAGCTTAGCTTCATGCACCTCCTTCGCCATCAGGATCATCCTCCTGATGGCATTGCTGTTCGATATCCCGTGTCCGACCACAACGGTGGAATTCACCCCGAGGATGGGGGTTCCGCCGTAATTCTCATAATTGAACCGGTCGAGATAAGCGTCCATGATGCCCCGTTTCACCAGCACCCGGTACATGGCTTCAACCTGTTTCAGGACAATGTTCCCGACGAACCCGTCGCATACAATCACATCCACATTATCGCGGAAAAGTTCACGTCCTTCAACATTCCCGATAAAATTGTAATCACGGGAGTCCTTCATGAGCTGGAAGGCAGACTGGGTTGTGAGACTGCCCTTCTTCTCCTCGGAACCGATATTGAGTAAACCGACCCTCGGGTTTTTTACATGGAAAACATGCTCGGCAAAGATGGAGCCCAGTAATCCGAACTGGTACATCACATCGGGTTTTGCATCGGGGTTGGTCCCCACATCAATCAGGACAGTCGTTCCACCGTTTTCTTTTGGTATGTAAGCGGTCGTGCTCGGCCGGATAATCCCCTGGATGGTATTGACACTGTAAATAGAGCCAACAAGCATCGCGCCACTGCTTCCTGCACTGGCAAAAGCGTTGATTTCCTTATGCTTGAGCATGCGGAAACCCACTGAAATACTCGAGTTTGGCTTGTTGACCAGCGCTTTTGTTGGCTGTTCGTCCATCTCGATCATGTCGGGGGCATCGACTATCTCGAACCTGCCGGGATCAATCTTCTCCTCCCTGAGAAAGGTCAGGATGATCTCGCGGTCGCCAATCAGGACGATCGTATCGGATTCAGGTAACTCGGCAAGTGCCATGATGGCACCATGCAGCGTAGCCTTTGGTGCAAAATCGCCCCCAAGGACATCTAAACCGATTTTCATTATCCGGGATTTGATGAAATATTCTTATTCGGCAGCCGATTTTTCAATGGCCGGTTTTCCCCTGTAATAGCCGCATTCGGAACAAACCCTGTGGTAAAGAACCGGGGATCCGCAATGCGAGCAGAGAGCAACCGTGCGGGCAACCGCCTTGTCATGTGTCCTTCTCTTGTCTCTCCTGGTAGTGGAAATTTTGTGTTTCGGGTGTGGCATACTATTTAAGATTTACGATTTTAGATTTTAGATTTATGATTTGTTTTGAATATTTTAAGTGCTTCCCAGCGTGGATCAGGCGCACTATGCGTACTCAATTTTTCAAGCTTTTTCAGAACCTCCTCGTCGCATCTGCTCACTCCGTCCGTTTCCGGATGAACCCTCCGGCGCGGGATCATAAGGTGCAGCACTTCATAGAAATACGAACTGACATCAAACTGCTTATCACTTTCAGGAATGATGATCACATCCTCCCCGTCATCCCTGTATGCATCTCCCATCTTCACGATCAGCTGTTCCTTTCCATCAATAGAAACGTCGACCATCTCGCCACACCGGTCGCATGGCAGGTCAACTCTTCCGCTAATGGTAAAATCAAAGAGGAGCATCCTCTCCTTCTTTTCCATGTTAAGCCCGATACTGACAGCTCCGGATTTGATCTCGGCATATTCAAAAGCATCAAAGAACGCGTTGTCAATCCTGAAATCAAACCTGTGAAACCCAAGCTTCAATCCGCTAAACGGGATGATAAATTGTTCCAACGACTTCACCTTTTCTGAAAAAGGCCGCAAAGTTAAGGATTATTCTTTTATAATACAAACCATTGAACCGCTCCGCCTTGCCACCCATTCAACAAATCATCCCCGAAAAAACATGGAATAATTTCACTAAAAGTCAATGTTTTTACCTTTTTTAATCATAATTTTGGAGTTCATTTTCCTGATCCCTGTCAACCATGCAGGGTCATGGGCAAAAAAAAACTGAAATCCACTAAAACTATCCGATTATGTTCAACAAGTTAATCACACTGATGCTGCCCTTTATGCCCAAGAAACTGGTATGGATTTTCTCAAAGAAATACATCGCCGGGGAGACCATCGAAGATGCCATCCGGGTTTGTAAAGAACTGAATGCCAAAGGCATTAAAATTACACTCGACCTCCTTGGAGAGTTCATTACCAAGCTGGAAGAGGCCGAGGATAACAAAAACCAATACCTCTCCATCATCGAGAGGATCCAGGCCGAAAAAATCGACGGGAACTACTCACTCAAACCGACCATGTTCGGTTTGCTAATCAACAAAGAGGTTTGCTACCTGAACATCCGCGAGATAATCGCCAAAGCTGCCTCCTACAATGCTTTTGTACGTATCGACATGGAAGATTCCCAATGCACTGACCTGGAGATCGACCTCTACCGCAGACTGAAAAAAGAGTTTCCGGCCAACGTGGGACTGGTAGTACAGGCATATCTCAAGCGGACCCTGCAAGACCTGCAGAACCTGCTTGACATCCATTCCCCAAAGCAGCCCCTCAACTACCGCCTCTGCAAAGGGATCTATGTAGAACCGGAAGCCATCGCCTATAAAAAATACCAGGAGGTTAACGACCATTTTCTTGGGGATCTTGAGTTCATGTTCAAAAACAGTATCTACCCGGGAATTGCCACGCACGACAAGCCCCTGGTTGAAGGTGCCTATACTCTGATCAACAAGTACAAGGTTCCGAAATCGATGTACGAATTCCAGATGCTCTATGGCGTCACACCCGATCTCAGGAAATCGGTCGTTGAAAAGGGTCATACCATGCGCGTCTATGTTCCTTACGGTAAGCAGTGGTTTGGCTATTCAACACGCCGGCTGAAGGAAAACCCCAAGATGGCTTCCGAAATCATCAAGGCGATCTTTTTCCACGGATAAGATTCACTCTACAGACAAAGGGTAAACCCCAGGGAGATGATATTCTCAACCTGGAGATTCCTGCTTAGCTTTTCCTCGTAGAAAAGCCTCGTCTGTATGCTGGTCTTCAGGTATTTATTTATCCTGATATCGACCAGGTTTTTCAGGGTCATGTCCACCGGGTTGTTCATGTTCTTGAAGAGAAGCAGGTCGCACATCCACCTCACCCGGTTCCGGAAATTTTTATCTACCACAAGATGTAACGATAATCCATATTCCAGCAGATAGGCACGCTCCCTGGGAACACCATAATATACCGTCACCCCCCGGGCATCGTAAACCGATTTATCACGGATATAGGTCAGCTTTACTGAGCCGATCCCGAGACTTATGATCCCGAACCCGGGCCAGCTCCAGCCGGCACCCGCCGAGAAGGTACACAAAAGCGGGGTGAGAAAGGAGGAGTTGAGGATCCTGACCAGCCGGCCGAGTGTGTCGGACAGGTAGTCATACCCGTTGAAAATTCTGGTGGAAAGATTTGAGATGAAATTGATGGAAAGGGATCTGAAAAGCCGCAATTCGATCCTGGTATCAAGCGAATTTTCATCAATATGAAAACGGGTCAGGCTGTCGAAAAAAAGCTGGAGCCCCAGGCCGTGCGTGTAAAGATTGACGATCCTGAAATGGCGGTTGTCCTCCAGCACCGCCTGATACCTGAACTTTTGCTGCAAGGCGAGATGTCTGGCACTTTTTTCGCGCTGCCAGTTCAGGAAGAAAAATCCCGAAAAGGCCATGGAATACTCAGCCTCCTGGGTGAACCGGTACCTTACCAGCTCCCGTTCCCCGGGAACGAGGCCGGCCAGGGGAAGAAGGGGGATCGTGTCGAACCATAACCCTACCTGACTGAAGACACGAGGACTCCCCCCAACGGTAACCGCCACCAACATAACCAACACCACACCGTATTTCACCCGACCCTGTATACATTAAACTATGAACGAATATTTCAGAAAAATATAGGGTATTCATTTTTGCCGGGTCAACCAATCACCTGACCACCAGCTTCTGACCCTGTTGTAGCTTCCAATCCTTTTGCATATCCATATTCAGGAAAAGGACCCCGGCCCTGATCCGCGGGTTCTCAGCCAGTGCCTCATCGGCATGGAAGAGGCGCTCGTTTAACTTTCCGGCGAACATGGCCCAGGTGATCACGATCACAAAATCGTAATCCGTCTCCTTTATATTCATTGTGTCGCCTGTGATCAGGGGACTGAGGTGCGAAAGAAGTTCATTGAACCGAAAGGTTGTGTCGACCTGGTAAAGAGTGTCATTCCTTAGGTTCTTTATAAAAGTGGTTGCCGACCACCGGCATTTGTTTGTATCCTTATAATGAATGATCAGTCCCCTGCTGTTGAAGAAAAAAGAACCAAGCAGGTTTTCCCGGAATACCGGGTTTTTAATATATCCACAGAATGAGGCGGAATCCCTGAATATAAAACAGGAACCCGCAGACTGATCCATTCTTTTAAGAAATCCGATAATGGAGGCAGGCGTCTCCTCCCTTGGCTCCCTGACCCCGTAACGCATCTTTACTACCTGCCTGCAGCCTGCCGAAAGGAGAATGAAGATAACGGCGGCGATCATCATTCGTGGTGTCATTGGTTCGTCTGACTTTGAACTGTGACGGACCACCCGGTCAAACCCGGGCGATCCGTCACAGGATGATAGTTATAAAGGAATCTTAACTGTGTAAATACCGTTTGAAAAGGTGACCGGGTATTTTCCGGCCCTGATGACAACAGGAACAGGGCTTCCGAGCTCCCTGCAGGTGGCCGGGGAAAAGGTATAAGGATCCTCAAGCACTAATCCTGATTTATCCCTGAAATTGGGCAATACCGAACCATTATCATACAGGCGCAGGTTGTCCTCGTTAACCTGGATCTGCAACTCGTTCCTCTCATTGATCCTCATCTGTACCGGGCAACTGCCGGAGGCCGGCATGGCCATGTCCACACCTGCAGTAATGTCGAGACAGATCCCAAAGCCGGTCTGGCAATCAAACTTGGGCCTGTGAAAATTCAGACTGATCTTGATCCAGACCCCGCTGGGTCCGGGATTGGCAAATGCACCGGTCATTGCTGCAACTGTTGTTTCGGAAAAAAGGATCATAGCGATCAAAGAAAGTAACATTATCTTTTTCATGATTTTTTGATTTTGGATTGAATGTTTTATTTCCCCCTGTCAACCGCCGGGGTCACTCGGCTGGCCGATGTTGCGGAAGCCGGCCAGACTCTACCTGGAAAACATGCCGCCCCGCGCCCTGTTTTCCAATCTCTCCTCTAGGTCAATGATGGATCCTCCTTTTCATTCCCGTATTTATTGCTTAATCGGGGAAAGGGCTAAAAGGTGATACCCTGGAATGAAAATTTTTTATTAACAACTTAATTTTAAGCGTTAAATGAATAACAATCATCTATTTACATATTTCATTTGGAAATTATCTGGAAAATTTTTAGTATCTTTGCAGCCGAATTCGAAAAATGGGATAAACCAGAGAGGAAAAAATGGAAAAAGCGAAAGTGTTGTTTGTTACCCAGGAGATCACTCCATATTTGAAAGAGAGCCCCATGGGCCTGATTGGCCGGTACCTTCCGCAGGGAATACAGGAGAAAGGAAGGGAGATCCGGACCTTTATGCCGCGGTTTGGAAATATCAATGAACGCAGGAACCAGCTGCATGAAGTAATACGCCTTTCGGGAATGAACCTTATCATCGACGATACTGATCATCCCCTTATTATTAAAGTCGCCTCGATCCAGCAGGCGCGCATGCAGATCTATTTCATCGACAATGAAGATTATTTCCAGCGGAAATATACTTTCCACGATAAAAACAACCGGTTCTTCAGCGATAACGATGAACGAGCGATCTTCTATTCACGGGGCGTCCTTGAAACAGTCAAGAAACTCGGCTGGGGTCCCGACATTGTTCATTGCCACGGATGGATGACCAGCCTGGTGCCGATCTATATCAAGAAGGCATACCGGGACAACCCCCTCTTCAGCGAAACCAAGGTGATCTGTTCGATTTACGACGATAGCTTCAACGACCAGCTCAGCAAGGATTTCCAGAACAAGATCAAGCTTGAGGGAATTTCTTCCAAAGACCTCAAACACTATAAGACTCCAAATTACGTTAGTATGATTAAGGCAGCTATCGATTTTTCCGACGGGATCATCATCGGCTCACCCACCATCAGCAAGGAGGTGGCAGGATACCTGAAAGAATCCGATAAGCCATATCTTGAATACCAGTCACCCGAACGCTATGTGGATGCCTATAACGAATTCTACGAAGAAGTTCTGGTGAACGAATCGGTTGCAGTAGATTAATCCAACGCTAAACTCGACACGCTTGAAATCGTTCCTCTCCGCGCTACCGGCATCGCTGACCATCTGTGTCCTCCTGCTCCTTGCACTCTTCTCCTGCAAAAAAGACCCATATGAACTTGGCTTTGACCTGCTACCCCCAAGTGATACGCTGAACGTTCTGATGACCGACACCTGCACCGTGGAGGCCTACTCCGTGATACAGGATTCCGTCCGGACCGACGAAAGTTCCACAGTCATCATGGGAAGCATGCTCGATCCGATTTACGGAAAGATCACCGCCGGGTTTTATTCCCAGGTTCGCCTTGGTATCGACGCCCCCGATTTCGGCATCAATCCGGTGCTCGACTCCCTGGTTTTGATTTTATATTACGCCGGATACTACGGTGATACAACCAGCCTGCAGAGTGTAAAGGTCTATGAGATCAGCCAGGATCTGATCTTCGACAGCTCCTACTGGTCGAACCAGCGTGTTGCAACTTACTCTTCTTTGATCGGGACCCAGACCTTCTACCCTCACCCCAACGACAGCGTGAAGGTCTCCGGAAAAATGATGGCAGCCCATGTGCGCATCAACCTGAATAAATTTTCCAATTATCTTGGCAACAAGATCCTCTACGCACCATCTGATGTTCTTGCCGATAATGCCGCTTTTATCAATTTTTTTAAAGGCCTTCACATCGAGTCGAACCCCGTGAACTCAGGCGGTGCCCTGCTCAACTTCAGCGCCGGAACTTCTACCACATGCATGGAGATCTATTTCCATAACGCTGAGAGCGACTCCCTCTCTTACCAGTTCCTGGTCGACGACAAGGCAGCCCGGTTCACCACGATCGATCATAATGACTACCTTGATGCCTCTCCCGACCTTAAACGACAGATTCTGAACCACGACACAGCCCAGGGGGCAAACCAGCTATTCCTCGAAGGGCTCGGCGGGGTAAAACTCAAACTCCGCTTCCCCTACATGAAAGATTTCGGCAAAAATCATCTCATTGCAGTGAACGACGCACTCCTTATGTTCTCCAACAAGGAGACCGACACCACCTATGCCCCACCCCCATCGCTGACACTTCTTCGCCAGGACAGCATCGGCAGAGTCAGCTTCCTTGCTGATGAAAATGAAGGTCAGGGTTACTTTGGCGGGATCTACAACAGGTCTGAAAGGTCTTA
Organism: bacterium; assembly: GCA_037131065.1. Taxonomy (GTDB): domain Bacteria; phylum Bacteroidota; class Bacteroidia; order Bacteroidales; family FEN-979; genus JBAXRT01. The sequence continues at coordinate 12,964 of JBAXRT010000005.1, read as the reverse complement.
TTACTTCCGCATCACCCAGCATATCCAGAAGGTGATCCAACACTCTTATACCAACAGTTTCGACCTCTATATCCTCGTGAATAACCCTACCACGCGCGACATGCCACCCTACCGGGTCATGCTTGAGGGTACAAAACCAACCATTCCGGGATCCCTTGCAAACCGTTTCAGACTAAAATTGGTCTATACGAGGTTATTGTAATTTTTTCGCTTACCTTTGATTATCAAAATCGAAAGCCATGTGCGGAATTGTCGCTTATCTTGGTCCTAAAGATGCATATCCTATCCTGATCAAAGGTCTTCACAGGCTGGAATACCGGGGATACGACAGTGCGGGAATATGCCTTCAGCAGGATGAACTCAAAGTCTTTAAGTGCAAGGGAAAGGTCTCTGAGCTGGAAGATCACCTTGCAGGGAAAAATGTGTCAGGTACGATCGGGATGGCCCATACCCGGTGGGCGACCCACGGCGAACCCAACGAGGTCAACGCCCATCCTCACTTTTCACAAAACCGTTCACTCGCCATTATCCACAATGGGATCATCGAAAACTACGCCGTACTGAGGAGCGAGTTGAAGAACCGTGGATATAAATTTTCAAGCGAGACCGACACAGAGGTATTGATCCACCTGATCGAAGACATCCAGACCAACGAGAAGGTCCTGATCGAAGAGGCTGTCCGTATCGCCCTGAACCAGGTGATCGGCGCCTACGCCATCGTGATCCTTTCCCATAAGAGCCCCGATAAGATCATCGCCGCCCGTAAGGGCAGCCCCATGGTTATAGGTGTTGGGAAGGATGAATTTTTTGTTGCATCCGATGCCACACCGATCATCGAGTATACCGACAACGTCGTTTTTATGAACGACGAGGAAATCGCCATCATTGAAAGAGGAAAATCCCTGAAGATAAGGACCATCCGCAACCAGGAAAAGACTCCATATATACAGAAGCTCGAGATGAGCCTGGGCGAGATTGAAAAGGGGGGCTTTGAACACTTTATGCTCAAGGAGATCTTCGAGCAACCAAGGTCAATCTACGACAGCCTTCGCGGCCGTCTCCATCTCGATTCCGGGCTTGTTACCCTTGGCGGCATACGTGATTACGAGAATAAGATTCTCAACGCCGGGAGGATCACGATCACGGCATGCGGGACCTCATGGCATGCAGCCCTCGTCGGGGAATACCTGATTGAAGACCTGGCTCGGATTCCTGTTGAGGTCGAATACTCCTCCGAATTCCGTTACCGTAACCCGGTTATCAATGAAACCGATGTGGTGATCGCCATATCCCAGTCGGGAGAGACGGCCGATACCCTGGCCGCCATTGAACTGGCAAAATCCAAAGGAGCTACCGTCCTCGGCATTTGCAACGTGGTAGGCTCCTCAATCGCAAGGGCGACCCACGCGGGTGTTTACACCCACGCGGGACCAGAGATCGGAGTCGCCTCTACCAAAGCCTTCACTGCCCAGGTATCCGTCCTATCGCTGCTCGGGCTCCTCCTGGCCCAGCGCAAGGGAATCCTTCCACAGTCTCACTTCATCAAGCTCCTTCACGAGCTTAATGCCATCCCCTCCAAGGTGGAAGCCATCCTGAAGCTCGACGATAAGGTGAAAGAGATTGCGAACATTTATAAGCATGTCAGGAATTCGCTTTACCTGGGCCGCGGTTATAATTTCCCTGTGGCCCTCGAAGGAGCACTCAAGCTAAAGGAGATCTCTTACATCCATGCCGAAGGATACCCCGCCGCAGAGATGAAACACGGCCCCATCGCCCTCATTGATGAGTCGATGCCCGTGGTCTTCATAGCGCCAAAACGGGGCAACTACGAAAAAGTGATGTCCAACATCGAAGAGGTAAAGGCAAGGAAGGGAAAGATCATCGCCATCATCACACGCGGCGATGAGACGATGAAAAAGATGGCCGACCATTATATCGAAATTCCCGATTCGGAAGAGATGTTCATCCCGCTGCTGGCAACCATACCGCTTCAGCTCCTTTCATACCACATCGCCGTGATGCGACACTGCAATGTCGACCAGCCCAGAAACCTGGCGAAGTCGGTAACGGTGGAGTAGTGGTTATCTATAACCTCCCTGCAACCGCATCCCAGTCGACCAGCTTCCAGAAGTCGGCGATATAATCAGGACGGGCATTTTGTTTGTCAAGGTAATAGGCATGCTCCCATACATCGCAGGTCATCAAAGGAATTGCTCCGTTGCGTATCGGGTTCCCGGCATTGCTCTCCTGGACGATCTCCAGCGATCCGTTCTCTTTTTTGATCAACCAGGCCCATCCGCTTCCGAATAAAGTGGCGGCTGCCGTGGAGAATTTTTCCCTGAAGTCTCCGAAAGAACCGAAATTTTTTGCGATCGCTTCAGCCAACGCCCCGGTCGGTTCACCGCCGCCCTGAGGCTTCATGCAGTGCCAGTAAAAGGTGTGGTTCCATACCTGGGCTCCGTTGTTGAATACACCGCCCGAAGCCTTACGAACAATCTCTTCAAGGGACTTGTTCTCAAATTCGGTTCCGGGGATCAGCTTGTTTAGGTTGTTTATATAGGCCTGGTGATGCTTGCCATAATGATATTCCAAAGTCCTTTTCGATATATAGGGCTCCAGTGCATCCATTGGAAAGGGCAATTTAGGAAGTTCGTGTACCATGGTTTTCAGTATTAAGTGGTTGCTTATTTAAACTGATTCAAAATTACAAAAGAAAAGTCAATTGTCAAGTCTTTTCCCTATTTTTTTTCTTTCAGGATATACGTCGCCTTCACAAAGGTGGGGTCGATCTTGTTAAGAACCGGGTAAAACCCTTCATTATCAAGGATATTCCTGCCTATATAGGCTTTAAGCATTACCCGGATGTGCTCGTCCGACCTGGCCTGATTTCCGGTAGGTCTTTTGGCGCCCTTCTTCTCTGCGTAGGCAAGAAATTCGTTGAACTGGGAACCTGAGATTTCAAACTTCAGGTCAAACTGGTCAACGTTCCTGAACCGGTTAAGCACACTCCGGTTACGGTCGGTATAATCAAAGGCAAACTGGTAAATCAGACCTTTATTCAGAAGGGTGTTGTAGAATTTCAGGGTCGAATCGCGCTCAACCGGGACATATACATCGGGCATTATCCCGCCGCCTCCGAAGACGATCTTCCCCTTCGGGGTGCGGTACCTGAGGGAGTCGGCAAACTTGATGCTGTCGGGATGCTCCAGCTCGCCATTTGTGAACCGGTGGTAATAGTCGTTGTTGTAACTCTCTGTACCATCCTTGTACGACCTTTGGATACACCTCCCGGTTGGTGTGTGATATCGGGCCACCGTAAGCCGTACTGCACTGCCATCCTTGAAATTCAGCTGCTCCTGCACAAGTCCCTTTCCGAACGACCGTCTTCCGACGATCGCACCCCGGTCGTTGTCCTGGATGGCACCGGCAACGATCTCTGACGATGATGCCGAGAAATCATCGATCAGGATAACAAGTTCGCCTTTTTCAAAGAGTCCTTCGGCAGTGGAATGGTAAACCTCCCTCGGGTGATGCTCCCCTTCAGTATAAACGATCAGGGTCCCCTTGGGAAGGAATTCATCCGAAACATCGATCGCCGCCTGCATGTATCCACCACCGTTGCCCCTCAGGTCGAGGATCAGGCTCTTCATCCCGTCGGCAAGAAGCTGCTTCAGGGCGTTGTGTATCTCCTCATGGGTCGTCGCTGAGAAATTGTTCAGGCGAATATAGCCTATGCTCGGGCTCACCATATAGGCAATGTCCATGCTGTAGGTCGGTATCACATCACGTGTAATTAGAAAATCGGTAAGGCCGGGAACGCCCCTGCGGAAGACAGAGACCGTAACCTCGGTCCCCTTGGGACCCTTGAGTTTGCGCATCACATCGTTGGTGGATATTTTGATACCGGCGATATTTTCGCCATTAACCTTGACGATCCGGTCTCCGGCACGGATGCCTACCTTTTCCGAGGGGCCTCCCGAAACCGGGATGATCACGGCCACCGTATCACTCTCAAGTCTGAACTGAACCCCGATCCCCTCGAAACTTCCCAATAACGGGTCGTTCGCTTCGTGAAATTCGGTGGCTGAAATGTAGGCTGAGTGAGGGTCAAGACTCTGAAGGAGACCGGTGATCGATTTCTCTTCGAGTACCGAGCGGTTTATGGTGTCTACGTAGTTGCTCTCCACATAGTTGAGCACCTCGTTAAGTTTGTCTTTCTTACCGCCCCCGGAAAAAAGTCCGGTACTCCTGTTCGATAGCAGGAATCCCAGAAGCAGCCCGGCGACCAGAACAAGTGAAAAATAAATCGGAAGGTATGGGTTGATTTTTCTGTTTTCCATAAAATATTTTCGGATTTTTGCAGCTGCAAAGATACTCAACCATGACGATATACCGCCTCCTTTTCCTTGTTCCCATTTTGATTACGCTTCCGGCATTTTCTCAGCCACCGCAGAAACCATACGATAATAGTCATTTTGCCCGTCCCGATTCCGTTACCATCCACTACCGCACCTGGAATGGTGATCTTCCGAACCCAAAGGGGAAGGTCCTTCTGATCCACGGATTCTGCGGTTCAACCTTCTGCTGGCGAAACTCCTTCGATACCCTGGTGAAGTCAGGATACCGTGTTGTAGCCGTCGACCTCCCCGGGTTCGGATACAGTGAAAGGTCGGCCACCCTCAACCAGTCGCAAAGTTACCGTGCCCGCCTCATCTGGGATCTGCTTACCGAGATCGACGGTTCCGATACTACCAGGTGGAATATCGTCGGCCACTCCATGGGCGGGGGTACTGCTGAGGCAGTGGCCCTTTCCGAACCAGGGCGCACGAAAAGCCTTACCATCGTAGCAGGAATGGTCTTTGTCAACAACAAAGATGTCAATTCGGTCATCGTCGGGCTCACAAACAGCAAACTCTATAAATCGTTGCTCCTCTCCTACATGGAGCATACCTACCTCTCTTTCAAAAATTTCAGGAAAGAACTCAAGAGCATCTATGGCTATCTCCCTGATACGGCAACGGTCAACGAATTCCTTACTCCAATGTCCATAGATGGTTCAGCCGAGACCGTGATCAACCTCATTGCCAATGCCAAGGAGATCCAGCCACTCAATGCCGAAGGGTTAAACGATCTCAACGTGCTGGTCATCTGGGGGAAAAAGGACAAAACGATCAGGCTTAGAAATGCAAAAAAACTCACAAGGGTGGCTCCGAACATTGAACTGAAGGTGATCCCTGATGCCTATCACATTCCCATGGAGACTAATCCGGAGGAGTTCAACCCCTTGCTAGTCAACTTCCTGAACAGGTACAATTAAACGCCCTTAATCGGAATCGCTTGCCCGTTGTGGTCTCTTCCCGACCACGGGATATAGCATGAAGATGACCTGGATCCTGGTCCCCGTCTTTACCGCCTTGCCTTCCGCCTCTCCTGGCCTCCACTTTGGCATCAGGTTCACCAGCCTGATTGCCTCCTCGTCGCATCCCCATCCGATCCCCTCCGTAACCAGCGGTTTCGTCAGTTGTCCATTCTCCTCAACAGTCACAGTAACCGTTACCTTGCCGGTAATCTTACGCTCTCTTGCTTGGACAGGGTATTTGAGGTACTTTGAAATGAATTTCTGCATCGCATCCGACCCTCCGGGGTACTCCGGCTCCCTGCTCAGCATCACCATCCATTTTCTTTCCTCTTCCTTACCCCGCTCCTGCTGTGAAAAAGCAAACACCGGATGGATTAGCAAAAAAAGGATCACTCCTGCCGTGAGGATCATCCTGTAAAATGATTTCATGGAATAAGTATCTATTATGCGATTATTTATTCTTTTGAACAGGCTTTGCACCCTTGGCCCTGCTTATCTCGGCGATCCTGTTCCGGGCATACTCCGTGTAAGACATCTGGAGCGGAATATCGGAACTCTCCTCCCCGTTTCCTTTGCTCATCTTCAGGAACTCCCGGTAATATCCCAAGGCCGTCCAAGGATCACGAAGGTAATAATCATAATGATACGCGATCTTGAAATTCAGAATATTATTTCCGGGAAGTAACTCATGGGCCTTAAGCAGGATGGTAATCGCCGTGTCGGGTTCACCATAGCCCGAATAGGCGGAAGCCTGTTCGGTGAGCAGCGTGTAAAGAAACTGGTCGGAGGGCATAAGTATCTTCACCGTCCGTTCAAGCAATGCGATCCCCTGTTCCATCAGCCCGTAGCGATAGGCTGAAACGCCGTAATAAAAAGCGATCTCAGCATCGGTCGTGTCGATGGCAAAGGCCTCCCTGAAATAGGGTGCCGCCGAATCATAAGCGTTCTGCTTGTAAAAGGAAAGGCCCAGGTATTTGTAAGTAAATTTTGTCTTGTCGCCCAGGGCTAGAGATTTCCTGAATTGCCCGATGGCCGTGGGAAACTCCTTCAGAAGATAATAACAGTACCCATTTTGCCGCAGAATGGACCTGTTGACAGAATCTGATTGCAGATAGAGGGTCGTAAGGATAAGGGCGGCATTGATCTCATCTATTTTTATGTAGAGTTTTGACAAGCGTCCTACCATTCCAGCATCGCCGGGATTCAGAGTTATGGCCTTCAGGCAGAAAAGGATGGCAGAATCAGCCAGTCCAAGTTCACTGTAGCAGGCAGCAACCTGTTTTACAACATAAAAATCGGTCGTGTCCGCCGCATAAAGAGGCAGGAAAGTCACGAGCGCCTGGCGGTAATTCTCCCCGATCATCAGGAGATTGGCCAGCTGAAGCCTGAAAAAGGAATTGTCAGGCCCGAGCGCGATCATCCGCCGGCAGATCTTTATTGCCTTGTCCAATTCGCCTGCCTGCCTGTAATAATCCGACAGCTCCCCGAGAACCTGGATATCGACCGAATCGTACTGCATTGCCTTCTCCATCACCCTGATGGCATCCTGTGTCCTGCAGTTTGCCACCAGGGCCCTGGCCTTGAGGAGCAGGATGTCGGTGCGGGCTGAATCTTTTTCAAGAAGCTGGTCGGCCAGCCGGATCGCCTCACTATACTTATACGATTCGAGGAGCGACTTCAGCAACACCGTCGGCTCTTTTTGCTGTGCAAAAAGAGCCGACGTGCCAAGGCCTGATAAAAAAACAAGTGCCAGGATCCTTAACCTCATTATTTCTTTTTCAGATCATCCGGTACAGGAGCAAACTTGAGCTGTGTGTTAAACTTAATCGGTAGATTAAAGGCAACGTTCACCTTCTTTCCCTTCTGTTCCCCTGGAGTCCATTTTGGCATCATCTTCAAGACCCTGATTGCCTCCTCATCACATCCCCCACCGATCCCGCGCAGGATCTTCACATTTGAAACCGTGCCGTCTGTCATAACAACGAACGTAACATAAACTGTTCCACGGATATCCTTTTTAAGCGCCTCCTCCGGGTACTTGATGTTCTTCTTGATAAACTTCACGCAGGCATCTCCGCCCCCTGGAAACGAGGGAAGCTTTTCAACAACTGTATAGACCGCCGTATCCGAGTTTTCAAGAGACTGAACGGGCTTTTTCTCCTGGCTCTTTGCCAGGCCTGTAAGGTCACCTGTTTTTACAGGGACTACCTTGATTGTGTTGGCCGAAAGGATCGAAACGACCACTACCAGCACCGGTAAAACCAGCAGGAACTTGATCCTCCGCCATAGGGAAGACCTGATCTTTGTCATCATCATAATTCGTTTTTTTAGTAATGAAACATTAAAATTATTGGCCAGGTTGTTTACCTGAATGCCCATAGTCTCATTCAGGATCATCTCCTGGTATCCGATCCGGTCGACCCCGGACCTTAGAACGCCTTCGTCGGCGAGAAATTCATGAATGCTTTTCAGATCACGCCCGATGAACCAGGCCACAGGGTTAAACCACTGAAGGATGATCATCAACTCAACCAGCAGCAGATCAAAGGTGTGAGCCTGACTGATATGTACCCGCTCATGGGCCAGGATCGTCTCCAGTGCATCGTCGGGGATCTCCTTTTCATTAATGAATATCAGGTTAAAGAAAGAAAAGGGGGAGTAACCCCGGTCGACATACACAAGCCTCATTTCGCTGCTTCTGCGGATACCGAAACGGCGAGTGATAAACCATATCTGGAGGAGCTGAACCAAGAACCGAATTGTAAAAATAATCACACCTGTAAGGTAAACCACCGAGGCGATCTCGATCCACTGTAGATTCCCCGAAGTGAAGTTCTCTGCCTTTTCGGGTGAGACCAGAATGGGCTCCAGCATCACCATCATATCGGGCACTCCCGCAACCGGCAAAAGCCGCAAAGGGAGCATCGGCACCAGCATCGAGAAGAGCACCATCCCAAGCAGGTAGACCCTGTTCATCATGAAAAAAGTGTCGCGACGCAGGAAAAGCCAGTATACCATGTAAAATACCAGGAGGCTTCCGGCCGATTCGGTCAGGTAAAGGATCATGCTATTCATAGGGCTCCATTTTTTGCTTGTTGATCTCCTTCTGAATCATTTCCCGGATCTCCTCCAGTTCGGTGAGGCTCAGATTCTCTTCGCGGGTAAAGAAAGAGGCTAGCGAACGGTATGAGTTCCCGAAATAGTTGGTTACAAAATTCCCGAAGTGGATCTTCGTGTAATCATTTTTTGAAATCAGCGGGTAGTACTCGTGGGTCCTGCCATAGGCCTTGTGGCCGATGAATCCCTTCTGTTCCAGGATCCGGACGACCGTTGAAACTGTGTTGTAGGCGGGCTTCGGATCAGGGAACCGTTCCAGCAGGTCATGGATCAGCCCCTTCTCCAGCTCCCATAAAACCTGCATGACCTGCTCCTCAAGCCTTGTCAGTTCGCGGATCTGCTTCTTGTCGGTTTGATGTTTCGTCATCTTAAAAAGTGTTTCGGTTAACCAGGAACAAATATATAACTATATTTTTAGTTTGTCAACTAATTTCTTATTTTTATAACGCATAAATTAGGTGTTTCACCGGATGAATTGCCGGTTTTACAGATTACCGGGAGAACTCCTTTACCGCTAAGGCGCAAAGACGCGAAGTTTCGCAATTATTTTTGCGTCTTCGCGTCTTCGCGGTTAAGAATTTAAAGTGATGAAGGGTTATCTGATCAGAACTGCTTTCGCAGTTGATACCGAACCGCCGCTCATTACAACTACATTGTAAATCCCCGGAGGAAGCATACCTGCCCTTAATCTGAGGGTATGAGTGCCTGCATCAAGTTTTTTGTCCAGAAGATTTGCCACCCGCACACCCTGCATATTATACACCTTCACCTTTACAACCGATGATTCAGATGTCGTGAAGCTGAGGCTTGTCAAATCCCGGAAGGGATTCGGAAAGACCTTCAGCGCCAGTGCGTCGGAGAGTTTGCTGCTTTCGGGAATTCCGACAGGCTTTGTAAACTTATATTTCAATACGGTTTCCATCAGCCTGCGTGCATCGAGTGTGTCGATATAATAGAGGGGAAAACTGATCAGGATGGTTTTAAAATCCTCCCCGAGATATTCGATCCCCACAGCCTTCCCGTTCATGATCCCCTGGGAGGAGTTAGGCGGATAGCGCGAATCGAATCGGTAGATGACCCCGGCCCCGGCAGCAGGAGTAAACACTTCAATATTGTAGAGTTCCCCGGGGAAGGTGGGTTCCATGTATTTCGTCGAATCCACATTCAGCGTATCATAATTGGATCCCACCGGGTTGGCACGGAACATGAAACTGTTGATCTTCCGGTTGACACTGTCGACCTTGAAATACCGGTTGATGAAATAATTGGTATCGAATTGGGTGGGATAAGCTGAATTGTGGGCCAGATAACGTGAGGGTGTGAACCCGCAGAACATCATATTCCCGCCGTTCTCAAAGAAGCTGAGAAGTTTCAGGCCGAGGGTATCGCTCGGAAAATCGAAATCAAGGCCGTTGATCAGCCACAGGATATTCCTGTAACGTGCCACCTTCCCGATGGTGAGAGGGTTGTCGAGGTTCATCTCATGCCAAGCAAAGGGAATGGTATCCAGCATTGCAGAATAATAGTTTTTCACGCTGTCGGGGGTGCTCTTGTGCCCCTTGAGTGTTGCCACAACAAGCAGTGTATCGGTAAACTCAAATCGTGCTGCGTTCACCTCATTCGATGCGATGCTCTCCTCCATATCCATGTTCAACGTCTTAAGGATATAGTAATAGTCTTTACCACCGGCAGCAGTGTTGTCGGAATATTCAGGTCCGGCAAGGAGCGTGTCATTGAGCTTTGTATAACCTGAACCCGGGATCTCCGAGCGGTAGAGGTTGAACCCTGCGACATTCGCGTTAGCGGTAGGCTTCCAGGTGATCCTGACCGCTTCTTTTGACGACACCCCGGTCAGCCCCTGCGGATATGGCAACATTTGTTCTTCCATGAGGGTGGCAAAAGCCCCTCTCGTGATCTCAGCACAATATTCAGTATTGCAGTTCTTGACAGAGTCGGTCAGAAGGTGCCAGTTCGGACTGAACTCCATCTCCTCCAGGTAGGCAGTCGGCCATCCCCACAGCCAGTAGCTGAACGAATCTGAGCCACCGGCAGCCGGCACATCCGGGATAAAGACATCAAGGTCGGTGTACCGGCTGAAAACATCGGCCATGACATCAGCAGCCCATTCAGTATATATATATTTATAGATCTTAACCTGCTTCAGGCTGTCGGGATTGTTCGAGATCATGTCCATGTTCAGCATATAGCGGATGTCTCTGCCGGTCTCCCTTGCCACCTGTGCATCATACCTCGAACCGAACAGGCCAAGCTCCTCCGCGCCGAAAAGGATGAATTTGATGGTCGCCTCCGGCTGATAGTTCATTTTCTTCATAATCCTCGCGATCTCAAAGGTGGCTGCCACGGCCGTGGCGTTGTCGTTAGCACCCGGGGCTGCAGTAAACGGGTCAGGGGCGCAAAAAGAGTCGTAATGACCGCCGATGATATATTCCTCAGCCGGGGCGGTGGCTCCCTCCATGGTGCACACAACGTTATACTGCCAGGTAGTATCAATAAAGATACCGCTCCAGTTGAGGTAGTTCAGGAAAGAATCGAGCTTTACATTGGTATAGCCGAAGGAGAGGAAGCGTTCCATTATCCAGGTGGCAATCTCCTTGCGGTTGTCGGCAAGCAGGAACCGCGTGCCGTAATTCTGAAGATGCACAAGTGTTGCCCGGATGCTGTCGGCGTTCACCTGGGTGATGCACGACTGGATAAAGGGATCGACTGAGCCGGCGGAGCCTTTCAGCACCGCTCCATCCTTATACCACTTGCCTAGAAGCGGAACGGCAGGTTTTTCATCAAAGTATTGCTGTGCCTTCAGTTGTGAGGCATTCAGCATCAGTCCGAAAGCAAGGAATAGTACCAGAGGGGAAAATATCGTCTTCATATCTTAATTGTTTGGATGGGCTAAAAGTACTGTTGTGCAAAGGAAATCTAAAATATATTCGGTGAACGAATTTAATTTTCCGGTAAATCTTCCCCCTGGCTCTTCAGCCGGGTAAAAAATAGTAAATTGCCCCCCTTTTAAATGAGTCCTGCTTCATGAAAACTGAAACAACGGCCCGGGAAGGCTCCCGGCGGCTTCCGCGGATCCTGGTCACCGGCGGATCCGGCTTTTTAGGGAAAGCCATAGTGAACGAATTCCTTCAACCGTCATCACCCTTCTCTCCCGAGCTGCTCCGGATCTTTGATGTTTCACCATACACCGGTCCGGCCGATCCCCGTATCGAATACATCCGGGGCGATGTCCGTGATTTAAAACTGTTCTCCGATGCCTGCAGGGACATCGATATCCTTATTCATTCGGCTGCCGTTGTTGACTGGGGGACCAAACCCGAAGAGGAGATCCGTGCTGTCAATACCGGTGGTACGGAGAATGCCATCAAGGCATGCCTCGAACAAAAGGTGGGGATCCTGATCTACACCAGCTCGCTTGATGCGATCTTCGGTGGGAAACCGCTGGCAGGCATCGACGAGACCATCCCCTATCCCCCATCTCATCCCACCAGTTACTGCCGCTCAAAGTACAGGTCGGAGCTGCTGGTCACGGAAGCCGGCAGCAAGGGACTTAAAACCTGCATCCTGCGACCGGCTGACATCTGGGGAGAGCTCGACCCCTACCACATCGGTTCACTGCTCGCCATGGCAAAAGGCGGGTTCTATGTACGCCTCGGCGACGGGACCACAAAATCTCAGCATGTCTATGTGGGGAACATGGCCTGGGCCCACCTCCTGGCCGCCAAGGCCCTCTGGGATGGAAATAATAAGGTGACCGGAAGTATCTACTTCATCACCGACGCCCCTCCGTCCAACTTCTTCAAATTCTTCGACCCGATCGTGGAGGCAGCCGGCTACCGGATCTGGCCGAAAAGTTTTTGGATCCCGCGCAACATTGCCTTTGCCATGGGGTTCCTCTCCGAGATGACCGCCAAAATGGTAAGCCCGTTCAAAAAATATACCCCGAAACTGAGCCGTTTTGCGGTAACCTATACCTGCGGCGATTTCACCTTCAATACCGACAAGGCGAAAAGGGAGTTCGGATTTATACCGAAATACAGCCCTGAGGAATCTTTCCGGCGAACAGTATCGGCTTATAAAAAATAGGGAACTCTTCCCCATTTTGTCGATTATTTGATCGAAAATTATTTATCCTCACTTTTTTTTTGGAATTTAGTGGTCATAAAACAGATTTTATGACCGTGACCGCTACGAGTTTGATCTCTCTTTTTCAGAACGCCATCCGCAACAACTGGGAATTCCGATCCCTCTCCGACTACGGAGGTGAGACTTACCACTACAAGGATGCAGGGATGATGATTCTGAAGATCCACCGGTTGTTCCGGGCCGCAGGGATTAAAAAAGGCGACAAGATCGCCCTGTTGGGAAAGAATTCAGCCTCCTGGGGAATTTTCTACATCGCCACCGTCACCTACGGGGCGGTGATCGTACCGATCCTCCCCGATTTCAAGCCGGCCGATGTCCATTTCA
>JBAXRT010000004.1:0-46419 GCA_037131065.1 bacterium | reverse complement strand
TACGGTCAGACGGTCACGGCGGCCGAAAAGGATGACGGTGTTCTGCGCGGCATCAACTGAATCCATCACATACCCGACATCGTTCCAGATCTTTTGATAGCCAAGTGTATAGGTCATGAAGACCCGGTTAGAGATCCTGTACCTTGGCTCTATTGTCAATCCCAATCCCGAGGATTTATTTTTTGAAGAGATCACACCCATGACCGAGGCATCAACCACAAACTTCTTCCTGTAATCAGGGGAGAGCCAAAGGGTCAATTCAGCGTTGGCGGGGGAGATATACATCCAGCCATCGACCCTAGGCTCATAATAATCATGTGCCGGGATGGGACGGGCCAGCATGAAAGCCCCAATCGTCAGGTACTTGTTTGTTGTCGTGTTGCTTTCTGCAGTGATATCGAAGGAGGTGTATTTGAAATCCTTATAAAGTGTATTATACGAAAGGTTCAGAGAATTATACCAGTTGAGGAATTTTCCGAACGGCTCGTAAATGTTATAATTGAATCTTAAATCGTTATTGAAATGGTTATTGACCAGGTTGAACCCCATATCATTGGGATCGTATTTGTCGGTCTCCATCGTCTGGGTGTAAGAAAACCTGAAATTTCCGGAGATCTTTCCAAAGCCGAGCTGATACATATAACCGAAGTCGGGAGAGCCATGGCTGTAATATTTCTGACTGATAAAGCCACTACCGATCAGGGCATAGGTGTATTTTTTATTGGCGAATTTAAAGTCGGTGCCCGTTACATTTGCCGTATATCCTTCGGTGGGCATATAGTAGTTGGTGTTAAGAAAATCAAGGTAAGAGTTGTTTTTCAGGTTCTGGTCAAATACGATCATGTTGTAATTCGTAAATCCCTGGGTGAGAATTTCCCTTGTTGCACCGGTGATCGTATCCCTCACGGTAGCCCATGTGTTGGCCGACATGGCATTGAAAAACCCGATCCCGAGTCCTTTATTTGTACGTCCCGATATTTTTGTGGCATTGATCAGCCTGGTCTGCATGGGGTTTTTCGAGATCTCTTCGGTTGAATCAAGATCGCTCCTTACATCGTTGTACCCTTTCGGCTGTTTACCGACCCTTCGGGAATAAAAGATCCCCCCTTTGTTGAACATCTCTGTCCCTTCGGTAAAGAACTGACGCTTTTCGTCATAACGGATCTCAAAGGGCGAGAAGTTATAGATCTTATCATCAGACGGAACCTGGCCGAAATCGGGGATCAGGGTCATATCGAGTGTAAAACTTTCGTTGATCCCGTATTTCAGGTCAGCCCCGTAGTTGTAAGTAAATTGCCACTGCTTGTTTTCCGGGTTCTTCTCCACGTATCCTGATACGTAAGGCATAACGGAGAGTCGCAACGGAGGTTTTATCCTTGTGATGCTGTCGAGGAGGCCGCACTGGTTCACAATTCCCTGAACTTTTGAGTCCACAAAATTCCATGTACTCGTTTCCCTATACCGGCGGATATCGCGTTGGCAGTTCATCCCCCACTCCTGGAGCGGTTTTTTGGGAAACCGGATGGCGGAATAGGGGATCTTCATCTCGGTGACCCACCCCTGGTTGTTCTTTCTTGCCTTGCTTTGCCATACTGCATCCCAGCTCAGGTCTTCTGATTCTTCACCGACCCCGGGCAGTTTGAAGTCGGTCTGTACGTCAGAGATCCACACCTTGAAACAAAAGGCATTCAGGCCATCGTTGAATGGACTGAGCATGAGTAGAAAATAGTCCGCATTCAGTTCGTGGGAGTCACGGAGTCCGAGCTGCATGGGTATGCTGTCGGGAGAAGGATCAAACATGAAAGCGCCAACGTAAAGCCCGGTGTTGTCATAAAGAAACCTGACTTCCGTTCTGAAAGTGGCCGGCCTACCGTTGAAGGGGATCCTCTGGATAAAATCCGTGGCAGGGAGGGCATCCTGCCAGGCCGGTTCATCCAGGATCCCGTCGATTTTAATTGATTGTAGTGCCGTTGAGGCCTGCACACTTTTTTTTGGTGCCTGTCCAAAGATAACAACATGAATGAGGGAAAGGATCATTAAGAGAGAAAATCGTTTCATCAGGTCAGCGGGGAGCAGGTTTCCAGGTTTTGAAGAGTTTCAGAAATTCATAGAATATGCCGGCATTTGTCGAGATCATTTCACGGCCAAACAGGTAATCATTTTCGCCCCTGAAATCACTTACCCTTCCTCCGGCATTTGTAACCAGCAGGGCTCCTGCACATACATCCCATGGACTGAGCCCATACTCGTAGAAGCCGTCAAAGCGGCCGCAGGCCACATATGCCATGTCGGCTGCAGCTGATCCCAACCGGCGGACCCCCCGGCTTTTTTGCATCAGGTACCTGAAAAGCTCGAGGTATTCATCGAGCCTCCCGTAATCGTAATAGGGAAACCCGGTGGCGAGAAGTGAATCCTGGACTGTTGGAGTAGAAGAGACAGTTATTTTTTTGCCATTCAGGAAGGAGGGGGCAGATTTCCAGGTGTAAAAACATTCCGACCGGTTGATCTCCAGAATCACACCAGAGAGGATTTCATCTCCTTGCAGGAGACCTACACTGATTGAATAGAGCGGAACTCCATGTATGAAGTTGGTAGTTCCGTCGAGTGGATCGATCACCCAGGTGAACTCAGCCCTGGTCAGGCTACTGTTCTCCTCTGCAATAAATCCGGATCCCGGCAATAATTCTGAAAGTTTGCCAACAAGCATGTTTTCAGCTGCTTTATCCACATAGGTAACAAAGTTGTTCAGCCCTTTAATCTCAATGTCTGCCGCCCTGATCTTTCTGACTTCCCGACGGATGAAAATGCCAGTTTCCTTAACTAGGGAGCAGACTTGTTTTGTCATTTTTTTAAGATCCATCAGGGATTTCGTTTTTGGTTTGGATGAGCCGGTTCCTTTATTGTTACAGCGTCACTGACTTTTTTAAAGTAGACTAAGCCGACCGAGCCGATGATGATGAGGAGGATTGCGATGATCTCAGCCTGGGTAAGTTTTAATCCTGCAATATCATGAACGGGATTGATCCGGATCTTTTCTATAAAAAAACGTTCAATTCCATTGAGAATAAGGTAAACGCAAAAAAGGTGGCCGGGAACATTCAGATGCTTGCGGATTGTCATCAGAACCAAAAAGATGACCAGTCCGAGCAAGGTCTCATAGAGTGGGGTAGGATAGACTGGATAAGGAAGTACAAAGCAGTGGCTACCAGTACAAGCCTGGATCCGCATGCCTTCATCAATGACATTATGAGGGTAGCGGAAACTCCACATCCAGTCAGGCAGAAAGACCAGCCACGATGGCATTGGAGAGGTATTTACAATGCCCCAGCAGCCATCCCCGGCCAGCTGGCATCCTATCCGTCCGATGGCATAGGCGAGAATCAATGAAGGGGCAATGGCGTCCATGATATTGGCCATGGTAATCTTATTCCTGTGGGCATAATAGACTACGGCAAAAGCAGCAACGATCAGTCCTCCGTAAAAAGCCATTCCATCAAAAGAGAGTATTGTTCCGATGGGATCGCTCACAAGTTTGTCGATGCTCTCGAACATGTCAAAAAGCTTTGCCCCAAGGATTCCGAAGACTGCTGCAATCAGGACGATATTCCCTGTCAGCTGGTAGGGATGGATGGTGACCTCTTCTGAAACAGGGGGATCTGATTGCTGCTTTTTCTTCTGATAATAGGTGAGTAGGAGTATCCCGATACCTGTCAATATCCCTCCAGGAAAGCTCCCCTGTCCTGAAAGGATAAATCCCTGGGGATCTGTACTGAAATCCTGGTAATGAAAAATAATACCTATGAATTTCCATCCCAGGATAAATCCCATGATTACAGACAAGGAAAGTTCCGTAACCGTCGCAGGTGCGCCCTTGATGACAGTTTTTTTCTGTGCCGGAATTCTCCCTTCTCTCTCCTTTCTTTTTAGCTCACCGTAAAGGACGATCGCCCCGAGAAGGAAGGCCAGCGCCATCATGAATCCATAACTCTGGACCGGGATGGAGAGGTTGGTTCCGAAAAGATAATTAATAAGATCACTTATACGTGGAAACATAATTTGATTTACGATTTACGAGTGACGATTTACGAATTCATTTATTATAAAGATACCATGGGTGTCCCTATTGTTCAGGATAACAGTGGTTATGTTGTTTACTAATTCAGGGTTGAAAGGGGTTTTAACGCGGATGTAGTTTTCGGTGAAACCATGCATAAAGCCATCTTCATTATCGGATTCCCACAGCACCTCTTTTGCTGACCCGGCATTGTCGCAATAGAATTTCTCTTTCTTCTCTGCGGAAAGAAGATGCAGAAGCCGGCTCCTCTCTTTCCGAGTCACTTCAAGTACCTGGTCATTGCTTTTGGATGCCAGGGTGTTATCTCTTTTTGAATAGGTGAAAACATGAACATAAGAGAGGGCAAGGACCTTGATGAACTCATACGTATCATTGAAATCTTCGTCTGTCTCTCCCGGAAACCCGACAATGACATCAGCAGCAATACAGGCATTGGGAATCATTGACCGGATTTTTCCGATGCGGTTGGCGTAGAGGGAAGTTCCGTATTTCCGGTGCATGGCCTTAAGCGTTTTATCTGAACCCGACTGAAGGGGTATATGAAAATGAGGAAGAAATTTCTCCGAAGCCGCGACCAGAGTAATGATCTCATCATTCAGGAGGTCGGGTTCGATGGAGGATATCCTTATCCTGCGAACTCCCTTCTGCTTATCAAGTTGATGAAGAAGACCGAGAAGAGTCTCCTTGTTGTTTTTTCCGAAGTCACCGATGTTTACCCCTGTCAGCACAATCTCCCTGACCCCGTTTGCAGCAATTTTCATTGCTGAATCAAGAACATGTGCGATACTATCGCTGCGGCTTTTACCCCGAGCCAGGGGAATGGTGCAATAACTGCAGTAATAGTCGCAGCCATCCTGGATCTTAAGGAATGAGCGTGTCCTGTCGCCGAAAGAGAAAGAGGGGATGAATTGGTCATGGCCGTGGTAAACGGTCTCAGCTTCTCCGTGTTCAGGACGGGACCCGGTTATTCTTTCTAATTCATGGAAAAGACGAAATTTATCGGAATGACCCAGGACAAGATCAACCCCCTCCATTGATTCCAGTTCCCTGGGTTTAAGTTCGGGAAAACACCCGATGACAACTACCTTCGACAAGGGATTCAGCTTGTGCGCCTGTCGTATTGCAGCCCTGCATTTTTTTTCAGCGATGCTCGTCACAGCACAGGAACTGATGATATAGACATCGGCTTTTTCATGAAAGTCAGTGAGGCTCCAGCCCTTATCCTTGAACTCCCGCGAAAGGGCGGAGGCTTCGGCAAAGTTTACCTTGCATCCGAAATGGTGAAAAGCGATGGTCCCGGGCTCCATAGTACAAAGATATAAACTTAGCTCTTAAGGTACTGCTGAACGATGATGCCGGTCACAATCAGCATCAGCCCAAAAACCGTAGAAAAAAGGATTATTTCGCCAATCACCAGGTGAATGATGATCAGGGAGATGAAGGGGGAAAGGTAGATCAGGTTCGATATTTTGGCCGTCGTCACGGAAAGTCTCAGGGCATTGAGCCAGATGAGAAAAGTAAGGCCCATTTCGAAAATGCCAATGTAAACAGCGCCGCTCAGACCTTTGATCCCCGGAAGGATCATTTTGCCTGAAATGATCATGGCGACCACTGTGTATGCTGTACCGAAACAGAATGCCATGAAGAGTTTAATGATCGCCTCCCTATGGTCCTTCAGGTTCAGTATCCAATATAGGGCCCAGAAAATAGCGCTTCCAACTGCAAGCGATACACCCAGGGGGTCCGAAAAGTTGAAGCCAGTGAGGTCTCCGTGTGTTGAAATGACGATGATCCCGGAAAAACTGATGAGAATTGCAATGATGCTCATGGCGCTGATCTTTTGTTTCAGGAGGGGTATTGAGAGAAGGACAAGGACCAGTGGCCAGATATAATTCAGTGTTCCTGCTTCCTGTGCCGGCAACCTGTCGTAAGCTTTCAGCAGGACCACATAATAGAGGAAAGGGTTCAGTAAGCCGAGGAACGAGGAGACCGCAAGGTCACGCCATGTTGTTTGTCGCACCTGATGCCACTTTCTCATCAATGTAATGCCGGTGGCAAGCACCAGGCAAGCGACAATCGAAGAGTAACAAAGCAAAGTGAGCGGATCAAGGTAACGGAGAGAAACTTTAAAGGCAGTCCCGATGGTTGACCAGAAAAGAACGGCGGTCATGGCCAGTAGATATGCCTTGGACTGGTTTTTCATCAGGATGACGAAGGTAAGAAAGAATGGAAAATATTTCTATTTTTGTTTTCCCAAATTGCACTTATGAAAAAACTTGCCGTTGTTGCGCTTGGCGGGAATGCGCTGCTCAGGGGCGACCAGAAAGGTACGATCGATGACCAGGAAGCCAATGCTTATGCCACTGCCGAATCACTTGTGAAACTGATCAAGAGGGACTACAATATCGTAATTACGCATGGGAATGGTCCCCAGGTCGGGAACATCATGCTTGCCAACGCGGCCGGTTACAAAATGTGCGGGATCCCTGAAATGCCGCTGGATATCTGTGTGGCATACAGCCAGGGATTCATCGGTTATATCATCGAGCAACAACTGAAAAATGTCCTGGAGCTTCATGATATGGAAAGGGACATTATAACCATTACCACGCAGGTGCTGGTCAATAAGGATGACCCTGCTTTCCTTAACCCGACAAAACCGATTGGACCGTTTTATCCGAAGGAGGAGGCTGATAAACTGGCCAATGAGACAGGATCCAAATTTTCGGAAGATCCGAGAGGGAGAGGTTGGCGAAAGGTTGTCGCATCTCCTAAACCCCTGGTCATCATTAATAAAAAGACAATTGAAAAAATTGCCCGTGAGGGGCAGATCGTGATTGCAGTGGGTGGGGGAGGGATCCCTGTGTTTTATGTGCAGCCTAATAAACTGCAGGGTATCGATGCCGTAATTGACAAGGACCTCGCCTCTTCGCTGCTTGCCAGCCAGATCAATGCCGACAAGCTCTTTATTCTTACCGATGTCCCCAAGGTATGCATCAATTACAATACACCGCAGGAAAAATCATTCGACAGGCTGACCATCGCGGATGCTAAAAGATACCTGGAGGAGGGTCAGTTCCCGGATGGAAGCATGGGACCGAAGATAAGGGCAGCCATCTATTTTGTAGAGAATTCCGGCAAGGATACCATCATTACGAAAACCACTATGCTGGGCATCGACAATGGCGGAACAAGGATCACACTTGTTTAAAGATCATATTTTTTACCTCTAATCCGGCGATCCCCAGCAAGGCCTTTTCCAGTTTAATGAATTCAGCTTCATCACCCGTGAGTTCGAGGAGTATGATGCCACCCTTTATAGGCTCATTTCCTGAAGGATTATTTAATCCCACCCTCGTCCTGATGGAACATCCGAATTTGGTCAGCAGGTGCTGAACCTCATCAATTTTTTCTGACCGTTGGGGGATGTGGATCCCGATAATCCAGATTGATTGCATGTTATTTGTTTACAAGGTTTTGGCGCCTTACCATTCCATGATTTTTAAACCTGATGAAAAAGCCGGCGCCATGATCATTAGTGAATTCGACAGTGCCGTCAACCTGTTCGACAAGGATCCGGATAATGAACATTCCAAGTGAATTTTCATGCTGAAGGCTGAAATTTTCGGGCAGTCCAACCCCATTATCCTTCACCGAGAGAATACAAACATCATCTTCAACTTTTTTTAAATTCAGGTATATAGTTCCGTCTTGCGTGATAGGGAAAGCATATTTAAATGCGTTAGTCAATAACTCATTAGTAATGAGTCCTAATGGAAGTGCTGTCTCAATCGATACATCAACTTGTTCAAGCTGGAATTGCATCCGGATTTTCTTCCCGCTGAAGGTACTCAGGACTATGGTGGCCAGATCGTGAAGATAACTGGCAAGAGGGATCCTGTCAAGGTTCTCGGAGTGGTAAAGGTGTTCATGGATCAGGGCCATCGACCGGATCCGTAATTCAATATCCTTCATGATCCGTTGTAAATACTCATTCGGGTGTTTCTGGGTCTGAAGGTTCAGCAGGCTGATCACAATGGCAAGGTTGTTCTTTACGCGGTGATGTATTTCACGCAGCATCACCTCCTTTTGTTCCGCATTTCTCAGCTTCAGCTCTTCAACCTCTTTTTCTTTTGACCGGTCGCGCATGATCGTGATCACCTGCACAACTTTGTTGTCCCGGAAGATGGGAACTTTCCGGGTCTCTCCATACAAAGTCTTATCGATAAGCTCCAACCGCTGTTCCCCGATAAGGATCTTCCCGGTGGTAAAAACCTCATCAATATCATCCAGGGTCTTTTTAGAGATCAGGGGATATACCTTTGTAATTTTCTTCCCAATGCAGTCCTGGAAAAATCCCTGGCGGACATGCTCCTCCTTCAAGGCCGTATTCATCATAACAAAACGTTTATCCGCATCCACAACAAAGATCCAGTCGGGGATTGAGTCAAGGGTGTCGGCATATTGCTTAGCAATTCTCTGGTGATCCTCTTCGGCGCGTTTTCTCTCCTTAATTTCTGCTAGGAGTTTTTTATTGTTTTCAGAGAGGGCTTTCTGGTGAATAAAGTTTTTCCGGTTAAGGCTTTGGATCAGAAAGGTCATGAAAACTCCAAGGGAAGACATTGAAATAACGAAGAACATGTTGGTAATAAATAGCCCGGGATTAATACGGTATGTCCCGATGATGAGGGCAGCAGAGAAAAAGCACAGCAACTGGAAAATGCCGAGAAGGATCAGGGAGGTCATGGAAAGGCGGTAAAAGATATAGAGCCCGATGATTGTTAGCATGACCCATGCAAAGTAATGCTCATAACCTTTCTGTGATGGATTCGACGAAATACCCACAAAAAATATTGAAAGACAGAGAAAGATGTTGATGATGATATATATTGTGTTGAGATGCCGGCGTAATGGCTTAATGTACATCACAATGATGGAGACCAGGAAAAATGGCAGAGTGATCCCGAAGCGCATGTAATATTCTCTTTCAGGTTTGTCCGTGATCAGAAAGTAGCTGATGGCAGCGAAAACCGTGAACAAAACAGAGGTAAATATCAACCCGTTCCGCATATTCGGAAGCGAGGATTCAAGGTAATAATTGTAAAACTCCTTGTTCAGGTTTTTTTTGGAAAAGGATTCCATCGAAGAATCAATTAATAGTTGAACAACATACGCTGTATTTCAACCCCGCCGATCTCTCTCAGTTCAGATTCAAGTTTTTCACACTCAGAAGGGTCACCCGAAAGCTGGAGGATAATTACCCCAACCCTGCTGCAGACATTTTCCGATACTTCATGAAATCCAAGCCGTGATTTTATGATATGAGCATATCGGGATAATGTTTTCTGGGTATAGCCAGCCTCTTTGATCCGGTCGGTTATCAGCAGGCCAAGTATCCTGATTTCATTCATCTGATTCGTTCTTTGGTTAGAAATAGAGATCTCTCCTGCCTTCTTTAAGCAGTGCTATCTTTTCAAGCAGCTTATCTTTGTTTGAATCATCTTCCATCTCCTTGAGTTTTTCCTCCAGGAGACGATAGCCTTTCTCTTTTGTCACAGGGGGTGCATAGTCCTCCAGGTATTCGACCATAGTCAGCAATGCGTTTGGCTGGCAAAACCGCTTTATAAAACCGGGAACAGAAAACTCCATGAAATGCTCACCCGTCCTGCCAAGTCTGTAACAGGCTGTGCAAAATGAAGGGATATATTTATGGTTAATCAGATCCTCCATGATCTCATCGAGACTGCGGTTGTCGTTGATCTGAAATTGCTCCAGATCAATATCCTGGGTTTCAGCCTCCCTCTTTTTGGAATAGCCGCCCATCTCGATGTTAGTCCCTCCGTCGATCTGCGAGATACCGAATTGCATGATCTCATTCCTGACTGAGGCCGTTTCCCGCGCTGTTAGAATTAATCCTGTATATGGGACTGCAAGTCGAAGAATTGCAACCAACCGCGTGAACTCCTGATCGCTGACCAGGTGATCCTTATTTATACTGAGCTGGGAGGCGTACTGGATACGTGGAAAGGAGATAGTGTGAGGCCCGACATTATAGACTGCTTCAATGTGATTTGTATGCCTGACCAAACCCATTACCTCGAATCTCCAATCGTAAAGCCCGAACAATGCCCCGATTCCCACATCATCAATCCCTGCCTCCTGTGCCCGGTCGAGTGCCGTGAGCCTCCATTCATAATTACGTTTGGCGCCACCCTCATGAACTATCCGGTAGGTCTCCTCATGATAAGTCTCCTGGAAGATCTGGTAGGTTCCGATCCGTGCATCTTTGATGATGCGGAAACCATCGATGTCAAGCGGCGCTGCATTGATGTTGACCCGGCGTATCTCCCCTTTTCCGCTTTTAACGGAATAGACTGTCCTGACTGTATCGGCAATAAAATTTGCATCATATTTCGGGTGCTCGCCGTAAACGAGGATCAATCGTTTCTGCCCTGAGTTCTCCAGTGCCCGGACCTGCTCGATCAGTTCTTCGGTGGTGAGGGTGACACGCTTGATCTGCTTGTTTGTCGATTTAAAGCCGCAATAGGCGCAGTTGTTGGTACACTGGTTACCGATGTATAATGGGGCAAAGAGGACGATCCGCTGGCCGTAAACCTTCTCCTTAAGTTTTTTTGCCCCTTGCTTGATCCCGTCGACGGATTCGGGATCGGCTGCATTGATCAGGATGGCAGTCTCCCTGAGTGTAAGTCGGTTTTTTTCAAGTGATTTGGCAATGACATCCCTCACCTCCTGCCTTGAAGCATTGGTATGATTGATCAGGTCCCAGATCTCACCCGCATCAATAAAGGGTTTCATCCGCTGGTCCCTGATTTTAAGTTTTTCGGGTTTGAATATCATTGAAAGGGGTCAGTAAACTTTTTTCAAATATAGCAAAAATCAGGATAAGAATTTCAGCGATGGCGGCTTGTACGCTCGGAAAGGTAAACACCTGCGATAACCAGGATGATCCCTGCAATCTTTTGCGGAGTGAAAGATTCGAGTGAGAGAAAAAATGAAAAGAAAGCTGTGAAAACAGGGATCATGTTTGTGTATATATTGGTCTTGCTGATTCCAAGGATCTTGATCGAATGGGCAAAAAACACATAGGACAGTGAGGAGGCCAGAATAGAAAGAAGCAGGAAAGAAGAGATGGTTGTGAAGTTCAGGTGTGCCACAGAAAAGGAGCCAGCTTCAAAAAAGAAAAATATTGGCAGGAAAAGAAAAATCCCGATAAAGTTCTGGTATGCAACAAGCACCAGTGCGGAATACCTTGTGATAAGTTTTTTCAGCAGGACAGAATAGCATAACGCGGAAGCGACTGCCCCGAACAAAAAAAGAATCCCGGGAAGGTTAATCTCAAAGCTGGATCCTCTCTGAATCAGGATGGTGATCACCCCCCCGAATGAGATACCTATCCCCACGAAGTTTATAAAAGCAAGTTTCTCCTTCACGAACATGTAGGCGATAAGCGGTGTGAAGACCGGTATGGTGGCAATGATGACTGAAGCAATGGTCGGGCTTGAGAACTTGAGTCCGTAATTCTCGCCTAGAAAATACAGGAAAGGATTGAAAACGGCGCTGATGAAAAGAAGCGGCATGTCTTTCCTTTTAATTCTCTCCTTCTGCCAGAAAAACTTGAGGATGAAGAAAAGAAAAAGGGATGAAAGGATCAGCCGGAAAAAAATTATGGTAACCGGTTGATAGTATTTCAAAAGCAACGTTGACCAGATGAAGGAGAATCCCCAGAAGACCGTAGCCAAAAGCGGAAAAAAATGAACCGGTATTTTAATCTTTCCCAAAGCCATGCAAAATTAGTTTTTTTCGATATTTTTAATCTTTACTGTAACATTTCATATTTTACCGGGTCCATTGGCTATAATTCCCTGATTTTGGAAGAGCCCTATATAAATATACACCAGGATTTAATCGAAGAGTGCCGGAAGGGCGACAGCAAGGCCCAGCTCAGGATCTATAAGCTTTACTATAAGGCCATGTATAATACCTGCTTTCGGATTGTG
Organism: bacterium; assembly: GCA_037131065.1. GTDB lineage: Bacteria > Bacteroidota > Bacteroidia > Bacteroidales > FEN-979 > JBAXRT01. The sequence continues at coordinate 34,326 of JBAXRT010000004.1, read as the reverse complement.
AACGATAGTGCTGAGGCCGAGGATATCTTACAGGAATCCTTCCTTGACGCCTTCAGGAAAATCAACAGTTATACAGGGGAAGGCAGTTTCGGCAAGTGGGTCAAACGGATTGTGGTCAATAATTCGCTTGACGCATTAAAGAAGAAAAGGTCGACCCTTCCCATTGAAGAGAAACAACTCGATCTTCCCGATGAGCCTGTCCGGGATTATAATGAGGATGAGATACAGTTCCAATTACAGGAGGTAAAGGATGCCATTGAAATTCTGCCACGGGAATACAAGGTCATCATAACCCTCTATCTGATTGAGGGGTATGATCATGAAGAGATATCTGAGATACTGAAGATATCAAATAATCTTTCGAGAACCAGGTATAGCAGGGCAAGACAAAAATTGTTATCGATCGTAAAAGAGAACAGGGTAAAGAATACGTACATATACAACTGAAAATGAACAATCTGGAAAAATATGTCAGGCAACACCGAGAGGCATTTGACGACCGGGAACCATCTTCGGGTCATTTTGAGCGTTTTGAGGTACGTTTGGATGGGGCTCATAATGGCTCTTCGAGGATCGGTCGCCCGATGATCCTGAGAATAGCTGCCGCAATTCTGTTCCTAATTACCCTCTCTGCCGTTGTGTATGATCTTAAAACAAACGCCCTTAGATCCGGGTTCGGAATGGCGTACTCTAAAACCGAGCTGCCGGCAGAGATCAGTGAAGCGATCCAATACTACGATATACTTGCCGTGAAACAGTTGAAAGAGATCGATGAGCTGGCAGGGACAGACCAGAAGGCCAGGGATCTCTCACTTTCAGCCAGGCGGGAGGTACAGTCATTGGATAACAATACGGTCACTCTTAAGAAAGCTTTCCTGGAGAGTCCGGGCAATGAAAGGATTCTTGCTGCACTTGCAAGGAACCAGCAGATGAAAGAGAAGGTCACAAGTACTATACTGAAGCAAATGAACCAAAATAAAAAGCAATAAAAAAATCAACCATGAAAACACTTTTGAAAATAACCATCTTCGCAATTCTCCTTATCCTGGCATTTGGGATAAAGGGCGCAAAGGCCCATGAAGAATTTACCAAGGTGGTCAAAAAGGAGTATCCGATCCCTGCCGACGGACAACTGACCATTTCAAATAAATTCGGCAAGGTCCATATCAATACATGGGAAAAGAATGCAGTCTCCTTTGAAATTACTGTAACGGCTGAAGCACCGGACAAGAAGAGCGCCGACAAAATCCTCGAGCGGGTTGATTTTGTTTTTAACAGTTACCCAACTACCCTTGAGGCAAAGACAAGGTTCGGTGAGAATGTGAACCAGGGAAAGTCGGGAGTCAGGGTCGATTACATGGTCAATATTCCTTCGGGCATCAGTCTCACTGTGACCAACAAATTCGGAGATGTATTTATCAGCGAGATCACGGGAAAGACGAAACTTGATGTGAGCTATGGGAATCTGGAGGCTAACAAGCTGGGGAATTCAGATAACATGGTAGAGGTCGGGTTCGGAAAAGCTGAAATATCCTGGAGTAAAGGAGCAGTGATCATCCTTAAATATTCACAGCTCGAGATTGGCTATTCCGGCAGTCTTTACCTTGATTCAAAATTTTCGGATATAAGTTCGGGAGAGATCATCTCGGCTAACCTGAACGCCGAAGGAGGGGAGATCACCGTGGAAAAATGTTCAGCATTAAAATCCAAATGCAAATTTACAACCCTTGACATCGGCAAGGTTGAAAAGAGTGTAAGCCTCGATATCCAGTATGGATCCTGTAAGATCCATGAAGTACCTGCCGATTTTACATCCATCGTCGTCACCAATCAGTACGCTGATGTCTCGATCGGGATCAGTGAAGCAGCAAATTACCAGCTCGATGCCGAACTTAAATTTTGCGATATCCGTTATCCAAAAGAAACATCCAGATTTTCATTCCGTTCTGTAAGCCCGACTGAAAATATCCTTAAAGGGGTGATTGGCAGCGGAAGTGAGAACACGGCTTCCAGGGTACAGGTCAGGAGTTCCTACGGAAATATATCCTTAAAATAGAGATTCAGATCATTTGATTCAATACAGTAACTTTAAATCAGTTTATTCGTCCAATTACAAAAATTTTATTGACATGAAAACCACAAAAACCCTATCTGTAATTTTATTTGTCAGCCTTTTCATGGGCGTTTCAACCCTTTTTGCAGGATGTCGTCCTGGCGTATCGAAAGGTGACGGAAACATCGTTAAGCAAGAGAGAAAGATCAGCTCCTTTAACGGGATTGATATCTCCGGTGCATTCAATATTTACCTCAAACAAGGTGATGCGGAATCAGTTACTCTTGAAGCGGATGAAAATATTATGCAATATATCCGCACCGAGGTAAAAGATGGTATCCTCAACGTCGATCTTAAGGACGGTCACTATCACAACACCGGGAAGATCAATGTATATATTACCATCAAGGGACTGAAAAGCATCGACCTTAGCGGGGCGGTTGACCTGCAGACTCAGAACAAGCTCAGTTTATCAGATCTCTCCATTGATGTCAGCGGGGCTGCTGATACAAGGCTCGAGATGGCTGTGCAGAAACTTACCGTCGATGGCAGCGGGGCAAGTAAAATGTCTTTTACCGGATCCGCAACCGAGGTCAGTATGGACCTTTCGGGTGCCTCCGAGATCTTTGCCTTTGACATGCCGGCTGAGAGCTATACCATCAGCCTGAGCGGAGCAGGAAAGGCTGAGATCAATGTGAGCAAAAAACTGATTGCTGAAATTTCAGGGGCCGGAACGATCCGCTATAAAGGGTCACCTTCCGAGATCAGCCAGGATCTCTCAGGGGCTGGCAGTATTAAAAAGGTTCAGTAATAATTTTACAAATCAATAGAAAAGGCTCCGTCAGGAGCCTTTCTTTTTGCTGATCATCTCGTGGAACTCAGCCTCAGAAATGATTGGGACGCCAAATTTTTCTGCCTTTTTGCGCTTTTCAGGCCCCATGTTCGATCCGGCCAGCAGATAGCTTGTCCTGGATGAGATTGATCCTGCAATCCGGCCATCGTGATCCTCGATGAGTTTTTTCATTGCATCTCTGGAAAGTTCTTCGAAAATCCCGCTTACAACAAAGGTCTTTCCCCTCAGGAGATCACTTTTCTTTGATGACGATTCGTCATCCATTTTCATCTGGAGTCCACTGGATCTTAAACGTTCAATTAAAGCTTTGTTCCCCTGATCACTGAAATAGATGACCAGGCTTTGTGCGATTTTATCACCAATCTCTTCAACATCGGTAAGTTCAGGAACACCGGCTTCCATCAGGGATTCAACAGTTCTGAAATGCTGCGCCAGTTTTTTTGCAACGGTCTCCCCGACATACCGGATGCCAAGTGCAAACAGTACCCGTTCAAATCCAGCCTCTTTAGAGGATTTAATACCCTTGAGGATATTCAGCACACTCTTTTCCCGGAAACTGACTTTTCGTTCTTTTTTATCTCCCGAGGCTTCATAGGTTTTCGACAGGCCGATCAGTTTTTCATAGTTAAGGTCATACAGGTCGGCAATGTTTCCTACAAGTCCGTGGTCATAAAGCATCTCAATCTTTCCCTCCCCGAGGCTTTCGATATTCATCGCCTTGCGGCTGATGAAATGTTCCAGCTTACCTTTGATCTGAGGAGGACAGCTATTCTCGTTGGGACAGTACCAGGCTGATTCTCCTTCCCGGCGGAATAGGAGAGTGCCGCATTCGGGGCAGTTTTTGACAAAACCGATAAGTTGAGAACCCTTTACTCTCTGATCCTTGTCCACCCCCATGATCTTTGGAATAATCTCTCCTCCCTTCTCCACGAAGACCATGTCATTTTCATGCAGATCGAGATTTTCCATAACATCTGCATTGTGTAGTGTAGCCCTTTTGACAATGGTCCCTGCCAGCAAGACTGGTTGGAGGTTGGCAACCGGGGTAACCGTTCCGGTCCTGCCAAGCTGGAAGTCGATGGAAAGAAGCCGCGTCGTAACCCTGTCGGGTTTGAATTTATAAGCGATTGCCCACCTTGGCGATTTTGCTGTGGATCCAAGTTTTTCCTGCTGACCGAGATCATTCACTTTAATAACCACTCCGTCGATATTGAAGGGCAGTTCATACCTTGACGTATCCCACGAACTGATATAATCAAGGATCTCTTCCACATTTTTACATTTTACAATGAAATCTGATATCTTGAAACCCCATGATTTCGCTGCATGAAGGGATTCATAGTGCGTGCTGAACAGAGTTTCACCGGATAACAAATAGTATAGTAGACAGTCGAGTCTTCGTTTGGCGACCTCTGCGGAGTCCTGCATTTTCAGACTTCCCGATGCGGCATTCCTCGGATTTGCAAACGGCTCTTCACCCTCTTGCTGCCTTTGCCGGTTCAACTCTTCAAAACTCGAATGGGGCATGAAGATCTCACCCCTGATCTCAAAATCGGCAGGGTAGCCGTCCCCATGAAGCCTTAAAGGGATACTTCTGTTGGTTTTGATGTTTTCCGTCACATCGTCTCCCTGCACTCCGTCACCGCGCGTGACAGCCTGGGCCAGTCTGCCGTTCCGGTAAGTGAGCCCGATGGCGACCCCGTCGATCTTAAGTTCACAAACGTATTCCACTTCACTTCCAAGCAGTTTGTGCACCCTTTCCTCAAAATCACGGATCTCCTCTTCGGAGTAAGTATTTGCAAGAGATAGCATTGGATACCTGTGGGTGACCTGTCTGAACTCCTTTATGACCGCTCCCCCAACCTGGCGGGTAGGAGAATCAGGCTCAGCCAGTTCGGGGAACTCTTTTTCAAGGCGGATCAGCTCCTCCATCAGCATGTCGTAATCGTAATCGGAGATCACAGGTTCAGAGAGAACATAATAAAGGTGATTATGCCGCCTGATCTCTTCAGATAATTCTCCGATTCTCCTCTTTGCAGCCAGGATGTCCATGAGTAATCAGTGTTTCCAGATACCGAACCTGATCTTCAGTACGGTTCCTGTGTATCGGATGATCTCGTTCCTGAGGTTTGTTTTTGAAAGTCCTCCCTTACGGTTTTCATAAAGTACCGGGACTTCCAGTATGAATTTCTTCTGCTTCTGCATTACATACAAAAACCGGATGTAATAATCTCCGTAACCATAGAATATACTCTCTGGTTTTGCATTCTCAAGGATCGATTTTTTAAAGGCATAGAATCCACTAAGGTTATCCGTAGTTTTGACTCCCAGTGTATAATGTATGAATTTATTAAAAATTTTACTTCCGAAATAGCGGAAGCGGGACAGCTCCATACCTCCCCCGATGACATAACGGGAGCCGGAAGCAATGTCGAAATAATCGGTGATCTTGACGAGCAGTGGGATGAGTTTCGGCGGGTGGTTAAAATCGGTGTCCATCACGACAATCCGCTCGCCCGTGGATTTGTTTATCCCATGAAGGATTGCCGTTGCCAGGCCTTTTTCGCTGGTCCTCATCAGGGGCCGGACCCTGGGATCATCCCTGAATTTTTCTTCAACCGCAGCATAGGTTCCGTCGGGACTGTTATCATCGACTACCATGATTTCGTAATCATAGCTCTCATTCGCCAGGATGCCGCTAATCTCAGTGATCAGCAAAAGGATGGAATCCTTCTCATTGAAGGTCGGTAGGATGACTGATAATTTCATCGATTGGCTACGCTAAGAAAGATGTTTGATATGTGAAGAATATCCTCCTCGGTCATGTCGACGAAGGTGGGGAGGCTGATCCCTTCACTGCTGACAGTGATTGAATTGGGATAACGCTGCCTGATGAATTCCGATGATTGGTAAAACGGCATAAGGTGGATGGGATAGAAAACAGGACGCGAATCGATGTTCTCCTTTTTAAGTTCCTCCATCACCCTGTCGCGCTGCTCATAATCGAATCCTTTTATCCTCACCGTGATGAGCCAGTTTACAAAATCATTACCCTCAGTATCCTGGAAAATGATGCCGGGATTTTTTCCGATAACCGAACGGTACCATTCATAGATCTTTTTTCTTTTCAAAAGCAGTTCATCCAGCTGCTCAAGTTGGGCAAGGCCGACAGCAGCCTGCAGGTTGGTCATCCTGTAGTTGAACCCGAGATGATCGTACCAGTACTTCTTTTTCAGGTTCATACCATGATCCCTCAGGATCCGCATTTTTTCGGCCAGGGTGTCATCATTGGTGATGCACATGCCCCCTTCCCCTGTGGTAATGATCTTGTTGCCGAAAAAGCTGAAAACACCGATATTCCCGAAGGTCCCTACTTTCCTGCCACTGATGCTGGCGCCGGTCGCTTCGGCGCAATCCTCGACGACAAGCAGCGACTTTTCCCTTGCGATTTTCATGATCTCATCCATCCGGGCCGGATTCCCATATAGATGGACGGGGATGATCGCTTTGGTTCTTGGTGTGAGATTCTTTAAAATATAGCCAGGATCAATATTCCAGGTATCAGCATTTACATCTGTCAGCACCGGGATGGCGTTACAATATCTGACACTGTTGGCAGTGGCGATGAAAGTCAGATCAGGCACGATGACTTCATCCTCCTCCCTGATGCCGGCGGCAGCAAGGGAAAGATGAAGTGCGATGGTCCCGTTGTGCGTGGCAATGGCATGTTTTACTCCGTGATACTGAGCAAATGACCTTTCGAAGCTCTCAATGTATTTCCCGATTGAACTGATCCACCCGGTATCCAGCGCATCAAGCACATATTTTTTTTCATTCCCGTGAAAGGAGGGGAGTGCTATGTTAAACTTCTTTTCTCCCATGGTCAATTTTTCTTTTCAGGGTAAAATTCCCTGTTCCGGTAGATATATATTGTTCGGTTCCTGTTCATAGGGTTCAGCCAATGCATGGTCCTGTCGATAAAACCAGGATGGATCGTCTTATCATAGACGATAAACGGAAAATATTTCCTGGTTTTTGTCACAAGCGATTGCAGTTTTCCCTCTCCGGTAAACAGGATGAATCGCGGGTATTCATTGGCCGGTTGTCTGGCAGCATGGACCAGCAGGGAATCCGGACTGTGGTCTCCCGACTGCTCGCTCCAGCTGACAGGCCATTGACCGAGGTAGAACCTGGGCATCATTTCAGGGTTTCCTTCCTCATCGATCACAAGCAGGTAGCCGATATCCGGGTATTTTGAAAGATAAAGCATGCTTTCAACCCTGGCTCTTTTTGAATAGGAAAAGGTGAGAAGAAGAAGGAGGAATGAATTCAGTATCCAGAAAAAGGTCCATGAGGCCCTCAATAATTTTACATGTCGCTTCCAGAAACCGGATGAGGCTACGAACTCCTGCCAACCGATGGTCCCGGCGATGATGAAGAATGGCATCATCGGCATGATAAACCGTTCCTGTTTATTCGGGAAGTAGGAATGAAAGAAGAAAAACAGTATCGTGGGCAGGACGATGATCAGGCAGGTTTTCCATTTTCTGATAAACCCGAACAAAAGGAAAAATCCGACAGGAGGGATCAATGCCCCCAGGATAACGAGAAAATAGTTGTACCAGGGAAGTGTGATGTATTCGCTGCTTGTGGTAAAACAAACGTTAAGGTATTCGATCATCTCAGCAAAAGGATAACCCCACAGGGCATAATCGATACCGCCCTGGATCAGCAAAACCGGAATCATTGCTCCTGCAGTCAGAGAGAACAGATTTTTCCATTTTCTCTGGATCAAAACAACAAGTCCGACTCCAATGGCGAAGAGGGCTGTCTGCGGACGGATGTTAAAAGCTATACCGAAAAACAACCCCGCCAGGAAATAGGATAATAATTCGGAATGAAGATTTTTCTTCCGGATGATGAACCAGAACCCGGCCATAAGGAAGGGGATGCTCGTCATTTCAACAAGGTTCCGGACACTGGCCCAGGGCATGAACCATAGTATGGCGAGGAGAATTCCAACGATCCTTGCAGATCTTTTTCCATCCATAGTTTCCGTGATCCGGTAACCAAGCCAGACGGTAACAAGCGACAGCAGCCCGTGCAGAAACCGTATGATGTACATTTTGGTGCTTGGGTCGTGAATGCCCAGCCATTTCAGTATGCTGAAAAGGATAAAATGGATCCCGGGATAGAACATGTTGTGCCCGGTAGGCCCGTAATTACCCTGGCTTCCCGGCAGCCAGTAATTGTAATCTTTCCCGTCGACCCATGACTGGGAGGACTCGACCACGATAAAATGGTCATCGATCATTCCCCAGCCCCTCGCAAATATGACTGCAAGGAACCGGAAGAGAATGGCCAGTCCCATGATTAAGACCAAGGGATCATTCTCCCAGTATTTCCTGATTTGGGTAACCATCAATTATTTTACCGAAGGATCAGGCAAGCATGATCCATTCATAATAGTAATAACCGAAATCGACAGGGTTAAGGCACATGACCGGTATCTGGGCCTCGTTGAACATGAGTCTTTCATCCCATGCTGAAAGGCTGAAGCCGGGCACATCGATGTTCGGCCGGGTCATGATCATGATCATGTCAGCGTGGTTTTTTACGGCGTAAGAAATCACCTCCTCTGCGAAAGCCCCTTTCTTTTCGGCAACAACAACCTCGTATGGGATCTTATCCTCATCAAAGCTTTCGGTGATCTGCTGGGTGATGATCTTTAAGCGGCTGTTCAGGCCGGAGTCCTTTTCAATGGACTGGAAGAGATGGATCCGCGAATTGAATAACTTGGCCATTAATTTAGCCCACTGAACTTTCTGTCTGGGTTCAACATCGTTGTGGATTGGAAATACAATGTCCCTGTATCCCTCCCTGAAGGACCTTTTCTGGACTACGATCACAGGCACCGGCGACTCAAGCACGACCCTGAGCGCATAACTGCCGAACAGGTGCTGCAATCCTTTCTTTCCGTGTGTCCCGAGTACCATAAGGTTAGCGCCGATCTTTTCCGCATATTCGTTGATTGTGGTAAAAATACTTCCTTCAAGGGCAACGGTTTCAACCTTTACCTCGTATTTTTTTTCATAGTAAGTTTTGTAATCCTTAAGCCGTTTGTCAACATACCCGAGATCGACATTTTTCTTTTTCAGGGCGCTTTTGGTCTCCCGGTTTATAACATGGAGGATACATACCTTGTATTTCAGGAATTGGGCAAGTTTCACACCATGGGAAATAGCATTGCCGCATACTTCCGAGAAATCCGTAGGGATGAGGACTATGTTGTTGTATTTTGTCTCCTTTTTAGCTTTTGTTGCCATATGGTTTGTTTTGAAGTTTTTTGCCTGTTCGTGGTTATTGTCAATGGTTGATCAATGCCTTTAATTCGAGAAGATGTTTTTGTTTAAGCTCATCTCTAAGGGCTATTGCTGATTTCGTAAAATAAGAATGGTTTGAGAGGAACTGTACCTGGACATTGATCCAATCCGTCAGGGATGTTTTCTTGCCCGCATGGGTTTCCCACTCCAGCCGGAGCTGGAATGAGTGAATGTAAAAATCGTTCCTTCCCAGGTAATCAAGATCTGCATCGCAAATGATCTCCTCAAGGCTGGAGGAGGCTTTCTGTGGCAAACGTGTGACATTGATCAGCCCGGTCACTGTCAGGATCTCCTCCTCATTATAACGGAAAGAGGGTAGTACTTCGCCTGCAAGTGCAGCCGATACCTCTTCATGGTTGTCATAGCCGACCATCATACCTGCGTCATGAAAAAGGGCTGCGGTGAGAAGAAGGTCAAGTTCCTTGCCGGCTATATTCTCCAAGTGTGCGAGTTGGATGGCAGCGTCATGGACATCCATGGTATGTTCGATGCTGTGGTAAAAGAGCGTGGGATCAAGCTCACGTGCCAGCCGTGAAAGGATATACTCTTTTGCCCCTTCAAAATCCATCAGAAACCGGTTTTTTTTGTAAAAGTAGCAAAAAACAAACAATATAGAAAAAGTAATAAGACTGGCAAAAATCATCAGCCAGGAGTCAAGGAGTGAAGGCCTTTTCAGGAGTTTTTCAACCTGCGTATCATTTCTGCAGGATCGGGGGAGGTGAAGATCGTGTTGCCTGCCACAAGAATATCAACTCCTGCAGCAACCAGCCTAGTACTGTTATCAAGATCAACTCCTCCGTCGACTTCGATAAGTGCGGCAGAATTCTTTCTGAGGATTAGCTCTTTCAGCCTGCGGGTTTTACCGATGGTGTTCTCAATGAATTTCTGACCACCAAATCCGGGGTTGACCGACATCAGCAGGACCATATCGACATCGCGGATGATATCCTCCAGGAGTGTTATTGGAGATGCAGGATTAAGCACTACACCCGCTTTGATTCCCAGGTTTTTAATGGACTGGACAGAGCGATGAAGATGGTTGGATGCTTCGCAGTGAATGCTTATCACCGCTGCCCCGGCTTTGTGGAATCTTTCAAGGTAACGGTCGGGATCGATGATCATGAGGTGAACATCCAGCGGTCTCTCAGCCAGGCTGCGGATCTTTTCTATGACAGGGAAACCAAAAGAGATGTTGGGAACGAAAACGCCATCCATCACATCGAGATGGTACCAGTCAGCCTCGCTTTTGTTCAGCATTTTCAACTCCTCCTGCAGATTCAGGAAATTGGCTGAGAGCAGGGAAGGAGCTACAAGAGGCATACTATCCAAGATAAGTTTTTAAGATCTTGCTGCGGGAGGTATGCTTTAACCGGCGTATGGCTTTCTCTTTGATCTGCCGTACCCTTTCACGGGTGAGGTCGAACTTTTCACCGATCTCCTCCAGGGTCATGGGATGGCTGCCGTTAAGGCCGAAATAGAGCCGGATGACATCTGCTTCACGCTGGGTGAGTGTCGATACTGCCCGCTCGATCTCTCTCTTAAGTGATTCATAAAGAAGCCCGTTGTCGGGTGTCGAGTTTTCCTCGCTCCTGAGGACATCATACATAGTATTGTCTTCATCCTGCACCAGGGGAGCATCCATGGAGACATGGCGGCCTGAATTGCGGAGCGACTCTTTTACTTCATTCTCGGAGACCTCGAGCATGTTGGCGATCTCATCAGCATTCGGTTCACGCTCATATTGCTGTTCCAGGTGAGCATAAGCCTTGTTGATCTTGTTGATGGAACCGATTTTATTGAGAGGGAGCCTGACAATTCTGGATTGTTCGGCCAGTGCCTGGAGGATCGACTGCCTGATCCACCATACTGCATAAGAGATGAATTTGAATCCCCTGGTTTCATCGAACCGCTGGGCAGCTTTTATAAGTCCAAGGTTGCCTTCATTAATGAGGTCGGGAAGACTTAACCCCTGGTTCTGATATTGTTTTGACACTGAAACCACAAAACGGAGGTTGGCCTTTGTCAGTTTTTCCAACGCAGCCATATCTCCCTGCTTGATCCGCTGTGCCAGGGCTACCTCTTCATCCGCCGTAATGAGTTCAACTTTCCCTATCTCCTGAAGGTACTTATCAAGCGAAGCGGTTTCACGGTTCGTTACCTGCTTCGTAATTTTTAACTGCCTCATGCGAATGCCAGATAATGTTGCAGATTACAATACGGTTTACGTTTACGCAGAAGTTAGGATTAAGTTACAAAAACTAATCCCTTTTTGGTGGCCTTGGTCCGTGCTTTTGTTCAGATAAACCTTCCGGTTTTGGCAACAACACTTTCCTGGAGAGTTTAAGTTTGCCAGTCTTCGGGTCGACATCAATCAGTTTAACTTCAACTTCATCACCCACCTTCAACGCATCCTCAACCTTTTCAAGACGTTTCCACTCGATCTCTGAGATATGAAGCAGACCATCCTGGTTTGGCAGGATCTCGATGAAAGCGCCAAACGGCATTATGTTTTTCACCTTACCCTTATAGATCTCACCGACTTCAGGAACAGAAACAATCCGTTTGATCCTTTCAACCACGGCATTCTTTGCATCCACATTGTCGGCAACAATGTCGACGATACCAAACTCTCCGACCTCTTCGATAACGATGGTGGTGCCAGTCTCGCGCTGCATCTCCTGGATAACTTTACCCCCTGGGCCGATGATCGCACCGATGAATTCCTTCGGGACCTTCATCTGGAAGATTCTGGGAACGAATGGTTTGTAATCAGCACGTGGTTCGGATATTGTCTTTTGTATCTCGTTCAGGATATGAAGTCTTCCGGCTTTTGCCTGTTCAAGGGCCTCCTGGAGGATCTGGTATGATAATCCTTCCACTTTGATGTCCATCTGGCAGGCTGTAATCCCGTCCCTTGTTCCGCAAACCTTGAAATCCATATCACCCAGGTGATCTTCATCACCGAGGATATCCGAAAGGATGGCGTACTTGCCGGATCCTGAATCCGTGATGAGTCCCATGGCTATCCCGGAGACCGGTTTACGGATCTTCACCCCGGCATCCATCAGGGCCATGGTTCCTGCACACACAGTGGCCATGGAAGAGGAGCCGTTTGATTCAAGGATATCGGAAACGACGCGGATGGTATAGAGATTTTCCTCGGGCGGAGGAAGCATGCTTTTCAGTGCGCGCAGAGCCAGGTTGCCATGCCCGATCTCACGGCGGCCCGTGCTGCGGATAGGTTTCACCTCCCCGGTGGCAAAGGATGGGAAGTTGTAGTGGAGAATAAAGGTGATCTTCTCCTCGATCACGACGCCGTCGATCACCTGGGAATCAAGTTTTGTCCCTAAAGTAACGGTGGTAAGCGATTGGGTTTCACCTCTTGTAAAGACGGCTGAGCCGTGTGCGGCCGGGAGATAATCCACTTCACTCCATATCGGACGGATCTCATCCAGCTTCCTGCCGTCAACCCTTTTCCGGGTATCAAGCGTCGCATTACGGATGGCTTCCTTTTCAACTGCATGGAAATAGCGGCCGGTCATGGCTGCCTTTTCTTCCTTTTCCTCCTCGGTAAGAGAGGTCACAAAGTCCTCCTTTATCGAGTCGAGAATTTTTTTCCGTTCCTGCTTGTTGGCATTTCCTGTCTTCGCCATCTCGTAAACCTTAGAATAAGTTGCTGCCTTTAGCTTTGCAAAGTATTCCTGGTCATTGATCTCGTGGGAGTATATCCGTTTCGGAGAAGATTTTTCAACAAGGGCTGCCAGTTCAAGCTGTGCCTTGCACTGCAGTTTAATGGCTTCGTGGGCGAACTTCAATGCACTAAGCATATCGGCTTCTGAAACCTCTTTCATTTCTCCCTCAACCATTACGATGTTGTCGATCGAGGCGGCCACCATGATATCCATGTCGGAATTGACAAGATCGGAGATGGTGGGGTTGATGACAAACTGGCCATTGATACGGCCAACCCTTACTTCAGATATCGGGCCAAGAAATGGAATGTCACTCACGGCCAGTGCGGATGAAGCTGCCAGGCATGCAAGCGCATCGGGCAGAACATTTTTGTCGGCAGAGATGAGGGTGACGATCACCTGTACCTCTGCATGAAAATCGTCTGGAAAAAGAGGGCGCAGTGCGCGGTCAACGAGGCGTGAAATCAGTACTTCATAATCAGAAGGCCTGGCTTCCCTTTTAAAGAATCCACCTGGAAATCTTCCGGCTGCGGCATATTTTTCACGGTATTCAACTGAAAGAGGCATGAAATCAACATTCTCCCTGGCCTCCTGTACGGCTACGACGGTTGCAAGTAGCATCGTGTCGCCCATTTTGACAACTACGGAACCATCGGCTTGTTTGGCCAATTTTCCCGTTTCCAGGGAAATTTCCCTGCCATCATTTAATTTTAAAGTCTTCGTAATTCCATTCATATGTTTCGTTTCTATCGGATATTAAAAGAGGCAATTTGTTGAATTGCCTCTTTTCTAAAAAAAACAGGAAAACTATCGCTTATTTCCTGAGGTTTAATTTTTTGATAATTGTACGGTAACGCTCAATCTCTTTAGCCTTGAGATAATCAAGGAGTCTTCTGCGCTTACCTACCATGCGGACCAGTGACCGTTCGGTGACAAGGTCTTTTTTATTTATTTTAAGATGCTGAGTCAGATGCTGGATTTTCATCGTGAACATGGCAATTTGTGCTTCAGCGGAACCGCTGTCAAATTCGGATTTACCGTAATCTTTAAATGCTTTTTTCTTTACTTCAGAAGCTAAATTCATATTCTTTAAATTGGTTGGATCAATCGATTTAATACAGAAAGTGCAAATGGGCTGCAAAATTAAGAAAATCTTTTTAAAACACCAAATTTTTCTGGCACAGAAATCATTTTTCTCAGGACAATGAAAAATTGTATTTTTGAACAAAATGCCATTATAGGTTAAAATTATGACAAAAATAAGCAAAACTACCGTACTCGTTACCGGCGGTGCCTCCGGAATCGGGCGGCTGATGGGAGATATCTGTCTGCAGGAAGGTGCTGGCCAGTTGGTTATCTGGGACAAGAACAAGGAGAAACTGGATGAGACAACAAGGGAACTTAGAGGTCTTAATTTCATAGTTTATCCTTATATCGTTGATGTTTCCGATCTGCACCAGGTCATTGCTACCGCAAAAAAGGTTGCTGAAGAGGTCGGGGCTGTCGATATCCTGATAAACAATGCTGGAATTGTCCGGGGAAAGGAATTTACAGAGCATACACACGAGGATATCGATCTTACGATGCTTATCAATACCAATGCCGTCATGCATGTAACTCTCGAATTTCTCCCCGCGATGATCGCCCGTAAATCAGGGCATATTGTGAATATAAGTTCTGCAGCAGGGTTGCTTGCAAACCCAAGGATGTCGGTATACTGCGCCAGCAAATGGGCGGTGATCGGGTGGTCAGAATCACTCAGGCTCGAACTCGAACAGGCAAGGACCGGCGTCAGGATCACAACCGTGAATCCTTCTTATATTGATACCGGGATGTTCCAGGGAGTCAGGACCAACCCGCTTCTTCCAATCCTGATACCCCGCAAACTGGCAGCCAGGGTAGTGAGGGCGATTAAACATAATCTCCTGGTGGTGAGGACGCCGTTTCTTGTCCGCGCCCTGCCTTTCACCAAGGGCATTCTTCCCATACGCCTTTTCGACCTGCTGATCGGGAAAGGCCTGGGCGTTTACAATTCCATGGCCGGGTTCAAAGGACATAAAACCGACTGAAAAATTGTCCTGTTTCCTGAAACCCTTAACGATATAGCAAGAATTTATGAAGAAAACCATATTCTTACTTTTTATCTCTCTTTCATTTCTCCTCACTCCTGGTTTGATACTTTCACAGGAGAACGGGTTGTCTGTCAAAAATACCGGGCTGAAAGTCGATAACTGGCAGATTGAACAGGGTTTGCCGGTCAATTCGATCCTTTCTATAGCCCAGACCGCGGACGGATGGCTCTTTTTTGGTACGGAAGAGGGGTTGGTCAGGTTCGACGGGGTCTCTTTTTACCCTATGAACAAATCCAATATTCCGCAACTGAACGTGAATTTTATCAGCACCATCCTTGGTACACGGGATTCAAGTCTCTGGCTGGGTACCGAGGGAGATGGACTGCTCCGTTATAAGAACGGTCTGTTCACCAGGTTCGGAAAATCCGATGGGTTGAGTGACATGAGGATCCTTGCACTCTGTGAGGATCCGGCCGGAGGTCTCTGGATCGGAACTTCAGGGGGGGGGCTGAACTTCCTCCGGAATGGAAAATTCACAAAGTACGATACACTGAGCGGCATGGCCAGTAATTATATCAGGTCAGTTGTTGTGGATGGAAAAGGCAGGATATGGGTGGGGACCCAGAACGGACTTTCGGTAATTGAGAATCAGACCATCAGGAATTATCATTCCAGGGATGGCCTCAGTGAGGAGTTTATCGAAACTCTTTCCTTGGATAAAGACCAGAATCTCTGGATAGGAACCAAAAGCAAAGGACTGAATCTTTTCAAAGATGGCCGTTTCAGAACTTTCGGAAAAAAAGACGGGCTTCCATGTGATGCAGTTTCAACCCTTCTGTGTGATTCAAAAGGGATACTCTGGGGCGGTACAAACGGAGGAGGTGTTTTCAGGCTGATCGATGGCCGGTTCTCTCATTTTTCCATTAACGACGGACTTTCCGGAGATCTCATTGCAGCACTGTATGAGGACAGGGAGGGTAATATATGGGCAGGCTCCTCGGGAGCCGGCATTGACAGGATAAAACCTAAAAGGATCATCACGATGACAAGCAGCGACGGATTGCCTGGCGACGTGATCCTGCCGGTTTTTGAAGACTCCCGCGGAACTACCTGGATGGGTATTGCCGACCACGGCCTTGTCAGGATCGAAAACGGGAAGATTAAAATTATCGACGAGAAAGATGGATTGCCAGGGTACCTGATCCTTGCCATTTCCGAAGACAATGATAATACATTGTGGATTGGGACGGCCGGAGGTGGACTCATCCGGTTTAATGATAACAAGTTCAGGACCTTTACCGAAAAAGATGGTTTGTCAAACAACGTTGTGCTCGCCCTCTGTTCTGAGCGGTCGGGAGGCCTCTGGATCGGGACGACAGGCGGAGGGATAAACTTTTTCAAAGATGGTCATTTTACCGTTTATAATACAGCAAACGGATTATCACATGATAACGTTACGTGTATCATGGAGGATCGAAAGGGTGATGTCTGGGTTGGCACGAACAACGGACTTAACCGAATAAGCAACGGAAAAGTTTCCCCGGTTGACCCCAGGGAAGGCCTTTCAAAGGATTTCATTCTCAGCCTTTACGAAGATACGGATGGGAATATCTGGGTAGGTACGGCAGCCAGCGGACTTAGCCTCATCAGGGACGGTAAATTTACCAGGTTCACTACCTCCGATGGGTTGCCGAATGAGGTTGTTCTAAAGATCCTCGAAGATGATTATGGAGATTTCTGGATAAGCTGCAACAAGGGTATCTACAAAATAAAGAAACAGGAACTTCTCGACTTTTCAGCATCAAAAGTGAAATCACTGGCGCCTGTCCTGTATGATAAAGCAGATGGCATGGAAACTTCTGAATGCAACGGAGGGGTATCGCCAGCCGGGTGTAAGACCCGTGAAGGCAAACTCATTTTTCCGACGATGAAAGGCCTTGTTATTATTGATCCGAAAGAGATACAGACCCCCACCTCCGTTTTTTCACCGGTATATATAACTGATTTTCTTGCCGATGGTCAGTCTTTGCCCCTGAACGGTCTTGTCGTGACCACCCCGGTTGCACGAAGACTTGAATTCAGGTATGCTGCTCTTAACTACGGAAATCCGGAAAAAATAAAATACAGGTGCATGCTTTCCGGATTCGACAAGGATTGGATCAACTGTGATTCGAAAAGGAGCATCTACTATACAAATATCCCTTCCGGTCATTATGAGTTCAGAGTAATGGCCTCCAGCGAGAGCGGGCAGTGGAAAGAGTCTTCTTCCTCCTTTCTGAAAATATACTTAAAGCCACCATTCTACAAGTCATTTACATTTTATTTTATTGTTGCAGGGTTCATTTTCCTCCTGCTCCTCTCAGTTATCTACTACTTCATTGAGCATTACGAGAGGAACAAGCTTCAGCGGATGGTTGAAGAGAGGACCAATGAGCTCCACCAGAGAATGGTCGCTCACAAGCAGATGCAGGAAGAGCTTAAGAGAATGAATACTGAGCTGACGATTGCCAGGGATCATGCCGAAGAATCAGACCGGCTAAAGAGCGCATTCCTTGCAAACGTTTCACACGAGATCAGGACACCAATGAACGGCATCCTTGGTTTTTCAGAATTGCTCCTTGAAGAGGACCTCTCACCGGAAGACCGGAAGAAATTTTTCGGTATTATCGCTCAGAGCGGGAAACATCTGTATACCGTAATTAACGATATCATTGATATCTCCAAAATTGACTTTAACCAGCTTACCCTGAAAAAAACGACTTTCAGCCTGAACGAGTTGTTGGACAATCTTTTGATTACTTTCAGGAATGAGCTGACCAGGTTTGGGAAAAGAGAAGTCAGGATTATTGTTGAAAAGGACCTGGATGATGCACAATGCAGTATTGTTACTGATGAGGTCAGGCTGACGCAGGTACTGAACAACCTGTTGGGGAATTCAACCAAATTCACAACATCAGGCCATATCAGGTTTGGGTACAAGTTTCGTGAGGATCAGTTCCACTTTTATATTGAGGATACAGGGAAAGGAATAGCAAAAAATAAACTTAGTATTGTCTTTGACCGATTCAGGCAGGAGGAGGAGAGTGATACGCGTTCTTATGGAGGGACGGGACTTGGCCTTTCGATCGCAAAAGGACTTGTTGAGTTGCTGGGCGGTACGATCCGGGTGGATTCTGAATTGGGAAAAGGATCAACTTTCCATTTTACACTGCCAGGGACCCTGCTGCAGGGAAGGCAGAAAGGCCTGCCCAGGGATGACAAAAAGCCTCAGAAGGTTGATTTTTCCGGCAAGACCATCTTGGTTGCTGAGGACATTGAAGAAAATTTTGAACTGATCCAGATAATGCTTTCTAAAATGAATCCAAAACTGGTCCATGCCAGGGATGGCCGGGCTACTGTGGAGATAGTGAGAACCGATCCCACCATTGATCTAATCCTGATGGACATCAGGATGCCGGTGATGGATGGTTATGAGGCTGCCCGCGAGATCAGGAAATTCAAGACTAACCTGCCCATTATTGCAATCACAGCCCATGCTTTTACCGAAGATAAGGCCAGGTGTATACAGGCAGGTTGCAACAACTACATTTCCAAACCGATCGACAGGAACCTTCTTATTTCCATGCTTGAGAAGTTTCTTACCGCTTGAACGTTACTAAACTGCACCTTTTAATTGACAGATACCTGAATCCTCTATAAAAAAAATATGATCGATCAAGTTATTGAAAATGCGGAAGCCCGGAAAAAATTCTTTCAGACGGGCCAGACAAGGGATCTGGCCTTTCGTATCGGGCAGTTGAAAAAATTGAAAAAAGCCATTCATCTCTATGAGGATCGCCTGTATGAAGCACTTTGGAAAGACCTGCATAAATCAAAATTTGAAGCCTATGCCACCGAGATAGGTCTTGTCCTTTCCGAGATCAGTACTCATATCAGGAGATTACCCGGATGGTCGCGCCCCCAAAGGGTTCCTACCAACGAGATGATCCATTTCTGGTCTACCAGCAGGATCATCAGGGAGCCATATGGGCAGGTACTTATTATCGCTCCGTGGAATTACCCCTTCCTGTTGCTGATCGACCCTCTCGTCGGAGCCATTTCGGCAGGGAACTGTGTTGCCCTTAAAGCCTCTGACTACACTCCGAATACCGCCAGGGTCATGGGAGAGATGATTGCGGAGTTTTTTCCACCGGAGTATATCAGTTATTATACGGGAGGAAGAGAATCGAACCATGCATTGCTGGCCCGCAAATGGGATTATATCTTTTTTACAGGCAGTTCCGTTGTTGGGAAGGTTGTCATGGAGGCGGCTGCCAAGACCCTTACCCCGGTCACTCTTGAACTCGGGGGAAAAAGTCCCTGCATTGTGGATAAGGATGCCAACCTGAAAATTGCCGCAGCGAGGATTGTCTGGGGAAAGTTCATCAATGCAGGTCAGACCTGTATCGCACCCGATTATTTGTTCGTTCACAAGTCGGTAAAGACACAGCTGCTGGAATTGATGAAAGAGAGAATCCGCCACTATTTTGGAAAGGATCCTGAAAAAAGTAACGATTATCCAAGGATTGCGACAGTGCCAAAAACCCAGCGGCTTGCCGCTTTTTTGCAGAACGGAAATATTATCGCCGGGGGAGAGGTCAATATTCAGGAGAGGTACATCTCTCCAACAATCATTGACGGAATTCTTCCCGAGCATCCTGTGATGCAGGAGGAGATCTTCGGACCGATCCTTCCTGTGATGGAATTCAGCGAACTGAAGGAGGTGATTGATTATGTTAACGGTCAGCCGAAACCATTGGCCTTCTACTATTTTTCAGAAGATTCCAGGAAGCAGGATGAAATTCTTTTGCAGACCTCTTCCGGCGGCGGATGTATCAATGAGGTGGTGATGCATATTGCAAATGAAAACCTCCCGTTCGGTGGTGTAGGCAACAGCGGAATCGGGCGTTATCATGGCATCTACTCCTTCGACACCTTTTCCCACCACAGGTCGGTCATGAAAAAAGCAAGTTGGATTGATATCCCGATAAGGTACCCGCCGTATAAACTCAAACATAAACTGCTCAAATTAATCCTCCGGTGATATCTGTGTCATGCTTAACTTTGGAATGAGTTTTGCCTGTTCTATTGCAATGACATCTTGTCAGTAACGCTAATGCTCAGAAAAAATGGAAAATATAAAGGAAGAATTCAGGGTCAAAGGAGAAGAGCTGGTTGAAAAGATCAAGCAGCTTATCCATGAGGGGAATGTCCGTCGCCTGATTATCAAGGACGAGGATGGCAAGGTTTACCTGGAGATACCTGTTACTTTTGGTATTATCGGTGCAATCATTGCCCCGATGCTGGCTGCTGTGGGTGCGGTTGCGGCCATGGTGGCAAACCTGAAAGTTGAGGTAGTCAGGAATGAGGAACCAGGGAAAGAGAAAAAGGAAAAGTAGCCGGTATCAACCGGAGGTGAAAATACTTAAGGCCTTTTCAGCCTGAATCTGAAGCATTTTCAGACCATTATTGGTTTGTGCTCCATGTGCCTTGCCGGATTTCAGGAACATGGTCTCTTCAGGATTGTAAATAAGGTCGATCAGCAGGTGCTGCGGTGAAATATCCTTATAGGGTATCTTCGGGCTGCTTTCTGTCTCAGGGTACATGCCCAGCGGGGTTGTATTGACAATCACGGTATAATATTCCATGATCTGTCTGTTGATCAGATCATAAGTCAGGTTCTCCATGTTACCGGTATTTCTTGACACGGTCCGGAAATCGATTCCCATTTCCCTAAATACATAGGCAACTGACTTCGATGCACCACCGCTCCCCAGGATCAATGCTCGCTGATGCGGAAAGGGGTTTGGCAGGGATCCCCTGAATCCGTCCACATCAGTGTTGAACCCCTTAAGCCACGGCACTCCTTGCTTTCGGATGATTTTTATGGTATTTACCGCACCGGATCCGCTGGCTACCGGATCAATCTCATCAAGTTCCTTCATGACCGCAACCTTGAATGGAATGGTAATATTGAGTCCGGCCAGATCCTGCTCGGCATGGATCCATCGGCGAAAGCCAGTCAGGCTGGCTTTTGGAAAAAGTTCATAAGTGCAGTCAGATAATCCGTGCTTCCGGAAAAGCTCGCAAAAGTATATTTCCGACCACGAATGGGTAAGGGGATTACCAACCAGGCCGAAACGTCTCATAGTGTTTATCTCGGTTGGAACTTCTTGTATTTTGCGGGCAGAAAATGGAAAAAAGTATCGCCTCTTAATCCAAGACGCAGGGTTTCAAGAGAGATGATTTCCTGTGGCGGAATGTTGCCCAGATTCACATTGGCCCCGAAATTCTTGATAAACCAGACCTGCTGCGATTTCAATGGCGCCTCCCATATGATCCTCTCACTCTGAACCTTGACAAGGATCTTATTGATAAGGGCAACATGAGCCTTCCCTGTGGGCCGGTAGATTCCAACGTTCCCGCTCTCCCTGGCTTCTCCGATGACTTTTACCGAGCCAGCCTGAAGTTCCTTCTGCATCATTTCGATCCAGCGGTTCGGTGCAATGAGAATTCCCGATTCCTTGGAGCCAACCTCTGAGAGAACCGTGAAATCCCGTGAGAGTGTATGGATATATTCGCATTTGACATCATGATCCATTAACATGGACCCATCAGAAATTTCAACAGTATCAAGACCAAGCCAGTCGATGTATTTCCTGAAGGAGTCGAACTGGTCACGGATCACATAGGCTTCAAATAGAGTTCCTCCCACGTAAACCTTTATGTTCGCCTCACGATAAAGTTTGATCTTATCCTTTACATTGGGTGTGACCAGGGAGGTTCCGAATCCAAGTTTTACGAAGTCGGCATACTCGGCTGAGTTCGACACAAAATCCTCTGCTTCACGCAGGCTGAGTCCTTTATCCATTACCATTGCAATCCCGTTTTGCCTTGGTTTTAAGGTTCTTTCGGGTAAGTGGGGGAGTTGTGCGTTCATCATAAGGGTTGGTGTTTATCACTTTTTAAATGCTTCAATCATACCGATCACAGCCGGGTTGTTTTTTGCTTCAGGGAAGGTCTTGAACAGACGTTTGTGCCCCTCGTAATCCATCCCGAGCGCTTTAGAGAAGATCTCTTCTGCCTGTTTCGATTTGCCTTCAAGGTACAGGTAATAGGCCATCCCGTAGAAAAAATCAGGGTGCTTTTTATGCCAGTGAAGCCCCTCCGACAGGATGCCGTAAGCCTTTTCAAAATTTTTCTGATCGGCATAAACGACTGAAAGGTCAAGCCATATCTCCGGATCCTCGGGATCAAGTTCAATGACCTTTCGGTAAGAGGCTATTCCTTCATCAATTTTCGTCAACTTGATCTGCAGGTCACCGAGAATGAACCAGTATTCAGGTAGGGTGGGGGACAGTTTGATGGCTTTCCTGACATAAGGAATGGCTGACTGTGGTTTCCCAAGTTCGTCATATGAAATGGCTATTCCCAGCCACGCATCAGCGAACTCAGGATCGAGGGTGACCGCCTTTTTATAAAATTCCAGGGAGGAGTCGAAACTTCTAAGTTTTTCGTAGCACTCGGCAATGTAATAATAGGTTATAGGCTCGGGATCTTCGTAGTAAAAAGTTTCGAAATAGGTTTCGATCGCCTTGTCGTAATTGGAAAGGTTTGCGAAACAATTGGCCTTATTGAAATATGCCGAAGCGAAAGTCTCATCGATGGCGATGACGTAATCATAGGCATCCACCGCTTTCTCAAATAGTTCCAGGTTGCTGTATGCAATTCCGAGATTAAACCATGCGGCTTTGGAATAGGGATTCCTGTTGATAAACTCCTGGAGAAAGCGAATCCCTTTGTCGGTTTGCTGAGAAACTTCAAAACAGAACGACAATTCATAAAGGATTGCCTCGTTTTCGGGATCGGATTCAATTGCTTTCAGAAGATATTCTATGGCTTTTTCGTAGTTGCCGATGTTCTCGTATTCGAAGGCAATACTTGAAAACAGGTCATCGGGATAGTCTACACCCCCAACGGCAAGTTCAAACTCTTCAATGGCTTTTTCAGGTTTCTCAAGCTGGCTGTAAATCGTGCCTTTTGTGAAATGCAGCTCCTGGTCCGGGATATCTGCATTGTCAACCTCCTTCATTATAACAAGGGCTTCTTCAGGAAGGCTTGCGTTAATAGCGTACTGGGCCGATTTGAGTAAAATGTTCACGCAACCCGGGTGCTGGCCGAGCGCAAGGTCAATGGATTGTTTCGCTTTTGGGAGGTTATTCTGGAAAAAATAGAAATCAATGAGCTCTTCAAATTCGCTGACATCATAAAAGAACTGTTCACCCTGTTCTATCATTTCTTCGAACCGTCTTACCAGTGCAAGGGTTTCCTTATCAAAAAACGATTCAAAAGATTCTTCCATGCAAAATATTTGTGCCAGAAAAGGGGGACACGATGTCGTTGCAAAGTTAACAAAAATCCGGTTACCCGACCCCTCAGGCCTCTCCCTTGCTGACTTTTTTTTAACAAAAAAAGAATGATGCTGTGAAAAACTTTACATTTGCCTAAAAAGAGGATTATGCCACTGATCAAATCAATCTCTGGTATCAGAGGAACCATAGGAGGTAAACCCGGGGACGGGTTCACCCCGGTGGACATTGTGAGATTTACGGCTGCCTATGCCTGCTGGCTTAAAAAATCCCTTGACCTGAAAAAAATGACTGTTGTTGTAGGCAGGGATGCCAGGCTGTCAGGAAAAATGGTCAATGACCTTGTCACCGGGACACTGACAGGGATGGGATTCAATGTCATCGATATCGGTCTCACGACCACCCCGACAACCGAAATGGCCGTTACCATGTCGGGTTCCCAGGGTGGGATCATACTGACCGCCAGCCATAATCCGAAACAGTGGAATGCACTGAAACTCCTGAACCATAAAGGTGAGTTCCTCTCCGCATCTGATGGGCAGGAGGTGTTAGCCATTTCTGAAAAAGGTGACTTCTCTTATGCAGAGGTCCACCAATTGGGACAATGCGTCCAGGACGACACCTACCTCCAGAAGCATATTGATAAAATCCTTGAATTGCCGCTGGTCGATACGGCTGCTATAAAAAAAGCCTCCTTCAGGATCGTTGTCGACGCCGTGAACAGCACCGGTGGAATTGCTGTGCCCTTGCTCCTGAAAGCATTGGGGGTGAGCAAGACAGACAAATTGTATTGCGATCCCAACGGGGAGTTCCCTCATAATCCGGAGCCGTTGCCTGAAAATATCCGGGAAATCTGCCAGGTTGTTGTCAGGAACAAGGCGGATCTTGGTTTTGTTGTCGATCCCGATGTTGACCGGCTTGCCATTGTGAATGAAGTTGGTGAACCTTTTGGTGAAGAGTATACGCTGGTCGCTGTATCAGATTATATTCTTGAAAACACGCCTGGAAATACGGTCTCCAACCTCTCCTCATCTCAGGCATTGAATATCGTTACTGAAAAACACGGTGGCCACTATTATGCTTCCGCCGTCGGAGAGGTCAACGTTGTTGAGATGATGAAACTGAAAAAGGCTGTGATTGGAGGAGAAGGGAATGGCGGCGTCATTTATCCACCTCTTCATTACGGTCGTGATGCACTGGCAGGGATTGCCCTTTTTCTGACCTTCTTGGCCAAAAAAGGGATCAAGTGCTCTACGCTCCGCGATCAGTATCCGAATTTCTATCTTTCCAAAAACAAGATTGAATTCTCACCAGAGATGGACATCGACGGGATCCTTGAGAAGATCGTTGAAAAGTACGATTCTCAGCCCGTTTCGACTATTGACGGGGTGAAGATCCATTTCGACGGGGAATGGGTTCATCTGAGACGATCCAATACCGAACCCATCGTCAGGATATATGCGGAAAGCGATATGATGGAGAAAGCAGAGAACCTTGCCAAAAAGATCCTGAATGATTTCAAAGATATCCTTAAAGGACGTTGAATCACATGCCCAGGAAAAAGAAGAAAAAAGCCAGAAAACCTCTCCGTTACAAAACCATCACCCTTAAAATAACGGTCCAGCAGAAAAAATCGCTTATAAATTTCAGCAAATCGCGCCGTACAACTCCCAACAAGGTTATTAAAAAGGCGATCAGGCCTTTCCTTCAGAACTATGCAGACCTTGAATTTAACCCTAAACCTGAAAAGGTGAACCAGCTCAAGTTGTTCACCATGGATTGACCTGATGCATGGTCATAATTGCCATGGCAGACAAATAAAATTTCAAATACAGATAAAGGTTACTTTGAAGGCGAGATTGTGGATTCATATGGAGTCCTGTTCATAATGGACCTTCCAAGCGTCACTTCATCGGTATGCTCAAGTTCATCGCCAACCGAGATCCCACGGGCGATTGCAGTAAGTTTAACCCCGGTTTCCCTGAGTTTTTTGTAAAGGAAAAAATTGGTTGTGTCGCCTTCAATCGTAGTCGGCAGGGCCAGTATGATTTCACGTGTCCCCGATCCGGCAACACGCCTGAAAAGGGATTCGAGGTTCAGATCCTGCGGACCAATTCCTTCCATGGGAGAAATGATGCCCCCGAGCACGTGATAAACCCCCTGGTATTGAGCGGTGTTCTCAATGGCAATCACATCACGGATGTCTTCAACTACGCAGATTACTTCATGATCACGCCTTGGATTTGAACAGATGTCGCATTGTTCGCTGTCGGAAATATTTCCACATCTCATACAATAAATGACCTCGTTACGCATTTTAATCACTGCAGAACCAAATGATTCTACCGCTGTGGCTTCCTGCTTCAGAAGGTGCAGGGCCATGCGTAGCGCCGTTTTACGTCCGATACCAGGAAGTTTAGCCAGTTCGGTGACGGCGCGTTCGAGTAATTTTGACGGGATTGAGTACAAAAAAATATTTCTTTACTTTGCAAAAATAATACTTCAGGGATTATGTTTCGCTTTCAATTTCTTCTGCTCCTTCTTTTCTTTTTTTTAAATTCAGTGTCTGGCCAGGATTCCATCAACCAGACTGATTCAAAAGGACGTATGCAGGGTAAATGGATAAAATATGATTCTACAGGAAATAAAGCATATGAAGGCCAGTTCAGGGATGGTGTTCCTTTAGGCGAATTTCGTTATTTCTATGCCGACGGGAAACTGAGGACCATCACCCAGTATGCTGATAACGGCAAAAGGGCCAATACCGTCTCCTTTTTTCGGAATGGGATGAAGATGGCAGCCGGGAGATACCTTAATGAGAAGAAAGACAGTGTTTGGTTTTTTTATAACAGGCCGGATGGTGCCCTGCTCCTGGAAGAAACCTATAAAAACGGTCTGAGATCAGGAGTTGCCCGGACCTATTATCCACAAGGAGGTATTGCCGGGATTGTTCAATGGAAGGAAGGTTACAAAGACGGCGTATGGGAGGAATATTATTCCGGCGGAAACATCAAACTGCATGGTACCTTTACTATGAACGATAAAACCGGTCCTTTCCAGGGGTTCTATGAGTCAGGTTCCCTGCTGGTCATGGGCCAGTACCAGGAGGGTCACCAGGATGGAGTATGGACCTTCTTTAATGAAGATGGCACCATCCTGAGAAAAGAGACCTGGGATAAAGGCACCTTAGTCATTCCTAAAGAGTAGTTTTCCCTTTCTCTCATCCACGACGATCCCGGAATCCCGGCTGACCTTTCCTTCGAGGATCATTTTCGAAAGTTCATTCAGCAGGAGTTTCTGGATCACCCGCTTGATAGGCCTTGCCCCGAACTGAGGATCAAATCCAACAGAGGCAATGTGTTCAATGGCCGACGGGGTTACCTTGATATGCACGTCATTTTTCTCAAGAATTTTCTTTACCAGGTTGATCTGTATCTCGACAACCTTCCTGATCTCCTCTTTTGATAACGGCTGGAACATAATGATCTCATCCACACGGTTAAGGAACTCGGGCCGTATGCTCTTCTTAAGCAGTTCAAAAACCTCTTCTCGGGTCCGGTTGATGAGCTCAGTCCGGTTATTATCATTGATTTTTTCAAGGTTCTCCTGGATAATATGAGAACCGATGTTGGAGGTCATGATGATGATGGTATTCTTGAAATCGACGGTCCTCCCTTTGTTATCCGTAAGACGACCGTCGTCAAGGACCTGTAAAAGGACATTAAAGACGTCGGGATGCGCCTTTTCGATCTCGTCCAACAGGACAACCGAATATGGCTTGCGGCGCACGGCTTCGGTCAGTTGTCCACTCTCTTCATAACCTACATATCCGGGAGGGGCTCCGATCAGCCGCGAAACGGTATGTCTTTCCTGATATTCCGACATGTCGACCCTGACAAGGCTGTTTTCATTACTGAACAGGAATTCGGCCAGTGCTTTGGCCAGTTCTGTTTTACCGACACCTGTGGTCCCGAGGAAGATAAATGATCCGACCGGTCGTTTTTGGTCCTGGAGCCCGGCCCTGCTTCGCCGTATGGCATCCGAGATGGCAATGATGGCCTCGTCCTGGCCCACTACACGCATATGAAGCTCCCCTTCGAGGTTCAGGAGTTTCTCCCTTTCGCTCTGGAGCATCCTGTTCAAGGGTATACCGGTCCAGCGTGAGACGATTTCAGCGATCTCCTCTGCCCCCACCTCTTCGTTGACAAGCGGAGAATCCTTCTGGATCTCTGAAAGTTTTATCTTATAATTTTCAATGGCCTTCTCAGCCTGGGGGATCCTGCCATACCTGATCTCCGCCACTTTACCAAGGTCCCCTGAGCGGTTCGCCTGGTCAGCTTCAAGTTTAAATGATTCGATCTCGTTTTTCGATGACTGTATCTGCTCAACAAGGTCTTTCTCTGCCTGCCATTTTGCCTTCAGGTCGTTCCTTTCATCGCTCAGGTTAGCAATCTCTGCATTCAGGATCTTCAGCCTTTCGGGATCATTTTCCCGCTTGATGGCTTCACGTTCTATCTCGAGCTGCCTGATCCTCCTTTCACTTTTTTCCAGTTCTTCAGGTAGTGAGTTGATCTCAAGACGAAGCTTTGACGCCGCTTCATCAATAAGGTCAATGGCCTTATCTGGGAGAAAACGTTCGGAAATGTATCGCTGCGACAATTCAACGGCAGCAATAATGGCTTCATCCTTGATTCTTACATGATGATGGGTTTCGTAACGCTCCTTAAGTCCGCGGAGGATAGAAATGGCATCAAGTGTAGATGGTTCATTGACCATGACCGGCTGGAACCTGCGCTCCAGTGCCTTATCCTTTTCAAAGTATTTCTGGTACTCCTTCAGGGTGGTCGCTCCGATTGCTCTCAATTCACCCCTGGCAAGGGCAGGCTTTAAAATATTGGCAGCATCCATGGCTCCTTCACTTGCTCCTGCCCCAACAAGCGTATGGATTTCGTCAATGAAAAGAACGACCTCCCCGTCAGAAGCGATAACCTCTTTGACCACACTTTTCAGCCGCTCCTCGAATTCGCCCTTGTACTTAGCCCCGGCTATCAGCGCCCCGAGATCGAGTGAAAAGATCTGCTTGCTTTTTAAATTCTCCGGTACATCACCATCGATGATCCGGTGGGCAAGTCCTTCTGCAATCGCTGTCTTCCCTACACCCGGCTCCCCGATCAGGATTGGGTTGTTTTTCGTTCTTCTTGATAGGATCTGGAGGATCCTCCGGATCTCCTCATCTCTCCCGATGACAGGATCGAGCTTGCCGTTCCTTGCAAGGTCATTCAGGTTCTTAGCATATTTCATCAGGGCATTGTAAGTCTCTTCGGCGGTCTGGCTCTTGACATTATTTCCCTGGCGTAACTGGCGGATAGCCGTTTTCAGCTCTTTCTCATTGACCCCATTGTCTTTTAACAGCCTCGAGGCATTGTCGCTGGTGCTCATGATCCCAAGGAACATGTGTTCGATTGATACAAAATCATAACCCATCTCGCTGGCAATTGTGGTGGCTTTTTGAAAAGACTTGTTAGCATCCGGTGAGAGAAAGACCTCACCTCCACTGACTTTTGGGTATGATTCCAGGATCTTGTCAAGTGCCTTTGTAAAAACAGGCATATTGACATTCAACTTTTTAAGCAGGAAAGGAACAACATTTTCATCCACTGTCAGCATGCCTTTGAGCAGATGGGCACTTTCAATGGATTGGTTCTGATGGGCCTGTGAAATTTCCTGTGCCTTCTGAACAGCCTCCTGGGCTTTAATTGTGAAATTATTAAAATTCATATCTATCAATTTTGAACATTTCGTCAAAAAATCTGCCATTGAATCCGGCAGGAATTTATGTCACTTTAAATCATGGGTGTATGTCTTTTTGGCGGTTTTCGGGAAAACACTAAAATTCTGGTTTTTGCGTTCACTCATTTACGCTGTCATCATCAGAATTCAAAGAAATTCTTAATTTTACGCCGAATTTGGTTACATGAAATACTTAGCACTTCTTCTTCTCTTACTTCTTCAGTATACAACATTCAGCCAGCTTACATGCACCGTTAGTCCTGCTGATACCACCGCCTGTTTTAACGACAGCATTGCTTTTACTACCTTAGTAACAGGCCAGGGTGAGGAACCGGTCACCTATCAATGGCAGCGGAATCATGTCGATATGCCAACCAAAACGGATTCAGTGCTGATGTTCCCATTTGTCGATGTTGCGGATACTGCCTCCTACCGTTGTATTGTGAAGGAAGGCGCCAATACGGCTATCAGCAATGATGTCTATCTGAGGATGCATCACAAAATGAAATTTGACACTTTGTGCAGGTACAATGAGCTGGGCTGTCGTGGCGTCTGCAAAGGCCAGTTTAAGGCACTGATATCCGGAGGTTTGCCGCCATACACTTATAATTGGGGTGGGGGACATTCTCAGGATACCATTGTATTCGGGCTTTGCCCCGGGAAGTACTGGCTTTTTGTCACTGATTCAAATAAATGTACGATCGACAGCAGCTACTTTGTTGATGTTCTCAAGTCGCCCAGTATTGAGGTCTCTGTTCTTCCTAAGGATACAGTTTACCTCACAAACCCGACCATCTCTATTCTTTTTCCTGATACTACTGCAGCGTATCTTACCAGCTGGACCTGGGATTTTCGTGATTCCGTAAAAGTTCCCAATGTGAATCCTGCGCCTCATACCTATGCCAATGCCGGCGTTTATGGTGTTTTGCTGCAGGCTACCGATGCCAACGGATGTGATACAACCATCACCCACAATGTTGTTGTCAAAATTCTCAATCTATTCATACCCAATGTGATCACACCGAATGGAGACAGTAAGAACGATCAGTTGTTCATTAAAGAGCTGGTCGGTGAAAGCACGTACCAGGATATTGACCTGCAGGAGGTCTATCTAAGCAATGAGTTTGTCGTTTACGACCGGTGGGGAAAAAAAGTTTATGGAAGGACCAACTATAATAGCGGTGATTGGGACGGGGGAAATCTATCTGACGGAGTCTATTACTATATTTTCAGGGGAGTTGGCCAGTACGGGGATGATGTGTTACGCGGTGCAGTCACGATCTTCCGGAATTCACCTTCACCTTAACAAAAGGCTCAGATAGAAGGCCGGTCTGGTTAATTTCGCCCTGAGATCTTCATTGGTGAACATCCCCGACAAAAGTTCCTTTAAATCGATATTTTTATTCGCTTTTCCAACAACGTAATTAAAGAGAAAAGGTGACCTTGACAATCTCTGTAGCAAGGTACTTACCCGGAGTTCCCGACCCATTCTTTTCTCAATCATCGTATCATATGCAAAAAGGTCTGATTCGCTGAAACAGTTATTCAGGAAGCAATTCCGTATGGCCCTTGCAGCGCATTCACCGCTTGCCATCGCATTCCCGATACCCTCTCCCGAAAAGGGGTCGACCAGGTAAGCAGCATCGCCCAGCAGCACAAACCGGTTCCCGGATCGTCTGATCCTATAGCTTCCGAGAGGAAGCGTGTGGGCCTGTGGCCGGTCGATCATCTTCGCATCCCTGAACCGGGATCGGAGGTAGGGGTGGTTGTTAAGGAGCTCCAGTAGGAGGGCTGACAAGTTGATCTTGCGACTGATCACCTGCTGATGAAGAAGTCCAAGGCCCACGTTACAGGTCCCCGAAGGACCTTTAAAGATCCACAGGTACCCGGGTAATAGTTTCCTGAGGAAGATAAGCTCAATAAAGTTTTCCGGATGAAGACCCGAAACATTTTCAAAATAAGCCCTGACACCAAGGCAATGATCTTTCTTTGACGGTGCAACCTGGCTCAGTGAGCGGACAACGGAATGAACACCATCAGCCCCGGCAATGACTTTTCCGGTATATACTCCCCGGCTAGTATTTACCCTGATGCCTTCTGAAAGAAGTGTGACCTCCAGGATTTTTGTATCCTGTATCACGGTCACATTGGGGAGGGCTGAGACTTTTTTCAGAAGGAAATTATCAAAAGAGGATCGGGGGCAAACGAATCCCGGAGGTTCCGGGGATCCTGCCCTGGCTGAAGTAAAGGGCAGATCAAGCTCTTTCAGATTAGGACCGACGAATCGGATGCCCCAGGAGGGCTCTTTTTCAACGGAGGCGATAAAATCCTGGTATACCTGTCCGGAAAATCGTTTCATTATGCTCAGGACCTTTCCGCTCAGGGCATCCCCGCAGATTTTTTTCCTGGGAAAGAGGTCTTTGTCGATGATCGCCATGCGCAATCCCGAATCTGCCAGGCAAAGTGCAAGTGAACATCCCGCAGGGCCTGCTCCGGCGATGATGAGATCATACATCTTCTCTTCCATGGTTATGGCTGCAAACTTAATTTATTCCGGGAGTATTTTATGCTATTTTTGCGAAAACATTTTCCATGAAGATTGGCAGGAGATACGAGAATGTCCTTAAATATTTTCTTGAGACTCAACCGATAGCTGAAACGGAGCTGAGTTATAAAAACCCTTATGAGCTGGCGGTTGCAGTGATCCTTTCCGCCCAGTGCACCGATAAAAGGGTTAACATGATAACTCCGTATTTTTTTGAGAGGTTTCCCGATGTATGTTCCTTATCGAAAGCTTTGCCTGAAGCGGTATTTGAATTGATAAAAAGCTGCTCCTATCCAAACAACAAAACGAGGAATCTGCTTGGAATGGCTAAAATGCTTATGGATGAGTATAAAGGGATCATGCCTTCGGATGTGTTAGAGTTGCAGCGGTTGCCAGGTGTAGGCCGTAAGACTGCCAACGTGATCGCGGCTGTGATCTTTAACAAACCGGCCATTGCAGTCGATACGCATGTGCATCGTGTTTCGGCGAGGCTGGGACTGACAAAAGATGCGAAGACGCCATTGCAGACTGAATTGCAGCTTATCAGGTATATACCGGAGTCGCTGCTTTCCATTGCTCATCACTGGCTGATCCTGCATGGGAGATATATCTGCCAGGCAAGGAGACCCAAATGTGCGGAGTGCGGATTAAAGGATTTTTGTCTCCATTATGAAAAGTATGGAGACCCTAAAGTTGTTGATAACTCGGAGAGAAAGAAGCTCCCGGCACGCTGATAAATTTTTATTTTTGGATCACAATTTTAAGGCAGGAGTATCACCTTTTGACCATATAACCGATTAAGCATTAAGTTCAGCCTGGAAGTATTCAGGGAACTGACGGTTTAATAGTTATTAATCTAAACTGCGTAAGGCAGAGATTCATGAAGGAGAAAACATTATGACAAATGAGGTTAACAAAGAAAAACTGAAAGCGCTGCAGCTTACGATGGATAAGCTGGATAAAACGTATGGCAAAGGGACGATCATGCGTCTTGGTGATAACCCAATCGATGCCGTCGATGTTATATCTACCGGTTCAATAGGCCTTGACGCTGCTCTTGGCATAGGAGGTCTGCCAAAAGGACGTGTGATAGAGATTTATGGCCCGGAATCATCCGGTAAAACGACCCTGGCGCTTCATGCCATTGCCGAGTCTCAGAAAAAAGGAGGTATCGCAGCATTCATTGATGCTGAGCACGCCTTCGATCGGTTCTATGCCCAAAAACTAGGGGTGGATGTGGAAAACCTGTTGGTTTCCCAGCCCGATAATGGGGAACAAGCCCTGGAGATTACTGATAATCTTATCAGGTCGGGAGCTATCGACGTCATCGTAATCGACTCAGTTGCCGCCCTCACTCCAAAAAGTGAAATTGAAGGCGAGATGGGGGATTCCAAAATGGGATTGCAGGCGAGACTGATGTCGCAGGCCCTCCGGAAACTTACATCCACAATCAGCAAAACGGCCACCTGCTGTATCTTCATCAACCAGCTGAGGGAGAAGATCGGTGTAATGTTTGGTAACCCGGAGACGACCACCGGGGGGAACGCACTGAAATTTTATGCATCCGTTCGGCTGGATATCAGGAAGCAGACGCAGCTCAAGGAGGGCGAAGAAGCTGTCGGGAACCGCGTAAGGGTTAAAGTTGTGAAGAACAAGGTTGCTCCGCCCTTCCGGAAGGCAGAATTCGACATCATTTTCGGTGAGGGAATATCCAGGACTTATGAGATCATCGACCTTGCTGTTGAACAGAACATTATTAAAAAAAGTGGTTCATGGTTCAGTTACGGCGATACCAAACTCGGACAGGGGAGAGACTCAGTCAAGAAGATCCTGCAGGATAATCCGGAGCTCGCCGACGAGCTCGAAGGGAAAATCAAGGAGGCATTACACAATCTGAAATAAGATGCGAAATCTAATCCCGGCATGGCTGCTGTTGTTGTTTATTGCTTTTCTGTCATGCAACCGGGGAGCCGGTGAGTTCAAACCAAAAAATGCCGCCGACTCTGCCAGGTTAGTTCTGGAACAGTTAAACAGGAAAATTTCAGGTGATGCCGAAAATCCTGCGCTCTACCAGGCCAGGTCGGATTTTTATCTGAAGGACCTGCAGTTTGATAATGCACTGAAGGATATTAACAGGGCCATCAGCCTTCAACCCAAGAATGCTGATCTTTACGTGACATGTGCTGAAATATATCTCCAGATGGGCCAGGTGGAAAACGCCAGGGAGGTCATGGTAAAAGGGATTACGGTTGATCCTCAAAGCCGGAAGGCTTTGCTGTCCATGGCCAGGCTTAACCTTGTAATCAGGGATTACCCCAGGACTTTTGAATACATCCACAAAGCCCTTGCCATCAATAGTGTTTATCCCGAAGCTTATTATTCCCGGGCTTTGGCATACCTGGAAACCGGTGATACAAACAAAGCGGTGTCTGACCTGCTTAAGGCGGTGGATCAGAACCAGGGTTATTATGATGCCCTTGTCCAGCTCGGTGAATTATATTCTCTACGCAAGGACAAGATCGCTGCAGAC
>JBAXRT010000003.1:0-52927 GCA_037131065.1 bacterium | reverse complement strand
ATAACACTGGCCGATGGCACCACACGCACCGCCGATTACATCATCTCTGCAGCCGACGGCCGCACGGCCATCTATGACTGGCTCGGCGGGAAATACCTGAGCAAAGACATTGAAGAGGCCTACCGCGATCTGATCCTCTTCCCTCCCCTGGTCTATCTTTCCCTCGGGCTTAATGCCGATTATTCAGGTGAACCGGCCAACCGGAACTATGTCCTTAAGGAACCTATTGAAATTGCAGGCGAGAAGGTGAACAATCTTTTTGTCCGTGTCAATTCGATGGATCCCTCCATGGCTCCTCCGGGGAAGTCGGTCATGACGGTGATGGTCAGTGCAAACTGGGACTACTGGACTAAAATACCCTACCACAGTGAGGCATATAAGCAGGAAAAAAAGCAGATTACGGAAATCCTGCTGAACAAGCTTGACCAGCTGTATCCCGGGCTGAAGGAGCAGGTCGAAGAGACCGACCTGGCGACACCACATACCTTTGTACGATATACCGGAAACTGGAGGGGTTCATATGAAGGGTGGCTCATGGACCGCAAGGCGATGAAGCAGCGGAACCTGATGACCCTGCCCGGCCTGGATCATTTCTATATGACCGGTCACTGGACCTCGCCAGGGGGAGGACTTCCTTCTGGGTTGTTCACGGGCCGCCAGGTCCTGAAAAAGATCTGCAAAAAAGAGGGGATGAAGTTCAGGACGGAGAGATGACGTGACGCGTGACGCGGGCGGAAGAGAAAGCAGAGGGCAGAAAGCAGAAGGCAGTTAGAGAATGACGAATGGAAGAAAGAATTATGTAAAAAGGAGCTAACACAGATATTGCCGGTTGACATTTTTTATCTAATTTTAATCCCTGTCTTTCATCAACTTGCAGATGCCTTCCAAAGAAGCCAGTGCCCGGATCAAGATCAACAAACTACTCGAAATTTCCGGTTGGCGGTTTTTCGATGATGAAAACGGCAATGCAAACATTGTTCTGGAAAATAATACCAGAATTACCCGATCACAGGTTGACGCTCTTGGCTGAAGGTAAACAAGGAGTTGATTGAGGTGTTTGAGGGGAAGATCAGGGAGAGGGTGAAGATGGTGTGGGAATGAAAGGAAAATGAAATTCGAAAATTGAACAACGAATTTTGTATGACGAATTTTGTCATTGCCTAGAGTGCAGAGAAAAGCAACAATGATTTTTTAACCTATGAGTAATATAAAACTTTTTGAAAGTAAGCAAATACGAACTGAATGGAACGAGACACTCCAGAAATGGTATTTTGCTGTAATTGATGTAATCGAAATTTTAACGGAAAGTAATAATCCGAGAAGATATTGGAGTGACCTGAAACGGAAACTCAATTCAGAAGGGTTTTCTCAGTTGTACGAAATTATCGTACAACTGAAAATGATTTCATCAGACGGAAAAAAATATTTAACAGACTGTGCAGATGCCAAAGGTCTTTTACGAATTATCCAATCAATACCATCACCTAAGGCTGAACCCTTTAAGCAATGGTTAGCCCGGGTGGGATCAGACAGGTTGGATGAAATTGAAAATCCAGAATTGGCGACTCAACGGACACGGGAATTATACAAGCTTAAAGGTTACCCCGATGATTGGATTGAAAAGCGGATGCGTAGTATAGCCATTCGTGAGGAACTGACAGAGGAATGGAAAAACAGAGGGGTTAAACAACAGATAGAATATGCAATTCTTACGGCTGAAATTTCAAAAGCCACATTTGGCTTGACCCCATCAGAATATAAAAAAATGAAGGGGTTAAAAAGTCAGAAAAAAATATAAGCACTATGATAACTTACCAGGTTCAAATTGTCTTAAAAAAAGTTACTCCGAAAATCTGGAGACGACTTTTGATCCCGTCTGATATGCTCCTGTCGGATTTTCATAAGATAATCCAGACTTCGATGGGATGGACAAATTCACATTTGCATCAGTTCATCAGGGATGAGACATTTTATACTCATAGAATAGAGGAGGATGATTTCTGGGAGGAGATGAGAAACGTCGATTATAAAGATATGCGAATTTCGGATTTACTGGAGAATGAGAAAGAGAAGATTGTTTATGAGTACGATTTTGGTGATGGTTGGGAGCACGACATCATCCTGGAAAAAATTATAACGGATGATAGCCCGGTGACCGGTCCTACATGCATCGCCGGAAAAATGAATTGTCCTCCCGAGGATTGCGGCGGGCCATGGGCTTATCCAGACCTGTTGACAATTCTGAAAAATCCGAAACATAAGAAATATCAGGGAATTGTCGAATGGATTGGTGAGCCATTTGACCCTGAATATTTTAACAAGGACGAAGTCAATAAACTGTTAAAGAAAAGAAATTTTGGTTGCGGTTAGTGCTAGATTAGTAGTTTGAATTTTAAAAATTGAGTTAATCCCTATTTTTTAACATTCGACCCACATGTCAAAAACTTCACAGATTAGAAAAATTGCTCTTGAATTATTATCAGAAAATTCAATCGGAATGAGATACTCCGAGTTACAAACCGCAATACGGGATCGTAATCCGGATTTTAACAAAAACACTATCAGTGGCTCAATTTGGGATTTGGATGCAACTTTTCCTGATTTGGTTTATAAGGCTGATAGAGGAATATTTAGATTGATAAAATTCAAAACTATCCTCAATTCTCAAATCGACGATCCCCAGATTCAAAAAAAGAATAAAAAAGCTGAAAAGGAGTCAATTAAAGAAGATCCATATTATAAACCTTTTGCTGATTGGCTAGTGAACGAACTTGAGGAATGTACTAAAGCTATGCCTCTTGGCGGGAATCTTTTTAAAGATAAATGGGGAACCCCGGATGTAATTGGTGTCAGAGAATCCAAGCGAAGTGACATAATACCATTTCCCACAGAAATAATTTCAGCTGAAATAAAAACCGATTCTATTGGTCTAATTACAGCATTTGGACAAGCTTGTGCTTATAAAATATTTTCGCACAAATCATATATTGTTGTTCCAAAGAACTCACCAATTGAGGACATTGCACGACTGGATGCCTTATGCAGACAATTTGGAATAGGTTTAATTCTATTTGACGCTACAAAAATTGAGACTCCTAATTTTGAAATCCGAGCACGAGCAATCAAGCATGAGCCTGATATGTTTTACGTAAATAAAAATCTAAAACTTATAGAAGAAAGGTTGTACAAATAAACACCTTATACAATTGTTGAAATGTATGTGATTGCAATTGGGTGTTTTTATGGCATGGGATGTGACCAATTAAGTCAACCCTGATCATGAGAAAAACAAACATTGTGAAAAATTTACCCGGAAATTTAACCAGCATAAAGGAAATCATTCCGGAGGATTGTTTTAATACACGAGGTAGCCATCCGGTAAAAGTTTATTGCAATGACGGGAATGATTATGTGTGCAAATATTTCAACGGTATTGGTCCGGCGACAGGATTATTTAATGAGTACCTGGCAGCTCGGTTTTTTCAACTCTGGGAACTAAATGTTCCTGATTTTGCCTTTGTAAATATTCAGAAACATCATTTTGAAAAGATCCCTCTGCCCCATCATTGCTTCAACATCCCTTGTTTTGGGTCACGGTATGATCATAAACTGAAGGAAGTCGACAAATTTTTCCTTGGATGGCCTTCACGTAAGAACACAATCGAGTTGATAGTGGCTGACTATCTTAAAATCGGACTTTTCGACATATGGCTCTCGAACGATGACCGGAATTTCGATAATTTCAATCTACTATATAATTTCGAAACCAACCGTTTAATTCCGATCGACCATGTACAGCTTTTCAACGGGAATAATCTGGATAGGGATCCTTATCAGATCAATGAAAATGACAGCATCCTGTCTGCACCTTTCATGAATGGCATTTTTTCACGAACTTTGCAACAAATTTTGAAGGAATATCGTTTAACGATTGAAGAAGAATTTAAATCGTATCTTCGTACTTGTTATGAAAACCTTGGTCCCATCCTTCAGTATACTCCTCCTGAGTGGCGCATAGATAGCGCCTTTACCAAATCCAGGCTGGAATTCTATTTCTCAGAATCGTGGCAAAAGCAATGCCTGGAATCTTTTAACCAATTCATTCAATATTCGTTAAACCGTAGTCTATGAAAACATTTTTCAGCATATTATCTGCACCCATAAGGCCCGAATCAGGAGAGCAGATTGCATTAGGATTAATCATGTCGGATGGAGAAAAATCGCTTTTTGATTATTCGCTCAATAAACTTGGTGTGATCAAATCACTGGTTGGCGAAGCGCAACATCATTTTATCAAAAAATACCTCAGGTCGATTGAAAACGTCATCAACAGGGTTGATGTAAATGATCTGGAAATAATTCCCTGGCTGCAGGATCAGAAGAATGTTGTGATCAATGAACCTTATATCGAGTATCTGAGTGTTTATAACCGCAATGTGCTCTCTTTCAGTAAACCGGTAAGAATAGATATGGCGGTTATTCAGGAGAATTTTAATCAGCTTTTCGAAAAATTTGTCGATCTGGTAAAAACACCGGTAATTGGAAATTTACAACAGCGGAATGTATCACGGGTCAAAGAAACATTTATTCCACTGGTTTCGAAATATTATACAGAGAAACGTGAAGTCACTCCAACTGAATTTCCGTCCATTGTAATTCCCGTTACCATTGATCTTTACGGAAAAAATGAAAACATCGTTTTCGCCCAGTTTATTGATATGGAGCGGAGTTTCAACCATATTAAAACCAATTATTACGATTTAAAGGAGCTAATAAAGGTAATACCCGATGCAAAGAGTTTCCTTGTGTCTGCAGAGCCCGAAATTGAAAAGTTTTCGAAACAGCATGAAATCTGGGATCACATTCGTTCCAGTCGTGACTTTGATTATGTTGACGTTTCTGAAGTTGACGTTATCAGGGAATATGCCGAAAGGCATGGAGTGAAACCGGTGTAATTCTCATACTCTTCGGGAATATTTGTGAGAGGAAGAATTGCTAAAAAAACCTTAGATAAATCTATGGAAGAACTTATTTTTCACTGGGGAGTGGAAGGCTTTGGCGCTCATCTTTTCAGGAATGTTGAAAAGGGCAAAGAACGATTCGTTTTACGGTTTAACTCACTGATGATCGATGAGGATGACAATGAAATCGTGAAAAAGGGAGAGGTCCCTTATGATTCTTTTACTGCATACTGGAAGGAGTTCATTTCACAACCAACGTGGTTCCATTATCATCCGGTTTTTATCCATTCGGATTACAGACCATTTGTGTACGATTTTCTGCTGTCGGTCAACCGTGATCTATTGACAGAACAAGAATTGGACAAATTAAATTACTGGTTTGATGAGATCTTAATGGCACGAAAACTTTCTGATTCATTTGTCGAAGATTTCAAAGGGGGCAGCCTGAAAAAAATTCTTGAATGGGTAAAATCAGATCACACCCTTGAATTCAACATTCGTGACAATTACGTGAATATTTATTACCGTGGAGGTAATATATTAAGGATAAGAGAAAAGGCACCCGGCAAATATACTTTTTGGTTTGATGAAAATTACAAGGGAACTAGCCCCCCTTCTAAAATGGAACAAATCCAGGGATCTTTATTGGTACAGGATTGGGATAATTTTTTTCCATTTGCCAAACAAGCCATGGATTTTTACTTTGCAGATTCTCCAAAGGAAGAGCGGGAATTTGCACAACTGGTAGTTCGTGACAATAATTACTCAGGAATTGCGAATGGAACCGATTACTTCATTATTGATTATGAATACGATAATCATCAGGGAGCCAGATTTGACCTGGTGGCGTTAGAGTGGCCTTCAAATGCAGTCTCCAGGAAACAAACGAAAAAATTCAAGCCACGGTTGGTGGTCATGGAGATGAAGTTTGGAGATGGCGCCTTTAAAGGAAGCGCCGGAATGGTCAAGCATGTAAAAGACTTTATAGATTTTTCTAGCAATCCAGGCAAAGTTTCTGCTTTTAAAAGGGAGATGGTTGATTTGTTTAAACAGAAACGTGCATTAGGTCTGATTAAATTTGGGCCCAGCGGCAATTCTAATCCCATTGATGAATTCGATGAAATGATTGAGATGCTATTCCTGATCGCCAACCATGATCCTGAAAGCAGAGTTTTAAAAAAAGTACTACTGGATATCAAGACGTATTATCCGGAATTCGATATAAAAGTTATAACGTCCAGCTTTCTCGGGTATGGTTTATATAATCATCGGCTCAAGACTTTAACCCCGGAGCTGCTTTAATCTAAACCATGCATTTTAAAATACATCGGGGCGCAAACGAAATTGGCGGTACGTGCATTGAAATCTGGACCGAAACCGGTCATGTTGTTCTTGATATCGGGATGCCTCTGGTAAATCCTGATAAATCAAAATTCGACTCTTCATCAATTTCAAATCTGTCGAAGGAACAATTGATTGCCACTGGCGTTTTACCTGATATCCCTGGATTATTCATCGCAAAAGGAGAAAAGGAGTTTGGGGTGGTTCTTTCTCATGCTCATCAGGACCACTTCGGTCTGGCCGGGTTCATACACCGGGATTGCAAGTTTTACCTTGGCGCAGCAACTCATAAATTGATCGATCTGACAGGGACCTTTTCACATGGCAGTTGGAACATTAATCATTTCCACCATTTCAAGTCAGGAGAACCCTTCATGATAGGTGATCTTGAGTTCACTCCCTACCTGATGGATCATTCTGCCTTTGATGCTTACGCCTTCCTCGTAAAATCAAATGGAAGAACACTGTTCTACAGTGGTGATTTCCGACATCATGGGCGCAAAGCGAAGGTTTTTGACTGGTTCACTCATCATATTGAGCAAAATATCGACTACCTTCTGATGGAAGGAACAACGATTGGAAGACCAACCGGGAAATTCAAATCAGAAGAAGAGATTGAATCGGAGTTTGAAAACCATTTTCGCGAGAATAAAGGAATTACATTTATCTACACCTCCGGACAGAACATCGACAGAATTGTCTCTGTTTACAAAGCCTGCAAGAGAGCACAAAAAATCCTTGCTGTCGATTTTTACATCGCCAATGTTTTGAAGGAACTTTCCATTTTCAACAGCCTACCCTTTCCATCAAGCACCTTTCCGGAAATCCGTGTGTTCTTTCCATTCCGGCTTGCAAAAATGATCCTCGGACAAGGAAAACCTATGCTATTATACCGGTTCTCGAAATATAAAATAACCAAAAACGAGATCCGTTCAAATCCAGAAAAGATCGTAATGATTGTCCGCCCCTCGATGCAAAAGGATATCCATTATCTGAAGAATATTGAAGGAGGCCGGTTCATCTACTCTATGTGGGAAGGATATCTGCAAGAGGATAAAACCCGGGTTTTCGTCGATTATCTTGCAAGCCGTGGATTGTCCATACACAATCTCCATACAAGCGGTCATGCCGATGAAGAGACCCTTAAGCGGATGGTTGATGCCATTCGCCCTAAAAGCCTGGTTCCAATTCACACTTTCAATGGGGCGGCTTATCAGAAAATTTTTCCCGATGTGAATGTCAGGCTGGTTAAAAATGGAGAAGTGGTAGAGATTTGAGTCAGGTACTTAAAAATTTTCCGGATCGAAGAATCCTTGTAACATGTCGGAAAATATTTCACGTTCATTTTTCAGCGATTACCAGCATCTCAAAATCATCGGTGGTGAGTTTGTCATTCCGGCTGAAGGCGCCTAGTTTTGCACCGTAAATATCAACCGTTGCAAAGCCGAGCGACTTCAGCAGCCAGGTGATCTCGCTCGGTACATAGTAGCGCTCGCTGGTCGCAAGCTCCAGTTCATTTCCGCTGTCGTCGGTAAGTTTTGTAATGCTGGTGTCACGGAAGGTCATCAGGTCGAAGTGGTTCTCATGGTATGTCGCCTGGTCCTCTTTAGCCGCGGATTCCAGAAAATCCTTTACCGAATGATAAAGCGGGAAGAGTCCGTTCAGCGTGGTGAAAATCAGCTTTCCTTTCTCCTTTAAGGCATTGGAGGCGCTTTTCAGAATATTGAAATTCATCTCGTCGGTCTCCATCAACGGGAAGCCTCCCTCACAGAGCATGATCACAAGGTCAAATTCGTTTTTAAAGTCAAGGCATCTCGCATCCCCCATCCGGAAATCGATAGACACTCCGGCCTCTGCAGCTTTTTCCCTTGCCCGCGCCAGCATCCCTTCCGACAGATCCGCCCCGGTCACCTGATATCCGCGCTTTGCAAGTTCGATGTCATGACGCCCGGTACCGCACCCGATATCAAGGATCCGGACATTTTTATTAAAACCGATCTCCTTTTCAATAAAATCACACTCGCCGATGGTGCCTCTGATAAAGCTTTCGCTGTCGTATTTATGGGCGTAGTTTTCGAAGAGTTGTTGGTACCACTGTTTCATTTCGCCTTTCAACAATTATTCTTTATTTTCCATGGTTTTTAGTCCGACGAACCCGGCTGAACTTATGCCCATCAGGGCAAGCAGGGTCGGGTCAAGGTCGGGGATCTTCTGTTGAACGATCACGTTCTGGATGAAGACGATCGAAAGAATGATCGTCCACAGGATCATTTGACACCTGTGTACGCTAAAACCCAGCGAATCCGAGGCAATGTCGGTCCAGAATCCG
This sequence comes from bacterium, assembly GCA_037131065.1. Taxonomy (GTDB): domain Bacteria; phylum Bacteroidota; class Bacteroidia; order Bacteroidales; family FEN-979; genus JBAXRT01. Next base: position 44,296 of record JBAXRT010000003.1, on the reverse strand, counting down.
CGCGAAGGTACCTGAACGGGAACGGGAGTTTTACGCCGGAAATCGACAAGCTTTGATCCGGTCGTTGTCGCAATACTGATCCCAAGCAGTATCAGAGTGCCATCCGCCATGCTGACCGGTTCTTTGTTCAGGATCCATAGATAAAAATAGGATGAAGCGATGATCACTGTCCAGAAGATCAGTTGCGTGAGTCCGAGGCTGAACTGACTTTTATTATCGCCGATGCGGATGAGGTCGGTTTTGTGCGACAGGAAGACGACGATCCCGAGGATGATCACCACCAGCAGGATGGCCGAAACCAGGGCGCTGACACTCAAAATCCTGACGGTCGTCCCCCGGTAACCCTCCCGGTTCGGCAATACCGGACCATTCCTGAATCCAAGGGAGAATTTAAAGTTGCAGGTCGAAAACATCGAAGGGAAATAGGGATTGAAGGAGCGCAGCGTTTTTGAATCCCTGTCGAGGTAAAAAACAAATTCACCCGACTGCGGATTTTCGTTTGCCCTGATTTCCGGGATGGGTTTACCGTCGATATAAAGAATCACCACATTGACTGAGTCCTTCGGGTTGGATCGTTTCAGCGAATCGCGCAAGGCTTCAAACCTGTTCCTGTTATCTATCCTTAAAACAATGTAATCGCCCACCACTACAAGATTTGAGGTTCGCTTCGGACGCAGGGAGGCGATCGAATCAACCATGGGAAAAATCAATGCAGCCACCTGTTTATCTGCGGATCCTGTGATGTTCCCTGGTTTCTCCCTGTTTTCCTGCAGATCAACGGTTGTCGTTACGACCAATATTCCTGTTTTGCTGGTTTTAACCGTGTCGCCCTGAGGATTCTTCTGCTGTGCCCGGAGTGTCGGGTTTAATCCTGCGATAAACATGAGAAATATCAAAAATGTTTTCATATCAGGATGTTAAGCTTGGATAAACTACTTTCATATGAGTTTTCGACTATTGCAGTAAATCTTTGACCGGACAGTTCATTCCCCGGTAACGATGATGGGTAAAAAGTGGCTGGTACCAGGGGCTTGGTCATTGGATGTTGGTTATTGGTCATTTGTCATTCGTGATAGGGGATGGGAGATGGGGGATGAAGTGAATGGATGGAATATATACAGTTGGGTTAGGTGTGATGAAGGATCAAATATAAAAAAATTAACTTTCTGATTTCAGATTTCGGATTTCAGATTTCAGATTTACTTTAATTTTGCTCTATGACTTTTCTTGAACTAATATCAAAACGACAAAGCACCCGTGCGTATGACCCCACCCGGCCTGTGGAGGCGGAGAAGATCGACCGGTGCATCGAGGCGCTGCGCCTGGCCCCGTCGGCGTGCAACGCCCAGCCATGGAAGATCGTGGTGGTGACCGACCCGGAACTGAAAAACAAAGTCGCTGAGGCGGCCACCTCAAAGTTGCTTGGCTTCAACAAATTCACCAGCCAGGTGCCGGTGCTGGTCGTGCTGGTGCGCGAAGAGCCCAACCTTACCTCGAAGCTGGGAACGGTGCTCAAGGACAAGCCCTATACCCTGATGGATGTGGGGATCGCGGCCGAACATTTCTGCCTCCAGGCCACCGAAGAGGGTCTCGGCACCTGCATCATGGGATGGTTCGACGAACCTAAGGTAAAAGAACTGCTGGGGATCCCGAAAAAGAAGCGGGCTGAACTGATCATTTCGCTGGGTTATCCCGCCAAAAGCGACATCCGGCAGAAGATTCGCAAACCGACGGAGCAGATCTGCTCGTTCAACAAATACTTATAACCAGGCCTACTGCTGGTCCGGATCTTCCTTGAGATCCTCCTCCTTCGCATTTTTGATCTTATCCATCATCTCCTGCGGGATCTCATCGGTATAGACGCTCTCGTCGAGATCTTCATCCTGGTTCCCGTGGCCATATTTGAACTTCGGGTTCTCCTGGGTTCCGAGAATGCGCATCGGGATGCCGATGATCCCAAGCGGCGGGAGCCCCAGCCGGGCTTTGAAGTTGAGACCACCGTCAAAGCTAGTCTCCCCGGCGATCCTCAGGCGGAAACCCGACATTTTGATCTTCACCTTTTCAAGGGTTATGATATTGTTCTTTATCGTGGTCTTTAGTTCGACTTTCGTGAGTTCGGGATTTTTTATCTTCTCCTTGCCAAGGTTGCTGCCCATGGCGTTAAGCATCTTGTATCCCATCACTTTCACCTTTTTCAGTGTGACCACGCCCCCACCCTCCAGCGAGGGATAGATCGGGCCCATCCCGGGACCAATCTGTCCTTTGAGGGCATAGTCCAGAGAGATAATTCCTTCACATTTCCCAGCGACTGTGGAGAGCTTACGGAAGAGCTCCACCTCGTTGTACGCCCGTTTCACATCGAAATCCTGCGCCTTGACGGTAAAGTCGAAAAAGGCTTTCACTGGTGTGATACTTGTATAGGTGGCTTCCATGCCCACTTTGCACCCGGCCGCTTCAAAGTTCATATCCTTGAGGAGGAGCATTCCTTTCTTTACCTCCACCCTGGCAGCGAGATCCTTCAGCTCCAGTTTCCGGAAACTGACTCGCTTCATTTTGGCATTGAGGGCCACTTCCAGCTCTTTCGGGATCACGATGACGCCTGAAGGTCCCGCAGTTTCTTCGGAAACAACCGTTGTTCCTGCCCCTGCCGGGGATTCGAACTCATCCACGAGGAGGTAGTCGGATTTAAAGGTGAGGCTGCCCTTCAGTGGCTGCTCCTTCGCAAGAAGATAGTTCACGATGTTGGAGAGGTAGCCGTCGAGGGTGATGTCGGAGGCGCCGTAGCGGGCTTTGAACTTCTCGAACCAGATTTTGTCGTTCTCGAAGCGGAAGATCCCCGACTTGAGGACCAGTGGCTTTGGCAGGAATTCCGAAGTAAAGTCGATATCGCGGAGTACCAGCTTCCCCATGTTGTGGAGCTTTTCGATGCGCCCGGCCAATGCATCGCTCTGGCGACCCTTCAGGGCAAGGTCGGTGCCAATGTAACCCTTCAGGTCCATGCCGGTCATGGCAAAGAGCTTGTAGATCCGGGCCAGGTCGATTGATCCTTTCGAGGTCAGGTCGTAACGGAGATTCTCCGGGTTGGCGATCTCCCCTCTAAGCTCAAAAGGGTTGTTTTCAAAAGAGAAACCAGCCTTTGCGATGGATACCTTGGTATCGTCGACCTTCCCTGTGTTGTTGGTGACGGTGGCCGATACTTCGATCTTCTCCACCGGACGGGAATAATATTTCGTGAGGATGGATCCTCCGGTCATGTTCAGGGAAAGCCGTGTTTCGGGGAAAAGTTTCTTCTCTGGGGCATACTTTCCCTTTGCAAACAGGTTCAGCTCGAGCATGCCTTTCAGATCGATGCTGTCGAGGGGGATCACCCGGCGCAGCTCTTCCAGGTTCACCGTGGTAAAGAGATTGGCTTCGATTGGCAGATCCCTGAATCCGTCGAGACGAAAGAAGCCTTCAATCTTGTTCTTCATGAAACCGGCTTTCAGGTCCTCAAGTTGGATCTTCAGGTTGTTGTAATCATTCCCCGTTGTTGAAAGGTCGAGGACAAAGGAGATCCCGGTGAGGGCTTCGGGCAGCTTTTTATAATGGAAGTACCCGTTAACCAGTTTCGAGTTGAGGGTGAAATTGGGAATGGATAATGGGATGGTGTCGGGCTCGCGGCTGTCAGGGTTCTGCCCTGTGCGGAACTCCCCTTCGGCATTAAGTTTCATCGAAAAGAGTCCCCGGAGTTCCACGTCGCTTACGCCCAGGGCTTTGCTCCAGGGTTCCAGGTTGAGGTTGATGTCCGTCTTGACGAAGAGCCAGAGGTTCTCCTCGCTGATGAGCCTTACCGAGCCGCTGATGTATTCCTCGCCCAGCATGGAGAAAAGGGAGAGAAAGAGGTCGTACCCCTTTTTGCGGAAGGAGAACTCCCCGCGGAATTCGAAGGGGACATCCCTGATATAGAAATCGTTCTTGTCGAACTTCATCTCGAATGAGTTGAGGTTGATGCGGGTGGAGAGGTTTGCTCGCACCGGTTTCGACCTGATGAAGGCTACACGGTTATAAATGCAGTCGAGCGAATCGATCTGCACCCGGGAGGTGAGCCGGAGGATGTCGTTGGTAAGAAGGCTCTTGCCATGGTAGTTGATGCCATGGGCAACCACCTTGAGTGGGATTGAGGGGTCGGAATAGATGAAGTCGGTCTTGATGAAGGCGATACTCTCGACCTGGAACTTCGCAATGCCGGTTGTAGTGTCTGTGCTTGCGGTATCGGAGGAAGAGGGCGGGAAGATGTCGAAGGAGGAGGCTCCCTTTTCGTTATACTGCAGAATGATCTTTCCCTTGTTTATATATACACGTGTGATCTCGATGGGGCCTTTTATGAGACTTTTAAGATTAATCCCGAAAGAGATGTCGCGGGCTGCAATGAGCGTATCACCGGTAAATGGTGCGGAGGCCTTCAAGGTTAGGTCAGAGAGTGTGACGGTAAGGTTGGGAAAGTGGCGGAAGAATGAGAGCTCCATCCCGGAGAAATTCACTTCGGTTCGCAGCGATTTGTTTGCGGTGTTCTTAAGGACTTCGGCTACTTTATCTTTAAATAGCAATGGTGTGAGGAGGAGCGCAAGCAGAAGGAAGAGAATCACCCCGAAGGTGATGGCAGAGATCTTAAGAATTTTTTTCATTTCAAAATGGAATTTAAGGGAATAAAGTTAGCGTGTTTTTAACATTCTTTAACACAAAAGGCAAAACAGAATACAATAGATATTGTGTATATATTTTCAACACTTGTTGATTTTTTATACACCAATGTTAAATATACTGATTTATAATCATTTAATTCATATTTCAAAATTTTGTGTTGAATTTTTAATCATATTATGTAATTTTTCACAAAAACCATATATGTTGGTATATATTTGTTATTTAGTTTATTACAATAGGATTTCGAGTTTGGCACCTTTATTGTAATAGAAAGTGTTGCAGAAATCAACAGAACGAAAATCTCCATCAAATGATTCCCAATATACTATAATGATAAAAAATGAAGCTATGAAAACCAGTATCACAATCTTAATCGGCCTGTTCATCATTCTCAGCGGCAATTCTTTACGCGCAGATGATACCCGGCTGAAAGTTCAATCCACTCTCTCGGGTTCCATCGTCGTTTACACCTCTCCCGACCTGTTTGACCTCTCCTCCCGGTGGGCAGCCGAGTTCTCAAGGGTAAACCCGCAGGCAACGGTCAAGGTTAGCGACATTACCGACAATAATCCCGAAAAGATCCTTCGGTCCGAAAAAAACATCAGCATTATCTCAGCCGGATATTACTCCACGGTGAAGGATGACCAGATCTGGAGGCTTGTCGTTGGCCGCGACGTTGTGGTGCCGGTTATCAACCAGGAAAATCCCTACCTGGCCGAGATCATGAAGCAGGGGGTCTCCTCCGATGCGCTGAAAAGGCTGCTGGAGGATCCGGCAAACCAAAACTGGACAACACTCCTTGGGGGCCGCCACGATTCCCCTCTCCATCTTTATATGTCGGACGACGGGCTGGTTTCAAATGGTATTTCAAGGTTCACCGGTGTTGCCCAGGAGAAGATCGCCGGGTTGAAGACGATGAACGAACGCGACATGATCGCAGCCATCCAGGCTGATCCCAATGCCATCGGATTCTGCAATCTTTCATGTGTTGTTGACCCCTCTGGCAGGAAATTTACCGGAAACATCAAAATATTGCCGCTCGACAAGAACGCAAACGGCAGGCTTGATTATATGGAAGATATTTATGCCACTCCCGAGAGCTTCACCCGCGGGGTATGGATCGGAAAATTCCCGAAGGCCCTGAGCAGTGACATCTTCACCGTCGCCCCGAGTGAACCTTCGGGCGAGGTTGAGGTGGCTTTCATGAACTGGCTCCTCACCGACGGGCAGCGTTTCCTGGGAGCATTCGGATATTCCGATCTTGGCTACAATGAGCGCCAGATGGCCGTCAACAGGCTGAGTCCAGCGGTAGTCGCCGGCGGCAGTGAATTTGCCGGGATCCCCATCTCCACGCTGCTGATCCTTATCTTTTCAGGGATCCTTGTGCTGAGCATCATCGTTGACCTCGTCCTGCGCCGCGTACGCGGCCACAGGGCTTCCATGCAACCGGGAAGTGCTGAAGCCAACGGTATCTTCGACGAGAACTCGATGGTAATCCCGAAAGGACTCTTTTTCGACAAGAGTCATACCTGGGCCTTCATGGAGGAGAACGGGAAGGTTAAGATAGGCATCGACGACTTCCTGCAGCACATCACCGGCCCGATCACACGTATCGAGATGAAGAATCCCGGTGAAAAGGTCCGTAAGGGCGATATAGTGCTCTCGATCATCCAGAAGGGAAAGCAGCTGAACATCTACTCCCCGATCACGGGAACAATCATGGAATCGAACGGTGCCCTTTCAGCAAACTCTTCCGCCCTCAACACTTCACCCTATGCCGACGGTTGGATCTACCGCATTGAGCCGTCGAACTGGCTCCGTGAGATCCAGTTCATGAACATGGCCGACAAGTACAAGGCCTGGCTGAACCAGGAGTTCACCCGCCTGAAGGATTTTCTCGCCATCACGCTGAGGGGCAATACTCCAGGGTACGCCAGCGTAGTGCTGCAGGACGGTGGCGCTATGAAGGACCACATCCTGGCCGACATGGGACCGGAGGTATGGGAGGAATTCCAGACGAGATTTATTGACACAGCAAACTAATCATCATCAACCTTCATCAACCAAAAACTAATGCTACCATTATGGGAATCAATCGAAGAAATTTTTTCAAGGTAGTTGCGGCGACGGGAGCAACGCTTGCCATCGGGAACGAGATGCAGGCGGCTCCTTCCGGTGAAACGGCCATAGAGTTCCGCGGGGTTCTCTATGATGCCGCCCGTTGCAAAGGCTGCCGGGGCTGCGAGTATGACTGCGCCGACGCCAACGGGCTGCCCCTGCCCGAGCCGGCAAAAGATATCAAGGGTCCACGACGGACCAGCGATACCCGCAATACGGTCGTGAACGAATTCAAGACCACCAAGGGCACCGTCTTCATGAAGACACAATGCATGCATTGTAACGAACCGGCCTGTGCCGCAGCCTGTCTTACCCAGGCCATGCACAAGACCAAAGTGGGCCCGGTGATCTGGCGTGGCGAAAAATGCATGGGATGCCGCTATTGCATGGTATCCTGTCCGTTCGACATCCCAAAATTCGAATACCACAGTGCCAATCCAAAGATCCAAAAGTGCTCGATGTGTTACGAAAAACTCAAGATCGGTGAAGCACCCGCCTGTGTACAGAACTGCCCGAACGAGGCGCTGATGTATGGAAAGCGGCGTGAACTGATCCGCGAGGCCAGGAGAAGGATCTATGAGAAACCTGAACTTTACCACGACCAGATCTACGGCGAACATGATGCCGGCGGAACGGGATGGATGATGCTTTCGCCAGTGCCTTTCGGTGAGCTCGGTTTAAAGACCAACCTCCAGAAATCTTCCTACCCGGCGTTATCGAAGGGCTTCCTCTACAGCGTCCCTTCGATCTTCGTCCTGGTACCAGCCCTTTTACTGGGTATCCAGCAAGCAACCAAGAAAAACGAAACCAGGGAGGATCAAGATGATGAATGAGACCATGCCTGTAACCATCGAGAATAGCGGCAAATCTACCTGGAAATTCTTCCTGAGTGAGCTTAAGCCGAAGGGGAAGATCTTTACCCCATTCAACATTATCTCCGTTCCCATTATCCTGCTCGGACTCGCGCTGATCGTGATCCGGTTCTGGAAAGGGCTCGGGGCCATCACCAACCTTTCGCAGGACATCCCCTGGGGGTTATGGATCGGGTTCGACGTCGTCACCGGTGTTGCCTTCGCCGGGGGTGCCTATGTGCTCTGCTTCATCGTCTACATCCTGAATGTAAAAAAATACCATTCGATCGTTCGTGTGACGGTTCTCAACGGCTTCCTGGCCTATGTCTTTTACGCCGGGGCGCTGCTGCTTGACCTTGGCCGCCCGTGGAACGTGATCAATCCCATCATCGGGAACAACTTTGGGTACAACTCGGTGCTCTTCCTCGTGGCCTGGCATTTCCTTCTATACATGATCGCGCAGCTGATCGAATTCTCGCCGGCGATTGCCGAATGGCTCGGGGCAAGGCGCATCCACAAGATCCTCTCGGGGATGACGCTCGCAGCGGTCATCTTCGGGATCACCCTTTCTATCCTGCACCAGTCGGGACTCGGGGCGCTTTACATGATGGCCAAAGACAAGATCCACCCATTGTGGTATTCTGATTTCATCCCCATTATGTTCTTTGTCTCAAGCATTTTTGCCGGGCTTTCGATGGTGATCTTCGAAGGGTCGATCACCCATAAGGTCTTTGCAAACCAGCTGAGCGGAAAGAACCACCATTCGCAGAACGGGATCATCCTCGGGCTATCAAAAATGTGTGCCGGAGCGATGTTCGCTTATTTCTTCCTGCAGATGCTGGTCTTTATCCATGGGAAGAACTGGATCTACCTGAACACATCCATGGGATACTGGTACATGCTTGAGATGTTCGGATTCGTTCTGCTTCCGATGATCCTCTTCTTTTACAGCTACCGGAGGAACAACGTGTTCCTGGTAAGATTCGCTTCCGTCCTGACCATGCTGGGGATCATCCTGAACAGGCTCAATGTGACCGTGATCGGTTTCAGGTGGGACATGCCAATCCGTTATGTTCCCTCCTGGATGGAGATCGTCGTGACGCTGGCTGTGATCTTTACCGAGATCTGGATCTTCCGCTGGGTCATCAACCGGATGCCCGTACTCAGGGATTCGCCGGAGTGGGCGAAGAAGGATGTTAGTCATTAAGTCATTAGGGCATTAAGTCATTAGAAAAATAGTAATTGGAAAAAGGAAATTTGTAAATCGTAAATCATAAAGCCATGGACGGGTACAGTTATTTGAACATTTTTGAAACAAAGGGGATGGAATACCTCTTTATCATCGCTTTCCTCCTGCTGCTTATCCCCTTCTGGGTGATTCTCAACAGGCAGGTGAAGAAGACCAGGCACCTTGAAAAGGTGCTGGGCACACTGACGGCGAACATCCTGAAGATCCCGCAGGGATTGCTCTTCAGCGCCAACCACACCTGGACACATCTCGAACGGTCGGGAAATGCCAGGGTAGGTCTCAGCGACCTGCTGATGCACATCACCGGCCAGGTGAAGTTCAATACCATCAGACAAAATGGTGACATGATCCGCAAAGGGGAACTCCTTGCAGAGATAGACCAGGGGGGAAAACATCTTAAGATCTATTCACCCATCTCGGGTCGGGTCACCGACATCAACCTGGCGCTTGGAAGCGAACCGGGGCTTGTGAACATGGATCCTTATGGAAAGGGGTGGGTCTGCAAGATCAAACCCTCGCACTGGAAGGCGGAGACACAGAGTTATTACCTGGCCGAGGATGCCACCCAGTGGCTGAACATGGAGCTGATCCGGTATAAAGATTTCCTGGCAAAGGAGATCGGGAAGTTCTCACCGGAGACCTCAGCTGTTGTCCTGCAGGACGGAGGCGAACTGCGCGACAACTCCCTTTCGGAATTACCCAACGAGTTATGGCAGGATTTCCAGAAAGACTTCCTGACCCCGAAGGAGATGCCGGCGTAAAGGGTCCTGCCGAAGCCATTAACAAAGGCTCCGGAAGAAAAAGATTACACAAAACTGGTGTCACCTCACCAGTTTTTTTTATATTGCTGTAAATTCCGCCGGATCGCACTCTCTCATCTCAATCTAATAAAGAAAGCCATGACTCTCTTTGGAAAAAACAGGAACAAAAACCCGCTCGGCAAGACCTTCCTGAGAAACTATATCAAGTTCCGCTCCTCTATCTACGGGCGGGTGGTTCTGATCATCACCTTCTCCTCACTGATCCTTTTCGTTTCGTTCGGCGTCATCTTCCGGTCGGTTTATGAAGAGTATATGAACACCGTGATCCGTCAGAGCGGTACCAACGTAGGGTCGCTTGTCGAGAGCGCGCTTTACCACTCAATGGTCGAGAACAACAAGAGTGCTCTGCAAAGCACGCTCGACATCATCCACAAAATGCCGGGGATTGAGGACGTGAACATGTACGACAGCCAGGACAACCTGGTCTACTCTTCCTTTGCACCCGATGGAGCCGGAAACCATGCCAGCTCCGACTGCAAGGGTTGCCACGACAACCTGAAGACGATGTTCCCTGCCACGGAAAAGACTTACAAGATCATCAGCATCAAGAGCGAATGCAAGATGAACAAGAACGACAACGACCACCGGCACCTGCTGATCAAATCTCCGATCCTCAACCAGAAAGCCTGTTACGAAGCCTCCTGCCACGCACACCAACCAACTGACCGGGTGCTGGGATCACTGGTGATCAAGTTGCCGCTAAGGGACCTCGACAATGCGGTGGAAAAATCCTCTATGGAGTTCTATTTGCTGGCTACCTTAGCCACCCTGCTGCTGGTCTCATTCCTGATCCTCTTCACCCGCAAAGAGATCAAGAACCCCCTGAATGCGCTGCTTAAAGCAAGTGTTGCGGTGGCCAGCGGTGACAAGAGCACACGTGTTGATATCAAACCCAACCAGCTCGACGACATGCGGGTAGTCTCTCTCGCTTTTAACGACATGCTCGACAACCTGCAGGCGGCCACCAGCGAGCTGGAGAACTGGTCGCAACAGCTGGAGTACAAGGTCCAGAAGAAGTCGGAAGAGCTGAGCGCTGCGCAAAACGAGCTCATCCATATCGAGCGGCTCGCCTCGCTGGGCAAGCTCTCCTCCTCGGTGGCCCACGAGATCAACAACCCGCTCTCGGGGATCCTGGTCTACACGAAGCTGATCCACAAGCAGCTAAGCAATCCCGACCTGACGGATGCCAAGCGAGAGACGATCCTGAAGAACCTGACGATGATCGAGAACGAGACCAAACGGTGCGGAGATATCGTCAAGGGGCTACTCGATTTCTCACGAAAGGACCAGAACGATTTTGAACCGAGGCATCTCCATGAGATCTTGCAGGAGACCTTTGACCTGATGACCCACCCGATCAAGATCTCGAACATCATGTTCTATTCCGATTTTACTGCAAAGTCGGACCAGATCTACTGCAGTCCGAACCAGATCAAGCAGGCCTTTGTGGCTGTGCTGGTGAATTCCAAAGAGGCGATCCTCGAGAACGGCGAGATCACGATCCGCACGATGAACCCCGGGGATGAGACCATCCGCGTGGAGATCACCGACAACGGGATCGGCATCTCGGCCGAGGACCTTCCCCATATTTTCGAGCCCTTCTTCTCGACCAAGCAGGATGCCAGCGGCATAGGGCTCGGGCTCGCAATCGTTCACGGCATCGTGCAGAGCCATAATGGCAAGATCAATGTAAAATCGGAGCCGGGCCACGGAACGACCATGTCATTCACATTTCCCCTGATCAAATCTTAAACTGATTATAATGGCAAAACAGATTTCAATTTTAATCGTCGATGATGAGGAGTCGGTAAGGGATTCTCTGACCAACTGGTTCCAGGAGGACGGTTACCGGGTTGAATGCGCCGAGAATGCGAAGAAGGCTCTGTTGATCCTCGAGTCGGACGATTATGACATCATCCTGGCCGATATCAAGATGCCTGGCATGGACGGGCTGGAGATGCTGCGCAGGATCAAAGCGCTGAAAAAGGATTCGATCGTGATCGTCATGACGGCTTTCGCCACCGTCAGCACGGCCGTGATGGCACTGAAGGACGGTGCTTTCGATTATGTCACCAAGCCTTTTGACCCCGACGACCTGTCGCACCTGATCCGCAATGCCTCGAAGCAGATCGCCCTTGCAGAAGAAAATGAGAGCCTGAAGAGCAGGGTGGTCTCTCTCGAAAATGTGGAAGACCTGATCGGCAAAAGTGAAGCAATGAAAAAAGTGCTTCACGAGATCGAGAGTGTGGCGCAGTCGAACTCCTCGGTGATCATCACTGGCGAGAGCGGCACCGGAAAGGAGCTGGTGGCGCGGGCCATCCATGCCAACTCCCCGCGGAAGTTTTATCCTCTGGTCAGCGTCCATTGTGGGGCACTCACTGAGAGCCTGCTTGAGAGCGAACTCTTCGGCCATGAGAAGGGAGCCTTTACAGGGGCGATGTTCAACCGGAAAGGGAGGTTCGAGATGGCCGACAGCGGGACGATCTTCCTTGATGAGATCGCAACCATCTCACCCAAGATGCAGATCGAGCTGTTGCGCGTTCTTGAGACGAAAAGCTTTGTGCGTGTGGGAGGCAACAAGGAGATCTGCTCCGACTTCAGGGTGATCTGTGCCACGAACCGCGACCTGAAGAGCATGGTGGAGCAGGGTACCTTCCGCGAAGATCTCTACTACCGTCTCAACGTGGTAAACATCAATGTTCCCCCACTGCGCGACAGGGTAGAGGATATCCCGCTGCTGGTTGATTATTTCATCAACAAATACTGCATCTCGATGAACAAGCCCCTTATCACCATCGATCCGCCGGCCATGCAGCGGCTCGAGGAGTACACTTTTCCGGGGAACATCCGTGAGTTGGAGAATATGATTGAACGGGCTATTGTCGTTGGGAACGGCAAGAGGATCTACCTCAGGGACCTGCCCTTCGGCAAGGAGATGATCGACAGCTCGGTGGAGAGCCTGGATGAATTCGAGAAGGCCTTCATCCTGCAGATCCTTAACAAATACAGCTGGAACATCACCCGAACGGCCAAGGCCCTGAAGGTTGACAGGGTAACGCTTTACAACAAGATCAGGAAATATGATTTGAAACAACCCGCCGGTTAATTGGATCAGCAGCAAATCACATTAATCCCTTTTGGGCATTTTGAGCGGGAGTTCCTGGAGAAGACCGCCGAGGCGGTAAGATCCGAATTCCTTGCCGCCATCGCCATTCAGGAGACTCATCTCGATCTGAGTGAATATTACGATCCGGGGCGCAGGCAGTACAACGGCAATGAGCTGCTGAAGGTGGTTGATACCCTTACCCAGCCTGAATCCTCAAAGACGCTGGGCCTCTTCAGCGTCGATCTCTTTATTCCCATCCTGACCTATATTTTCGGGCAGGCATACCTGGGAGGTCGCACCGGAATCGCCTCGGTTTACAGGCTCAGCAGTGAACGTTACGGGATCGGCGGCGGCGGGGATACTCTGCTGGAGCGGTTCACGAAGGAGGTGAATCATGAGCTGGGTCATATGTTCGGGCTGATCCATTGTCATGCACCCACCTGCGTGATGCGGTCGAGCACCTACGTGGAGGATATTGACCAGAAAAGCCGTAATCTTTGCCTGAAGTGCCGAACGGAGCTGGGGTTGACCCTCCCTTCCTGATACTATTTCCTGCCGGCCGGCAGGGTGAATTTGAAGGTACTCCCCACTCCGGGGGTGCTCTCAACCCATATCTTTCCGCCATGCTTTTCAACAAACTCCCGGCAGAGAATGAGTCCCAGCCCTGAGCCACGCTCCTGGTCGGTCCCTTTTCGAGAGTATTTACCGTGGATCTTGAAGAGTTTCTTAGTGTTTTCCGGGGCTATACCGATGCCGTTGTCCTTCACAGAAATCTCACATTCGGTTCCCACCTGTGCCATCGAAACGATCACTTCACCGTTCTTGGGAGTGAATTTGATCGCGTTGGTCACCAGGTTGCGCAGGACCGTGTCGATCATGTTTTTGTCGCCCGTAACCCCGCAGTCGACCAAAACGGATGCCTGAAGGGTGATATTCTTTTTGTCGGCCTGGCCTTTGAGAAGGTCTATGGCTTCGGCGATCCTTTCTCCCAGGTTCAGCTCCACAGGCTTAAAATCGAGGGTACCTGTCTGTGTCCGGGCCCAGATGAGCAGGTTCTCGAGCAGGTCGTGGGTATGGCGCGTGGCATCCCGTATGTCGCTCACCGATTTCCTGATTTTCTCCTGTTCGTAGTTTTTAAAATTCGACAGCAGCAGGTCCGACAACCCCAGGATGGTGTTGAATGGATTCCGCAGGTCGTGGGCAATGATGGAGAAGAATTTGTCCTTTGTGGCGTTGAGCTCCTTGAGCTCCCGGTTTTGCTTTTCGATCTGGTCGGTACGCTCCTGAACCTTCTGTTCGAGGTGATCCCTCTCCCGCACCAGTTTCCTCTCTCTCCGCCGGATATAGAGGAACACGGCCAGGATGATCATCACAAAGTAAGCGATATAGGCGATGCGGCTTCTCCACCACGGAGGACTTATGATGATCTTCAGGCTCCTCCCCTCTTCGTTCCATATCCCGTCGTTGTTGGAACATCTAACGTTGAAGGTGTACTCTCCCGGCGGGAGGTTGGAAAAGGGGACGAACCGCCGGTTCCCGATGTCGATCCATTCATCGGAAATCCCGGTCATCCTGTATGCATACCTGTTCTTTTCAGGGTTGGTATATTCCAGTGCTGCAAACTCGATGGTGAAGGATTGGTCGACATAACGAAGGTTCACCTCCTTCACGGTGTCCACGTCGAGCTGGGTAGTAACCCCTTTGTTGTTTGTCTTGGAAAATGCCGAAAAGACCACTTTCGGGACGAAGGGATTGTCGGTGAGCGAGTCGGAGTAGAAGGAGTTGAAGCCATTCATCCCGCCGAAAAAGATCTCCCCGTCGATCCCCTTGCACCGTGCCCTTAGGTTGAACTCGAGACTCTGCAGTCCCTCTTCGATGGAGTAGGTACGGAAGGTGCCGGAGGCGCTGTCGAAACGGCAGAGCCCGTGGCCGGTTGCAAACCACAGGTTGCGTTTGTCATCTTCGAGGATCTCGAACACCTGGTTGTCGGGCAGTCCGTTCTTCTGGGAGTAGTAAGTGAATGTGGAATCCTTTTTAACGAATTTATTGACGTAGGAAGTAGTTCCGATCCAGATGTTCCCTTCGTGATCCTCGCCCAGGGAGACCACAAAATTATCGCAAAGTGAGTTGGTGGAAGAGGAATTTTTCCTGTAATGTTGCAAATCCCTGTTCCTGGGATTATACACATCAAGTCCTTCACCCGTGGCAATCCAGACCAGCCCTGTGCGATCCTCCAGGAGGCAGTAAACCAGGTTGGAGGCGATCCGGTTGCCGGGTTCAGCCTCTTTGGTGAAATGTTCGGAGGCAGCGGTTACAAGGTTGATCTTGTAAAGTCCGTTGGCTGTTCCGATCCAGTAGTTCCGACTTCGGTCCTGGATGATCATGTTGATCCGTACTCCTGTAAAATCATGCAGCCTCTTATCGGTAAAATAGCTCCCGAAGGGGATAAAGCGGTTCCTGGTCGGGTCCCAGATCAGGATACCGTCGCGGGTCCCGATCCAGACCCTGTTGTCGGCATCTTCAAAGATGACATGGACATAATCGTTGGGGATATAATCATTCCCGGTATGCCGGGACGAAAAATGCCGGACCTTCCAGGTCTTGCGGTCGAACATGTTGAGCCCTTGGCCCCAGTTCCCGATCCATATAATCCCCTTGTCATCCTTGTAGAGGGAGGCGACGACATTGCCCAGGAGGTCGACCGAATAAGGGAATGGGCCTTTCCGGTAAAGCTGGAACTTCTGTTTCTTCAGGTCGGTCTTGTTCATTCCCTTAAGGGTACCGATCCACAAATTATCGGAGTGATCAATGGTGAGGGAAAGGACGATGTTGTGGCTGAGTCCCGAATTTTCGTTTGTAAATACCTCGAAAACCGGTTGGCCGCCGTTGTATGGCCTCATCCTGGTGAGTCCTCCCTCTTCGGTGCCAATCCATAGATTCCCGAAGCGGTCTTCAGCGATGGCGCGGATGAAGTTGTTTCGGAGGGAGAACTTATTACCCGGATCATGTGCAAACTTTATGAAGGTGCCGTCCTTCCTGTCGTAGAGATAGAGACCGGCAGTGGTTCCAACCCAGAGGTTATCTCTCCTATCCTCGCAAAGCGCGGTGATGTTACGGTCGCCGATAGAGCCATTTTTAGCGGGATCAGGCAGGAAGTAGGTGAATTCCCTCTTTGCCCGGTCGAAGCATGAGAGGCCTCGGGTTGATCCGATCCAGATGATGCCCCGGGAATCTTCCAGCAACGGGATTTTATTGTCCTTGATGGAACCGTCATACTCGATCTTTGCGTAATGGTGTGAAAATTCCTTTTTTACCGGGTCATAGATGGCCAGGACCGGGGGCATGTTGATAATGATCTTGCCGTCGCGTGCAACGATGGCGTCATACACAAATCCGGAAATATTCAGTGAGCTGGTGGCTTTGTCGGTGATCCTCTCGAATTTGTTCTCTTTCCGGATGTACCGGTTGAGCCCGCTCTTGGTCCCAATCCAGAGATCCCCATATTTATCCTCATCGATCGAATAGATCCAGTTGGTGGAGATGGAGGTGGTATCTTCCGGGTCGGAGGCATATACCCTGAAAGAATAACCGTTGAACTTGTTCAGTCCGTTCTGGGTTCCCACCCAGATATAGCCTTCGGAGTCCTGCAGCAGTGCATTGACCACGCTTTGCGATAATCCTTTTTCGATGGAGTAGTCGGAAAAAAAGTATTGCTGGCTAAACCCTGTGAAAGTAAGGAGCAGCAGGAAGGGGAGAAGGCTTTTTTTCCGGAGTATCATGCTCCTTCGATAGCGTGGAAATTTTCCTGGTAAACGTCAAACGAGTTAAAGGAATTGTCTTTTAACTCAAATTTAACCAATTAGACTCCCATTCAATCAAAAAGTTACATCATCACACGTTATTCATACCGTCCGGTCGCCTGTTTATACTTTGTTAGTGCAATGTGGTAGTCCGACAGCACTTCGGCAAAGCGGTTCCTGGTTTGCTGCATCAGGACCTGTGCTTCGAGCATGTCGGAGATGTTTACCGTGCCGGCGTTGAAGTTGTCGCTGTTGATCCGGAGGTTCTCCCCGGCCTGGCCGAGCGATTCACTGATCACTTCGATCTGCTTGTAAGCCTCTGTGAGGTCGAACCAGTACTGGCGGATCTGGAGTATCAGTCGTGAAGCGGTGTTTTTGCTTGAGTTCTCCGCTATCTCCTCCCTGATTCTCCGCTCCTTGATACTATGGGAGGCCTCCCACCATCCCGAGATGGGGATCTTTGCCGTGGCGAAAGCGACGGTATTCCCGAGCTGGTCGCCCATCATGTTGGTATAGTAGGATCCGATCCCCACGCCTACTTCCGGCAGGTACTCGCCGAGCTTCATTCGGCTCTGCAACTCTTCGGCTTCGACACTTTTCTGCAGGAGGCGGTACTCTTCACGGTTCTGGAGGGCTCCTGCCGGGTCGACCCACACAGCAGAGGGGGGGAGGAGGATCGTGAGGCTATCGGAGAGCACGAGGGTGGTGTCGAAATCCATGCCCATCGTCTGACAGAGGGCCATGGTGGCCATCTTGATGCCATTCTCCAGCTGCAGCCTGCTCACCTTGAGGTCGCCCTGCTTGAGCATGACCTTCATCACATCGTTGCGGTTGATGAGTCCTGAATGCCAGGCATCGCTGGCCTGCCTGTAAAGGGTATCGAGCAGTTTTTCGCCGAGGAGCTGGGCTTTGAGCTTTTCATGCAGCATGATCACCTGCCAGTAGTCCTGTTCGGTTTTGAGCAGAACATCGTTCCTTGAAAGGATCTCGCGGCTGTTGCTGACGCTGATGCCCAGCGTAGCCAGCGCATTTCCGGTGATGATCCGGCCACCTGCGAAGAGAGGCTGCACGGCGGAGATCATGCCGAGGGTCCCTTTGCCGAAGTACGACATGGTAACATCGGGGAAGTAAGCATACTGGTTGGTGGTGATCAGGCTGGCAAGGTCGCCTTTGTAAACTGGCAGGTTCCCACCTTTGATGTTAAACTGAAAGAGCGGATCCTTTGCCTGGAATGCGAGGCCTGCCGCCTCGATCTTGGGGAAGAAACGGGTAAAGGCCATCATCTTGGTCTGTTTTGAAGCCTCTACCTCAAGCCCGGCATTCTTCACCTGCGTATTGTTCTCCATGGCAATCTTCTTGCAATCGGCAAGTGAATAACTCTTCTGCGCCTTCAGGGACGGGGTGGCCAGCAGGAGCAATATTCCTGCCAGGATCGCAACTGCAGCTGGTTTTACATCATCCCGTACAGGCTCTTTGCCTGCTTTTTTGTCGGTCCCGCGGAAGATCAGCCAGTAGGCCACGGGCAGGATGAAGACGAGCAGCACCATCGAAAGGATGGTACCAAAGCAGATGACTGTACCCATCGGCGTCCAGAGGGCGCTCCGGCTAATGATCATGGGGATTACCCCGACGGATGCGGCTGCAGAGGTAAGGAAAATCGGGCGCATCCTGCGCTTTCCCGCCTCGATGGCAGCCTCTTTCACGGTCAGCCCGCGGGAGAAACGCAACTCCTCGGCATAATCCATCATGATGATCCCGTTCCTGACCAGGATCCCTATAACGCTCACGATACCAAGGATCGAAGTAAGGCCGAAATCAACCCCCAGGATAAGTCCTCCGATCGTGGCGCCAAGCAGGGTCAGGCTTGAGGAGCCCAGGACCAGCAGGGCGAGACTGATCTTCCGGAAATGGAAAAGGAGGATCATGAAGATGATGATAATGCTCATGATAAAACCGGTGATGATCTGAGGGAGGGTTTCGGCATCGGATTCCCTGGCACCCCCAAAGGAGATGCTGACCCCTTCGGGAATTACCATCTTTTCGGTAATCTTTTTCACTTCCGGGAAGAGGTCATTTACCCGAACATCCATGGCCACATCTGCCATCACCGTGATGGTACGGATGCCATTCCTGCGGACGATCTGTCCCTGGTTCCATTCGGGTTCCACATGGGCGATCTGCCGCAGCGGTACCGATATTCCAGGTATGACCGAATGGATGTAATCGTTCTCAATCCCTGCAACAGTGACGGGATCGCTTTTTTCAGTCTTAACAAGCACGGGAATGGGATGATCCCGCTCCCACAGGGTGGTCACCGGTAGACCGTCGAGGTGCATGGCAAGGTTGGCGGCAACGGTTGTGCGGTTGATGCCGAGTCGGTTGGCTTCGGTGGCATCCAGGTCGACGAAGATCCCCGGGAGCATCTCTTCAAAATTGGTACGTACATGGCTGATCCCCTTAATCTCCCTGAGCCTGTTTGAGAGGTCTCCTGCCGATCTCTGCAGGGCGCCGAGGTCATTACCGGAGAGCCGGACCTCGACCGGGGCTGCTACGGGCTGGTAGTCAAGTTGCTTGAATTTCACATAGGCGTTTGGAAAATAGTGGGCATATTCCCCCGAATATTTATTGAGAAGCGCCTCGGTGGCTTTGTTCGAGGCCGTATTGACAATGAACTGTCCGTAATTCTTTGCCGGGAGGTTGGGGGCATAGGTCGTATGGAACCTGGGTGAGCTGGTCCCGACGAAAGAGGTGACCGAGAGAACCAGAGGATCGCGTTTCAGGATCTGTTCAAGGCTGTCGCACACAAGGGCGGTCTGTTCCAGGGCGCTTCCCTGAGGCAGGTAGATCTCCACGGCAAACTGGTCGCGCTCAGCAATGGGCATCAGTCGCTGTGGGATCTGAGTGAAGAGAACAATTCCCGCAATGATCGAGAGAAGGGCGATTCCGATGGTCAGGGGTGGATGGCGGAATGCCCACCCCAGCAGGATTTCGTAGGTTCTCTGGATGAGTTCGAGCATAGTTCTCCTTCGCTTTTTTTCCGAAGGTTCCCGCAGAAAACCTTTCCTGATGAAGAAATACTGGAGAAATGGAATTACGAGCATGGCCACCAGCAGGGAGATCCCGAGGGTAAGGGTGACCGTCCAGGGAAAGAACTCCACGAAATCGCGAAAGGTCCCCTTTAGGGTAAAGAGAAAGGGGAAGAAGGTAATGCTGATGGCGAGGGTCGCAGAAAATATCGCCTTGAAGAAACCTTTTGCGCTGGCGATGGAGGAGTCCCATCGGGAGAGGCCATGGTCGAGCTTTTCCATGTAGCTGTCGACGATCACCACCGAGTTATCCACGATCATCCCGAGCACCACGATCAGCGCTGCCAGTGTGACAGTATTCAGTTCTATGCCGCCGAGGTACATGAATCCCACCGAGATGAAGATCGTGACGGGAATGGAGGTTGCCGCAACCGAGGCGGCACGGAAGGGAAGGAGGAGCATAGTGACAAGAATCACTGCTGCGATGGCGAAGATCAGCTCCCTGAGGAAGGTGGTCACAGAGTCGCTGACTACCCCGGGCTGGTCGGCGATGCGACTGATGGCGTACCCCTGGGGCAATTCTTTCTGAAAAGCGGTTAGGATATTGTTCACCTCATTCCCGAACTGTACAATATTGTTCCCTTCCTGCATCTCCAGGGAGACCAGGAGGCATTTTTTACCATTGTTCCGGATGTAGCTGCCGGGTTCGGGATACTCCCTCACGATGCGGGCAACATCCTTAAGCCTCACAATGTTCCCGGCAGGGTCGGAGTATATGATCTGTTCGGCGATCTCATTCTCTCCGGGGTAGGACTCGGAGATGTGGACCGGTATCTCCATCTTGTGGTTCCGGATGGTCCCGCTTGAGGTAGTAAGCCCCTGGGTAAAGAGGTTGGCCAGCAGGGCTGTTGAGTTGATGCCTAGACTGGTGAGCTTTTCCGGTTCGAGGTAGATGGTGATCTGTTCCTTCTGAAGCCCGTAATGCCTGATCTTCGAGACCGGTTCCAGTGTTCTTAGTTTCGCCTCAAGCTTGTCGAGCCAGGCTTCGAGTTCCCGGTAGCTTGCCTGGTCAGACTCGAGGGAGATGAGCAGCGCTGATGTATCGCCGAAGTCGCTGTCGGAAAAGAGCGCAAGGACCCCCGAAGGGAGTTGGGTCCTCTGCAGGGAGAGTCCGTGGTTAAGCTTCGACCAGAATTCATCCGCATTCTTCACATCGTCGGTCAGCTCAACAAAGATGATCATGAATCCCTCTTTCGAAACGGAGTAGGTCTTCCTTTTTTTCACCTCTTTGAAGCCAAAGAGGTATTTTTCCACCTTGCTGGTAAGTTGTTCCTCCACCTGGGAGGCGGTTGCCCCGGGGTAAAGTCCGATGACAAGTCCCTGCCGGATGGTGACCACAGGAAATTCCTGCCGCGGCATCTGCCAGAGGGCATAGATCCCGAAAGTTATGAGCAGGAGGATGATGAGTAGCACAATCTGCCAGTGACGCATGGCAGCCTCCACGATGCCGTATTTAGTTTTCATTGCTGCCGACTATTTTAATATTCACATTTTCATTCAATTGCTGGTACCCTTCAATGATCAGGTGGTCGCCGGCACTCAGCCCCCGGGTGATGACAACGCCGAAATCGCGTACCGGTCCTGTAGTGACGGGCCGTTTAATCGCTTTGCCCGAGGCCTGGTCGGCCAGGTAGACATATTTTCCACTCTTTTCATCTTCAAGTACTGTATTCAGCGGGATGACGATCATGGCCGTGGGGTCGGATTTTCCGAGGTAAACGCGCCCGATCATACCCGGCATGAGCTTTTCAGCAGGATTTTCGACCATTATCCTCACATCATAGGTATGGGAGACGGGGTTGGCCACGACGCCACGTTCAGAGACCTTTCCGCGGAATATTTCATCATCGAGGGCGGGGAGCTGGATCGTTGCCTCCTGCCCGATCGTTGTATGACCGATCTCCTTTTCGGGGACGGAGATCTTCACATTCACCCGGCGGATGTCGACCAGGGTCATGACCGTTTTTAGTGGAACGGCATTCTCCCCGGCTTCCAGTGAACGTTTTCCGATGATCCCGTCGGCAGGTGCGAAGAGTTCGCAGTCAGCGAGGTTTTTCCTGGCTACTTGTGTGGCGGCCTTTGCCTGTTCGAGTCCCGTCTGAACCTCGACATACCTGATCTCAGGAAGGCTCCCCTTCTGGTATAGTTCGGAGAGGCGGCGGTAGGCATCTTCCGCCTGATTCTCCTTAGCCATTGCCATCTGGTAGGTCTGCCTGTAATTATCGTCACTGAGGATGGCCAGCTTTTGACCTTTTTTTACCTTGCTACCCTCGGCAACGAGCACCTGTTCCACCATCCCGGTGGTCATGAAACTGAGCGGGACAGAGAGTGAGGCCTCAATGGTTCCGATATAATATTTGGATGATTCGGCAACAGGGGTAATAACGGCAATCCTTACCCTCACCGGCTGGTCGCCGATAGCTGAACCACTTCTGCCGGTACAACCTGTGAACGCTGAGATCGCAAAGAGTGTCAGCGTCAAGTAAAGTGCATTTCTTATCATATCAGAGGCAATTAAATGATCTATTTTTGATTTAAAGAACCATAAAACGTTTATCGTATTTTAGTCGAATTATGAT
The DNA here is from genome assembly GCA_037131065.1 of bacterium. GTDB lineage: Bacteria > Bacteroidota > Bacteroidia > Bacteroidales > FEN-979 > JBAXRT01. Next base: position 22,003 of record JBAXRT010000003.1, on the reverse strand, counting down.
TAAAAAAATTACCGTTTCAATCCCCTGAGAAAGACCTCGCTGAGGACCACGATCCTCTCATCCCAGTGAGGAAATTTCTCTTCCACAACCAGGTCGAGGGTAATGCCTCGAAGGGCAGAGACAATTGAATAGGCGATCAGGTCGAGGTCGGGTTCGATCTCAGCCACCCACTCTTTTTTCTCTAGCCCGAAGGCAAGTATCTCCCGGATGAACTGGACCTCGCTGTTGTCCATCTTATATTTCAGGTTCACGATGGTCTTCAGGTTTTCCCCTATTTCACCTTTCATGATCTGGTAAAGAAGGATCCTTTTCTGGATGGACCGAATAGCAGTTAAAAAATAGATGCGCAGCTTCTCTTCGGCTGTCTTCGCATTTTCCACGGCCAACCGTATTTCGCGGAAGACGTCGCGGATCTCGTTCGAGACCACTGCTTCAAAGATCTCATCCTTGTTCTTGTAATAGTAATAAAGAGTGCTTTTCCCCTTGTTCATCGATTTGGCGATGTCCTCCATGGTAGTCTTGACGAGTCCGAACCGCTGAAACAGACTCCTGGCAGCTGCAAGGATCTCAACCCGTATCAGATCCTCTTTGTTGATTTCATTTTTAGCCATTTGGACATTTTTCGTTTTCGAGTCCAAATATACGATAATTTTAAAAAATTGATCTTTCCCTTCAGAATAAATTTGATTAAATTTGTTATTCCCTTCAGAATGATCTCACCCTCAGTGATAAAAACCATCATCATTTAAAAGAACCGATCATGAGCAATGAAACAAAAGACCAGGAATGTTGTCCGAAATTCGAGCCTGCACCGTGGGACGACAAGGTTTTCGAGTGGGAAAACAAAAAATTCATCCGCGACAGTGTATGCACTGCTTTTTACATGCCGCTCAACTTCGGCAGGGTAATGCGCCGGCTGAATTCAAAGGCAGCTAAGGCCGGAGCTGTCGTGACCGACTCGCTGTGCCTGTCGGACCACCTTTCGGGCTGGAAAATGGATCTGTACCTGGCTGTGAACAAGGAGGTGCCGGATGCGGAGAATCTTACCCTGTCGGGAAACTATTTTTCAAAGTGCTATGAAGGTCCTTTCAAAGATACCGGCAAATGGACCGCTGATTTTAAAAGCGATGCCGGTAAGAGAGGCTTTGAGACCGGGAAGATCTACCTGTGGTATACCACCTGTCCTAAATGTGCCAGGAAATATGGCAAAAACTGGGTCGTAGTGATCGGGGCCATTTAGCCTGGTTGAAGATAATCTCCGGACTCATCCCTTTTAATCAGGGAAAAGGATTATTTTTATCGTGATAAACAGGTCCGCTGATGATTAAAAAAATATTCCTCACAGGTTTCTTTGCCATTTTCCTCGCAGTTACAGCCGGTGCATGGATTTACCCGGAGCACCGCGACATTATGAACCTTGCGATCCAGAGGCTGGATTCCTACCACAGGGCAACCCTTGACCGATTGTGGGCCCTTGCCATCATAGGAAATGAATCAAGGCTCGATCCCAGGGTGGCCGATTTTTCACAGGGACTGGATCCAAAATATCTCGATTACGGAGCATGGACTGCCATAGGCGGGGATCACTCCACCTCCGCCGAGAACATGCTTTACAACATCCTCCAGACGGAATGGATCATGGATGTTGCAAACATTGCTGCCCGTCTGAAGGACGGGATTACAAATTCGACAAACCGGAGCGAAAGAGTCAACAGGTTACGCGAGTCGGATCTTCGCCTTTTGCGTGCCGATCCGGAATATGTCTCCAGGGCCGGGGCAAACAACGGCCATTTTATGCTGGCACGTCCGGATGTGAACACCTCAGCCATTGAGTATTTTGACACTTGCTTCAAACAGGGCTGTGAACCCAACCCGGTGGGAACCTATATGTGGTACCACACAAGCGCCTTGTTAAAAATCACGACGCTTAATGATCCCGGGCTGACCGCCGAACAGCGGTCTGCCATTGCCCTTGCTGCCTTGGCTGACGAAGCCTTCTCCATCCATTTCCTCGAAGACTGTTTTGCCTCCGGCCATGTGGCGGGGGTTTGGGGAGATGCTTCCCAGCGAAAAGGGACCCATGACTATTATGATGAAAAGGGCCTGGAAGTAACAACCTGGAACGGTGAAAGACTTGTCCTGATGGGAGACGCCTACATGAGACCGACAGATGCCGAACGGGCATCCGCAACGATCTACCTCAGCCTGCGTGAGCTCCTGGATGCCGCCATTCATTCACCTTCTGTTCCTCTTTTCAATGACCAGGCCGGTTTGCTGACGGCCGATACTTTTAATGTGGCAAAAGCGACCAAGATGCCTAACCGAAAAGTGGATTCGGTGATCTGTATGCTGTTTGTTCCCGTCCTGATCACTACACCTGTACCGGGCCTTGCCAACGGACTAGGGGAACTTCCCAGATTCCGTTCAGAGATCGGCCCGTTCATTGGCGTATCTCCAGCTGCAAGGTTTGATTTTCTGAGCGGGGGGTTCAGCACATCTCAAAACACCGCCGGTTTTATTCCCGGACTGGAATTGGGTCTCCGGATCGGGCTTGGGTTGGAGGGGGTCTTGAATGAATCCGGTGACGGACTTGCTTTTATCGACATCGGCTGGCGACAGGACGGTGCCTCCACCATTAAAATACAAAACGAACCGGCTCTGAAACAATTCGGGGCAATCTTCTCCGCGGTGCCCAGTCGCGATGCGTTTTATTTCAGGCTGCGTCTTCCTTTCTGTCTGATCCCGGGAGACCTTCTCTTTGCCGGACCTTTTGTTTACCTTTTTTCGCCAAAGGCATTCAATAAGATGGTGGTGGCTGCCGGAAATGGAGGCCTGCTCCCCTGGCAGTATGGGATGGTCACCCCTATCGGGAGATTTCAGTTCATCCTTGGCAGGGAGATCGGGATCTGCTTATACGGCACAGGCCGTGGAGCCGATTCTTACCTGCTTCCCGATACCAAAGGAGATCCTGACGAACAGGTCCTGATAACGATGTATTCGACCCAGTTCGATTTTCCGATCCTGGAATACCGCCCCTTCACCACCTATACCGCCGGACAGAGTGCCCACCTGGTGCTTCAGCTCAATGCCGGCTTCGACATACCCGGGAAAAGGACCCTGATCTACCCGCCTGAATCAGAACTCCCGGATGTTGAATTAATCTGGCATGTAGGACTCAGGCTGGCCTTTGACTGGAGATATTATTTCAAGAAAAGGCAAAAATCATAGCCCGAAGTTGACCCCGGTCGTGATCGAATAAGTGTAAAAAGGCAGGTAATAGGTAAGTTGGTTCCGGTCGTGCTGCATGTAGTACCTCAGATTGATCGAGAGCCACTTCAGGATTTTGAACTTAATGGTGGATTCGATGGTGATGCAGGGATACGGTTTCTGGTAATCGGCAGAGACATCATAAAGTGGGGTTCCTTTAAAAACAGAGGTAAAGGGTTGTTGCAGGGAGACGTAAATATTCCAGTCAACCAGCTTACCCAGTGAACTGATAAGGCTCAGGAAGAGTGCGACCCTGGGTCCGTTTCGTTTCATAAACCAGGTTGTGTCGGGGTCGAGCTCATGGATGGCTTTGTAGATCCTTTCCATCTCTTCCTTGTCCCAGTAATCCACGTAGTCGGGTGGTAGCAGGTCGTACCGGTCGAACTGCCACAACATGCCAACCCCGGCCGAAATGTGGACGTTTGATTTCGAAAAGATTGCAGGCACGGCATAGGCCCCCAACTGCCAGCGTGCATTGATTCCCCGGTTTTCATCAAACTGGAGCATGGCGAAAGGTTCCGCATGAATCCTGTTGGTCTTACATATCTTCCCTTCAAAGTTATGCCGCCAGAGGTCGGCCTGTGCGATGACATATCCGCTGTTGCTCGTCGAGCGCTCCTGAAGTCCCCTCAGGTATACCACGGACGAAACACCATAGGTATTCCTTCTATCGACATACAGCCCGGATCCGGAAAACGACAGATAAAGGTATTCAGTGGCATCCTTGGTGAAGTCGAAACCTAAAAAGAGACTGCCGGTCACCTGGTGAATCTTCAGCGAATCCACCCCGGAGATGCTCATCGGGTTAACCTGGCCGTGGATCATGATTGGGGCGGTGGTGCAGATGATGGCAATACCCAGGATAGAGAGGGCTAGTTTCATGGTGAAAAGGGGTCCCGAGATGACAGTCATGAGAACTTACCTGGGATGTCGTTCTATTTTTTCCCTGTTCAAAAAGGGTTTCGGGCGGGAATCAAAGAGGATCTGCTGATCTGGGGTAAGGATGGCCCGTAACTCCTGGTCATGTCTGATCGATTGTTTAAGCATTGAGGCATTGAGCCTGCCAATCTCATCGGCTGCCTGGTCGGCCTCTTTCTGGTTAAAGGGCATGGTTGTAAGGATAGTACGGATCCTTGCCGTTTTCTCTTGCACCTGATTGCGAAGTGGGGTCATTGCCTCCATGTTCTTCAGGCCGGATCTCTTCATCTGGTCAATCTGGGCTTCGGTCAGACCGGGAATGTCGGGAAAGAGGGGTGGCATATCCGGCTGGTCGCAACCCGGAACAGGTGGAACGGGAGGTGGTGGTGGCGGAGGAGGTGGCTGGTCAAAATCGTTCTGACTTTGAAGGCCGGTTGTTTTAGAGACTTTCGGGCTGTTGTCGGAGGTCTGGGCAATGATGGCTGTTGAGGTAAGGCCAAGGAAAACAAGCAAGAGGGTGATTTTCAGGTTTCTGTTATTTGTTTTCATATACATTGATTTAAAGATTGATTACATTCATAAACGTCTTTTCTGTCATTATTTACCCGCATCAGGCGGTGGTGGAGGTGGAGGAGGAAGGTCAGCCGCAGGAGGAGGGGGCGGTGGTGGCGGAGGGGGTGGCACCGGCAGCACCATCCGGACCAATTCCTGGAAAATGGAGTCGAATCTCTCCTGTTGTGGCTGGTCAAGGATCCTCCTCACCTGGTCGAAATATCTGAAAGTGCTGATCTCCATCAAAACACGGAGCTTGGCAATAGAATCGGCCATTTGCCTCCCGCGCAGGGTGTCGGAGGGATTTGTTTTCAGGAGATCAAAGAACCGGGTGTGCAGATTCTGATCTTTGTCCTGGAGTTTTTTCATTGCGTTCCGGTGGTTGAGCAGCATAGCATTGTGGAGGAGCTGCTGTTTGTGGTTGAGTCTGAGTTCCCTGGCCAGGAACTCCGAAGCGCCGGTGCGTTCGCGTTCCTGTCCGGGCCGGTTGATCCAGATGAAAGTGAGCGTGCCGATGTTCACCAAGAGTAGGAGAACAATGATGGCGATGAGCAGGTTCCGGGTTTTCATCTTTTCAGTATTTAATGGTATCGAGGTATGAAAAATATTCGGTGGCGACCAATTTCCTGTTGGTTTGCTCACTGCTGTTCAGGTGATCATAAAAGAGGATGGAGATGATGTTCAGGGCTACCAGGATGACGATACCGGCAGCGATGCGCATAAGGGTGCCGGTACGTAATGTAACTGTTTTCCTCTCATTACGGTCAATGCGACCAAGCAGGTCATGAAGAAGTGATTGATCCGCCCTGGCCCTGTTAAGGCCATTGAGGCTCTCCATCGTCTCATTGATCCATTGTTCCTTTGCTTCCATGTCTATTAAGATGTCATTCACTGGTAAATCCTTTGTTATTTTTCATTTTTTTCATAGTAATCCGATAAAGACTCCCTAAGCTTTTGTTTGGCCCGGACGATCAACGACTCTACCGCCGGCAGGGTGCTATTCATCACCTCTGCAATCTCGGCATGGCTGAGGATCTCCACTTTATGGAGCGTAAATGCCACGCGTTGCGATTCGGGAAGCCTGCTGATGGCTTCAAAGAGGATCGCGGCCCGCTCTTTGTTTTCAAGAAGAACACCGGGGTGAAAGAAGGGGGTGGCCGGGGCGGTAATCTGGTTTTCTCTTCCGAAAAGGCTGAGGATGATCCCGGACCGTTTTTTCCGGGCGCGGGTGCGGATATGTTCTAGCGATTTCTGAACAGTGATGCGGTAGATCCATGTTGTCAGACTTGAATCTCCCTTGAACCCTCCCACCGACTGAAATATTCCGATGAAGACCTCCTGGGAAATATCGCGGGCGTCGTCGTCATTCTGAAGGATTCCAAGCGCGGTGTTAAATACCCGGTCTCCGCAGGATTCCACCAGGATTTTAAAGGCTTCCCTGTTACCCTGTCTCAGTTGTTCGATGAATACCGGATCGTTCAAAAGGAATTTGCTTTAAAGGTTGGATGCCATTCAACGGGAAAAACCTGCACCGGGGCATCATCATTTATGACCCAACCAGTCCCGCCATAAATGTACCAAAATAATAAAATTGAAGAATCTCTGGATAAGCCACGAAGATTCTTCGATCACAAGGAATTAAATAGTTTGCTCGCTAACCAGACAGAAAGACTGCTGGGACGCACTTGTATTAATTTAGCATTGACCTAAACTGTTATGTGGGTAATGGAGTTCGCAGACCATCGTCATAAGCGGCATTTATTTGATGATTCCTGAAATTTTTTATATTTGTAGCAATTGACTATTTTTACTCTGAGGATTTTTTCGATGTTTTACTCTACCCTCTGCCCAGGGAACTCTTTTCTGCTCAGGCTACTTTCACAACTTACTCTCATTCTTTTTTTCATTTTTCCGGTTGCATGCTCCTATGCGGCACGGCCTGATTCGGTCAAGTTGTTTTCAGGGCTTCGATCACCTGATGAGCGGGTAAAGCTTAAAACGCTTCAAAAAATCTATACAGAATATTACAGTTTTTATCCTGTTGCCGGTCATCCCTATGTATTACAGACCATCCGGCTGGCACAGAAACTGGGTGATAAAGAGGCCGAGGCCTCGGCATTTTATTCACTCGGTTTTTATTTCCAGTGCAGGGAATTATCCGACTCGGCGTTGTATTGTTACCAGGTCGGATTTGATCTCAGCAAGCTGATCGGTTCAACTCTGCTCCTGGCAAGAGGATACGGCGACCTTGGAGATCTCTACCGCCTCAGGGGAGATAAGATAAAAGCCCTTGAATACCTTAATAAATCAATATCCCTGGATTCGACCAGCAATGGACATTATGCCGGCACCTGCTATAGTCTCGGTATTCTTTACAGTGATGCAGGGATCATTGATTTGTCGACCTATTACCTCCTGAAAGCATTGAAAATAAAGGAAGAGCAGGGGAAGCTGGTCGATGCAGGTTACCTGGCCTGCAATCTTGCCGGGACCTACATGCAATCGACCACAAAAGAGGACGGGATGAGGTATTATGACCGTGCCCTGGAATATTTCAGGATGTCGAATTTCAGTAAGGGGGAGAGTTATGTCTACAATGCCCTAGGGCAAATGTATTTTGGAAACAAGGATTATCAGAAAGCAATGGTTTATTTCAGGAAGGCCCTTGCACTCAGCCTGCTCGACACCATCACAGTCCGCTCGGGACACAGTTTCATACTTACCAACATTGGTGATGCATGGATGGGTCTGAACAGATATGATTCAGCACAATTCTATTACTCTCGTTCCCTCTCCTTCTGCGACAGCAGCAAGGATTTTCTGCCAATGGCCTGTACCTATCTTTCGCTTGGAGAACTCAATACTAGGTTGAAGAAATATCCCCTGGCCATCGAATTCCTGAACAAAGGTCTTTTCTATTCAAAGATCGTCAACTACCGGGCCCAGTGGGAGAAGGCCTATAATCTTCTTTCGGAATGCTACAATGCCAGCGGGAACATTGAAAAGGCGCTTAATTATCTGAAAAAACGGAACGAGATTAAAGACAGTATATTCACCGAAAAGGCACACCAGGATGTTGTCAACATGATGATAAAGTATGAGACCCGGAAAAAGGATGAACAAATCTCTGCTCTTGGATCAGATAAGAAAAGGCAGGAGGAGAGGACCAGCCGGGCAGTCGGGTTTATCCATGTTATCATTGTCCTTGTCCTGACAGCCGGGATCATCATCTGGATCTATTATCGCAGGCATCTTCAGCCAAAGGTGAAGACCCTTGATTTTATTCAGGCAAAAATATCGCTTGAGAAAGAGGGGGATAACCGCAAATTGAAAGCGCTGAAGAAGGTTCTTCCGCCTGAATTAAAACCCTTTACCAGTAATCCCCCCCCGGCAAAAGAATTCAAGACAGAACTTATACAGCAACTGGAAAGCCTCCTTTCCAGGGACAAGATATTTCTGAATGAAAACCTTACCCTGGCTGAAACCGCCCGTAAGCTTGGGACGAATACATCCTATCTTTCAAGGCTCATTAATGAGCATTACAATGTCAATTTCTCTTCATTTCTTAACAAATACCGCATTGAAGAGGCTAAGAAAATGATCCTCGACGATCATTTCAAAAACTTCTCCATGGAGGGTATTGCAAAGAATGCCGGGTTTCGGTCCAAATCCACTTTCAACCAGGTCTTTAAAAGTATCACCGGTCTTACTCCGACAGATTTTGGAGAAAAAAAGGGAAAGGCAAGGGTTTAATTCTGAAGATCAACCACCTATAACGATAAGCCAGTTGCCATTTACCTTACGGAGTGTTTCATCGGAATTGTTTTCACTCCCGTCCTTGAACACTATTTTATATTTCACATTGGCACTATTTCCGTCGGGTGCGATCTTCTCTTCAATGATCTGGACCTCTTTAATACCCTGTTTCTTTTTGGCCTCTTCGTAGGCAAGGGTGCACAGACCTGACATCTTGGCGGTGTCCTGTTTGGTAAAAACCACACTGTCTTTCCTCACATAGTAGGTAATAAAGTTGGAAAATTTCTGGTTGTTGAGATCATCGATGGAGGCTTTAATCACATCGGAAGGGGTTTTACTGATGATGCTGGTGCCGCTTCCACCGCAGGAGGTGATAAGAGCTGCCAGCAGGAGTCCTGCTGCCAGGTAACATAAACTGATCTTTTTCATAATGATTTTTTTTGATGATTAATGATTTACTGATTGCATATTCTATAAAAAAAATTGCTTTGGGTAAATGCCCCTGGCATCAGAAGCTTATGGCTGTATACCAGGATGTTGATGTTTTCAAGGTTCATCAGGAGCCTGCTTATCTGCTGATCCCCTTTGCTGTATGCTTTCAGCACGAGCTCGGTGCAATACAAGAACTGGTCGTCCTGCAGGTTATAAGCATTGTCGAAACGACATTTACGAAGGTAGAATTCACGGGCCCGGGAAATTACTTTTTTGAGATCTTTCGGGTCAAGATGTGAACGATAAATAGCAAAGTGGCTGGCCTTACCGGGTCCGAGGAAGGAATTAAGCGGTTCTTTCTGTACGGGCTTGTCCCTTCCCGAAATTTCTCCCGGTTCGACATGAATTACAAAGGGGATCCCTTTTTCAATAACAATCAACCCGATGTGGGAGTATATATTGCCTGAGGCAGCCATCACCACTGCATAGCTTTCAATGCTTATTCCCCTCCGGAACACCAGGTCGCCATCCTGCAGAGTTACCGAATCCAGGGTTTTAAGGTCCGGCCCGCTGTTATAACTGAAAAGGAGATAGCCAGCCAGCATGATCAGGAGAGGTGCAGCGACGACCATTGGGAGGATCACTTTCAGGGCAGACGAAAAACTGTTTATTCTTTTCATTGTTTCAAATGTAAACACATACCTTCACAAGAAAAAATAATATCTGAATGGATTTATAAATCCATCCCGGTAAAGTTTGTTTCCTTCATGATCCTGCAGATATATTTGCTCACCTAAAAAATTCCGGCCGATCATCCTGTACGAAAAGCCGGTTAAAAAAACAACCAAAAAAAAACCAATCACTATGAAAAAAGTAATCCTTTCTGTTCTCCTGATTTCACTCTTCATCCTTTCCGGGTTGAATAATGCAAGTGTCAAGGCGGGAACCTCCGCCAAAGCGATCGCAACGGTCTCGGCAGGTGCCGCATTGCAGTCGGGCACAGAGGTCGCCCCTGCTGATTCAAATGCCACATCATCAGAAAAAAAAGATAAGCCCTTCAACTGGAAGGGATTGATCATCGGGATCCTGATCCTGGCTTTCTTCACCTATATGGTCGTATGGATGATCATCACCCTGGTCAAGACAAAGAAGATCGAGGCTGTCACTCAGGCTGCTTTTAAAAGCATGAGAAAAGCGGCCAATAAATCGGAGGAGGCTTCGGAGGAGGAAAATAAGCAGGCGTTCGCTTACCTGGAAGATGCCTTTTACTCCTGGAAGATCGTATCCGGCCCTGAAGAAGAGGAGATGCGTAGCCCTACTACCATGGCCCAGATCAAGAAATCGAGGGACCTCCATGCAAGTGCGGTAGCCCTCATGCCAACGGACCAGGTGGTTGTTGACCGGCTCAATGAGTTGGGTAATGTGATCAATCTCCAGGAGAAGAGAAGCTTTGCCGGTTCATGGAAACTGATCGGCGTAGCCGTTGTGGCAACCCTGATCATGTATTTCATGACGAAATCCTCAACAGAGGGTTTCTGGCATTTCCTGAAAGGTTTCTGGTGGATGCCGGTCAGTATCATCCTTTATTATATGGCCAGTCTGACCCCGGCCTTCCTGCAGGATAAACGTGCCCGCTGGTTCAGGGGAAAGAATATCCACAATGTGCTGATCGGAACGATCCTGGGGATCTTTCTTGCCACCCCGGCTACAGAGACCTGGGTCACCAAGTGGAGTGACGGGCGCAAGACCAAAAGTGAAGAGATGAATCCACTCTTTTTTGTAATGGTGGTCCTTACCTTCATGATGATCCTTGTACTCGGCTTCATGACCATCATCTTTGCCGGTCTCAATTTCATCAGGAACTACGTAGTTTATGTATAATATGCCATGAGAAGAACGTTTGTCATCCTGCTCTTTTTTCTCTTCCGGCTGTCGTTGTCTGCCCAGCAGGCAGCAACGGCCGGCGGACTGGAAGGGCTTTTCAACCTCGACGGGAATGCCCGCGAGGCAGAGGGCAAGTACGAACCTGGTAAACTCAAGAGTGTAACGCCGGCGGAAAACCGTTTCGGGGAGCAGGGGAAGGCCTGTTCCCTGACCCTGGACATCAAAAAGGGGAAAGAAAGCTGCCTCTATCTTCCTGTCAATATCAACCCCGATAAGTTGCCACAGCTCACCCTGACCTTCTGGATCAGGATGAATAAGATCAGCCAGAAATCATGGGTCCTGACACTTTATGATAACGAATACAACCAGAATGATAATTACCGGGGAGTGTTTACAAACCGCTCCGGGGATTTTTACCGGTGGATCGCCTGCTGTGGCAAGGACGGGAGCCTGGATGGTCCCGAGGTGATTGCAGGTTCGTGGACCTTCATTGCTCTTATATATGACCGCGACAACCAGGCAATGCGGATGATCGTCAACGACCAGGTTTATGCCAGCGCTGCCGGTATGCAAACTGGCATGGATAAGATCCGCATCGGTCCGTTCGACGGCCTGATCGATGAATTACGGGTCTATTCCAGGATCCTGGATCTGAAAGAGTTGTCGGTTCTTTACGGAAATACAATTGAGAAAGACACCTCATCCTATCCTATTGAAAAGCGGGAAGATTACCGGGGGAAGAGGGAGAAGGAGTCACTCAGCAAGGTGGTGCCCAACACCACCTACATTGTCGCCTCCGACAAATTTTCGCTGCACGATTCGGCAGGCAGTTACAATGTGACCTCCATCCTGCAGAAGGATGATACTTTCCGGGTTGTCAGGATCGAAAAGAAATCGGCCCTGGTAACAGGCACGGGGGGTAAAGAGGGTTATGCCACCATCAGTTCGATCAATGAAGATGCTTACCTGAAAGGGAGCTCCTACTTTGCCCATCAGTTCATGGTCATCTTCAGAAGCATTTTTAATTTTACTCTTCTTCGGTCGTGGATCATTGCCATTGTTTTTGCGGTCATCCTGTACTTTCTGATCAAAAAATATGATAAAATCGACGAGCTGATCAACAGGATCGGCAGGCGTGATCCGCTGGCCGAAGGAGGATCGAAAACCGGCGGCGGATCCGGTACGAATTTCCTGAAGAGGGTCTTTCCCCTGAAGCGGCTTCGCTGGTGGCCACTGCTGATCGGGGCCATTCTGGCTTTGGTTATGGTGATCGCCATGTTCTGGGACGGATACGAAATGGAGTGGTATGTGAATGCCGGTTTCCGCCTGATCCCTTCGGGGTTCACCAGGCCGATCCACTGGTTCCTTTATATCTCGTTCATGACAATGATGGTGATGTACCTTGTAATGATCATCGAGAGCGTGGTCCTGGTCGGACTCTGGCTGGCGATCATCAGGGTGTTGATCCTTACGTTGCTGATCTTCATGGCCATTCATGTGACATTCTACCTGTCGGTACTCCTGGTTATCATTGCTATCGTGATGCTGGTTCTTTTCTTCCTTTCGGCTGCAGGATCATCCAGTGAGTATAAATGCCCGCATTGTTATCGTACTTTTACCTCAAGTCCCGGAAGGGATGGCACCTGCCCTTACTGCGGAGGCGGGGTCAGGACCTGAGAAAGATTATGAAGAGAGAAGAATTCGTAATATACAGGACATTCCCCGCCGATACGGTTGAGGAGGGGTGAAAGGAGAATTATTTCATCACAGGTCTTGCCTATGGCGATGGAATCTGGGCATTGGTCATGTCGCAGGGCACCGGGTTTTCGGATCAGGAGTGGAGGAGCGGGAGTAAATTCCCTAACCGCGATGTGGAGAAGGCTGTGAAATCAGGATTCCATATCTCCTTCGTCACTTATGGCGTCAACCGCTGGGTGGTGGTTCTCTCCAGATCGGAACAGGCTCTTGAACAGAAATGGGAGCTTTCAAAGGATTTTCCTGAAAAGGCGATTGATGATTACTGGAAACAGGGGTATATCATTACCACCATAGCCTATGGCGAAAGCAAGTGGCTGCTGGTGGTTTCGAAAGGATCTCCGATCCTTTACCAGTCATGGGCTTACCGATCGGCTTTCCCAGAACAGGATATCTCCGAAAAACGGAACGAAGGATACTGGGTATCGAGTCTCACCGCCGGTAATGGATTGTGGGTAGCAGTGATGTCGATGACGGAAGAGGATTACAACGACCAGACATCGAAGAAACCCAGGGAGACGAAGAAAAAACCAAGATCGGTTAAAGTGAAGGAATCATTGGACAAGAGCGGGTCAGATGCATCCGCGCCCGATGAGGTACAGTTCGAGCTTGCCATGAGTGAACTGATGAAACTTACCGGCCTCCGGAAGGTAAAGGAGGTGGTGGATGGTCTGATGAAATACATCAGGATTGAGCAGAAGAGACAGAAAGAGGGGCTCTCAGCCAATCCTCTCTCTCTTCATTCCGTTTTTACCGGTCCGCCGGGTACGGGAAAAACCACCGTTGCCAGGCTCCTGGGCCGAATCTATCATGCCATGGGTCTATTGAAAAGTGGCCATGTGGTCGAGGTCGACCGCTCAGGGCTTGTTGCGGAATATGTCGGGCAGACCGCCATTAAGACCAACAAGGCCATTGACTCGGCCATGGACGGGATTCTCTTCATCGATGAGGCTTACTCCCTTGCCGCCGATCTCCGCGGCGGATTCGGGCAGGAGGCGATCGACACCCTTCTCAAAAGAATGGAAGATGACCGTGACAAGCTTATCGTGATCCTGGCAGGGTACACCGACCTGATGAAAGAGGTGGTTGGCTCGAGCCCGGGACTGGCCTCCCGGTTCACCAGAAATTTTCTCTTCAGTAATTATTCCGTTGATGAACTAACAGAGATTTACAGTTTCATTTGTAGAAAAAAAGGATTCAGGATCTCAGCCGATAATCTTGGCCTTGTAAGGAACTATTTTGAAAACTGCACGGAGAGGGGCTCCTCCTCGTTCGGAAATGCAAGATTTGTGAGAAATTTATTTGAGATGCTCATTATTTTCCTGGTTCTTTCATTTCAGGGATTCACCCAGAATTCAAAGACCACCATCGGGCTGTTACCCTTCCATACCGATTTCAATTACAGCCCGGAATATATCAACCAGATTTCGGAGGTTGTCTCCCAGGCATTTGTTACCTCGGGCAGGTTTACCCTTTTTGATCCTGACCGGCTGCAGCGGACCCTGCTCGACAGTAACCTGGGCAATACACCCGTAGATCCGGCCAGCGCCAACAGCTACCGCAACGTCGGCAAGTCCCTCGGGGTGCAATATCTTGTCTTTGGCAACGTGAGGAATATCTCAACGAAGGCGGCAACTTCGATTACAGGAAGCCCGGCATTTACCGGGCATGTGATCTTCACCCTGAAGATTGTCAATGTGGAGACCGGCGAGATCGGTGAACTTAAGGAGTTCGACAGCTATGGTGCCATCGGCGGTTATATCAATATGTCTTATGATACAGACCACAACGCCCTGCTGAAGACCATCCAGGGGATGAGGCGGTCGGTGGAGAAGTTCATCGAGGAGTCCTTTCCGCTCACCTTCCCGGTGACAGCCATCCTGGAGGAGAAGAATGGCGAGGCTTTGATGCTTGAGATCCTGGGAGGGAAAGCCCTGGGACTGGACAAGAACATGAAACTGACTGTTTATGAGATCACCTTCCGTGAGTACGAGGGGAGAAAAGTCAAGAGGACAAAAGAGATCGGGTCGATCAAGATTACCGAAGTTCAGGGCGACGATATCTCTGAAGCCAAGGTGCTGGATGGGGGAACGGAGATCCAGCGGGCCTACCAGGCCAATCCGAAAAGTGTCATCTGCACGGCACATTGACCGGCCATTTTAAATCAGGGCAGATCATGCTGCTGCCATAGAATTTAAAAGAAAAAGGAAAAAGGAAATTTTCCCCGACCGGATCAGATATTAACGGGACCATTTTGTACATTTGTTAAAAAACTATGCTTTTTCTTGGCAACGCCGAAAGTAAGGACTGGAGATCCCTTGCAGGCAAATCAGTCGGTTCGGGCGGGAAAGTATTTCCGGTGAATGACCATATCAGGCCGGGGCTGATCCCCGCTTTTCACTATTACACCGGAACCGTTCTCCTTTCGAAGAACATGAACGAGGCCGGGCGTGAATGGATCATTTCCGGTATGGCCGGTGAGCAAGGCGGTTTGTTTTCAAATGCTTTTCTCGCCAGTTATCTTGGCCGGAACAATGGCAGGCTCGTCATCCCCGAAGTTATTTTTGCGGATCCCGCTCCTTACGTTCACTTTGCAGGGACACCTGTCCTGGTAGATTCAAGGAGAAACTTCAGGACCCACTGTCTCCATGCACTTCCCCGGTTCACAAGACCGTTAAAGATCATGGATATCGGCTGCGGCCACGGGATGGTGCTGGCCGACCTGCTCACCGACCTTTTGAAAGCCGGGAGTGTCAAGGCTGTGGAGGAGATTCTTCTGATCGACCCTTCGGAAGGGATGCTGCGACTGGCAAAAGAGAATGTTTCAAGGCTTTTCCCTGAAGCAAGGATAAGGACCTCGCAGGCCAGGATCGAAGCCATCTCGGAGAACATCAGCGGATATTACGACATTGCGCTGGCTTCGTTGTCCTATCACCATATGCCTTACGAAACCAAGTTGCTCCATCTGAAAAAGCTAAATGATCATATCGGGTTCTTTATCCTCTTTGAACTGGATGCAGATAACGATACCCCTGATCTGCATTCTCCCGAACTGGCGCTCTCCGTTTACCAGTCGTATGGAGCCCTGATGGATTTCATCTTCGCCCACGATGCCACGGTGGAACTCGCAATCTCGAGCATCGACCGGTTCCTGATGTCGGAAGCCATCTACTTTTTCACCGAACCCCGGGGAAAACGCACAGATTATCACATGCTCAGGTCCCAGTGGCACCAGGTCTTCACCGACGGGCTCGGGAAGGATTTCAGTTGCCTCTGCGACTCAACCTGTTTCGGGAATGAAAACCTTGGACTGTTTACCATGATTTACGGCAGGAACCATTGATCTCAAATGAATTTTTCCTACCTTTATTCCTTGTAAAAACCAACTTCACTCCCGATGAAAACGCCATGTTTCAAAACGGCAGGAGTTATTCCGTTATTATTCCTGTTTCTCATCATCCTCACCGGCTGCAGCAAATCAAAAGAGGTGAACTATGAGCCCTTCCGGGGCAATGAGATCAGGGTCGGAGTACTGCTTTCCCTCTCCGGATCAGGCTACTCATCCGGAGAAAACTCCCAGGTATCCCTGCAGCTGGCAAAGAGCGACATACAGGCCTGGCTTAACTCCCTCGGGATGAATGCGGGACTGAACCTCATCGTGGAAGATACCAAGACCGATACTGCCATTGCCCTGGAAAAACTGCGCAATTTCCTCTCACAGGGGATCCGTTGGGTGATCGGTCCATACAGCAGTGCCGAGCTTGCTCACATCAAACCCTTTGCCGACCGGAACGGAATGCTGGTTATCAGTCCTTCGAGTGTTGCCGTCTCCCTTGCCATTCCCGGCGATAACATCTTCCGGTTTGTCTCCTCCGACAAGATACAGGGAGAAGCCATGACGGCCATGCTTAGCGATAACAAGATCAAAAGGCTTATCCCCGTTATCCGCGATGATGTTTGGGGAAATGACCTGCTGGGCGCGACATCCAAGGACTTTACCGCCCAGGGCGGCAGTGTTGCTTCTCCGGTGAAATATAATGTCAGCGAGATGAATCTTCCTGTAATCCTTGCCGATCTTGACGATGCCGTTGGAGAAGCCCTCCAGGCTTATGGACAGTCGGAGGTTGGTGTTTACCTTCTCTCCTTTGCCGAAGGAACTGCCATCCTGAAGGGTGCACGGGAAAAAGCAAACCTTTTAAAAGTACGCTGGTACGGGGGTTCGGCCTATGCCCTCAACAGTTCACTCTTCGCAGATTCGGCCGCAGCCCGCTTTGCCTCCCTTCACGGGTTGCCATGCCCACTCTATGGCCTGGATGAATCCGCCCGGTATATCTGGGAGCCCCTGAAGGCAAGGATCGCTGCCATCATCGGGCGTCAGCCTGATGTGTATGCCCTCACGGCCTATGATGCCCTGTGGGTAATAGTGCGGACCATTCTTGCTCTTGAAGGAAACAACGATATCCTGAAAATGAAGCAGTACTTCACGGACCAGTCGGATCATTACTTCGGCGCTTCCGGCAATACGATGCTCAACGAGTCGGGGGACCGTGCCATGGGTAATTACGATTTCTGGGCCGTCAGCCCCCTGCTTCCAAATGGCTTTGAGTGGAAACGTGTTGCATGGTACAACTCGGCCACCGGGAGCCTGGTGAAGCTTTGATGTTTAACCCCTGATATTTGAAGCTTAGAAGCACCATATTTCTTTCCTCTTTTCTGGCAATGGTGCTGGTAAGCCATGCACAGACTCCAACCCAGTCCATCCGGGGCAAGGTGGTCGATGCCGAATCGAAGTCCGGCCTCGAGGGAGCCAATGTGGTGGTCATAAACAGCGATCCCCTGCTCGGCGCAACCACCAACCGCGAAGGGATATTTGTAATTGAAAAGGTCAGCGTCGGGAGACAAACGATCAAGGTTAGCTTTGTGGGTTACAAGACGGTGTTCCTTCCTGAAATCCTTGTCTCTTCCGGCAAGCAGAGTGTCCTTACCATCGAGATGGAGGAGATGGTTGTCAATGCCGGTGAAGTAGAAATCAGGGGAGATGTTGCCAAGGACAAGACGCTCAACCCCATGGCAATGGTAAGTTCCAGGTCATTCAACGTGGAAGAGACCCGTCGCTACGCCGGTTCCCTTGATGATCCCATGCGTGCCGTATCGAACTTCGCCGGGGTGGTCGCCAACCCGGGGGTCAACTCCAACCAGATCATGATCCGCGGCAACAGCCCGAAGGGTTTACTCTGGAGGGTGGAGGGTATGGACATCCCCAACCCGAACCATTTCGCTTTTGTCGGCACCTCCGGCGGAGGGTTTACCATCTTCAGCGGCCAGGTGCTTTCCAATTCCGACTTTTACACGGCTGCTTTCCCCGCGCAGTTCGGGAATGCGATCTCGGGGGTCTTCGACATGCGCTTCCGGAACGGGAATAACCAGCGGCATGAATATGCCATCCAGCTGGGGTTCCAGGGACTTGATGTTTCTGCTGAAGGACCCTTCAGTAAAAAACACACATCGTCATACCTGTTCAACTACCGCTATTCAATACTTTACCTTCTTCAGTTCATCGATCCATGGATGAAGAACCGGATCCCCTCATTCCAGGATCTTTCGTTCAAGATCCATCTTCCCACTCCAAAGGCAGGCACTTTCAGCATTGTGGGTATCGGCGGTCTTTCTCATCTTAATTCGCCGGCAGAACAGGATTCCTTAAACTGGAAAACGCTGGAAGACCGCTCACAGTCAACGCTAAACAACAAGATGGGCGCCATCGCACTGGTCCACCAGATCTTTGTGACCAGGCAGGCCTACTTCCGCTCCTATCTCTCCGCCACGTATAACGACATTGTTGCGAATGAATGTCTTTACTCCTCTGGTTATTTGCTGCATCCCGAGGATAGTATCAAATACCGCAACTACCGTTTTACCGCCTCGGTCAGTTACAACCAGAAGTTCGGCAGCCGTTATACCATCAGGAGTGGTTTCACCTATACATGGCTTTTCTATGACCTTGATATGAAAAAGAGAAATCCCCTTACCGGGGTATTCGGACAGATTGACAAGGGAAGCGGAAACACCTCACTCATTCAGGCTTTTGCCGAGACGCGCATTGACTTCACCAACAATCTCTATTTCACAGCCGGGGCCGATTTCATGTTTTTCCTGCTTAACAGCCACTATTCGCTCGAGCCGCGGCTTGCCCTTCGCTGGCAGTTTGCCCCGAAACATGCGCTGAGCGCTGGCTACGGGCTCCACTCCCAGCTTGAAGATGTGGGCGTTTACCTTGCAGAGATCCCGGCAGAAACCGGAGGGGTCACTCAGGCCAACCGCTCGCTGAACTTCAGCAGGGCACACCATATCGTCCTCGGCTACGATTTCCTTATCCGCAGCGACATGCGCCTGAAGCTTGAAACCTATTACCAGCTGCTGTATGATGTGCCGGTCACACCAGGAAGTTTCTACTCTCTCATCAACAGCACCGGCGGTTATTACAACCAGCCGCTGGCCAACACTGGATCGGGCAGGAATGCCGGCGTGGATATCACCTTCGAAAAATTCCTGACAAAACAGTATTATTACCTGGCAACCGTCTCCCTCTTTTCTTCCGTATACAAAGGAGGCGACGGGATTGAACGGAGCACGCGGTTCAATTCGAACTTTGTGATCAACCTGCTGGGCGGGAAGGAATGGACGATCCGGAAGAAGAACATTTTAGGGGTAAACCTGAAAGCAAGCATAACGGGCGGTGAGCACTACGTGCCGATCGACCTGGAGCAGTCGGTTTCACAGCACCGGGAGATCCTCGATGAAGCCAATGCCTATAATCCGCAACTCCCACCGTTTTTCTACCTCGATCTCACGATCACGTACCGGACGAATCATAAAAAATTCTCCGGGATATGGGCAATCCAGGTCAGGAACCTGCTGAACCAGACACCGGATGTCGGGTATGTTTACAATGATTTCACAAAAACGATCGAACCGGTCAAATCGCTGGGGATCATACCGCTGTTGAGTTATAAAGTAGAGTTCTAGGCAGCCTGTTACCTGGGAAGTTTTTTTTTGAACATCTTTTCAAGAATGATCACGGCCTCTTCACTTCTGTTCATTGGCAACAAGATTGAATGCCAAAAGAACATCACCGTGGCGTATAAATAAAATACCTTCATGAAAAACGGGATGGCTGAAGTGTTCCTTTGTCCCTTTGGTCACACGGTATGAACTGACCAGGGTCATATTCCCTTCTTCAGGACGGATCAGGCCGACTTGTCCCCGCTGGTTGTAAGCAATCATCATATCCCCTGCCCTGGTGATTGATCCGATCCCGAAAGAGAGCGAATCAGAGATAGTCCCGTCTGCCGGGTTTACTGAGAGGTATTGACGAAGCGCATCGCTCGATCCGTAGAGGTGGTCACCGATATGGATGAAATCACCAAAAAAGGTATCAAAGAGTGGGTTCTTCCAAGCCACACTGATTTCATCTCCGCCGGGGGAAAGTTTTGCCGCGACAGCCCCATTTCCCGGACCGGCGATCCAATAGATGTTTTTCCTGTCAAACAGGGGTGTATTGCAGGGGACCTCCCCTTTGAATGCCAGCTCATAGGACCAAAGTAACTGCCCGGTTGATGCATCGAGTCCCAAGATAAAGAATTCCGAGGATGTCACCAAGATCTTCCGGTCCTGGAGGATAATCAAAAGCGGGGTCCCGTATCCGGCCGTCTCCCCCTTTCCTGGTGAACTCCAGATCAGTTTGCCGGTAAAGCGGTCAAGTGCAACGACGTTGTTTTTCTCGCCTCCCGGGGAACAGAAGAGCTTATCCCCGTCGAAGATGGCAGGTATCGAGTAGCCGAAGGTGGGCACGACTCCTCCCAGATCGTTTACCATGTTCACCAACCATCGCTTTTTTCCTGTCTGTCTCTCGAGACAAAGGATATAGCCGTGTCCCGTGGTGAGGTAGATCAGGTCGTCAACCACGGAGGGATCCGACCGGGGGCCGGGGAACTGGATCGTCCACTCCTTTCCGTAAGGTATTTTCCAGATCAGTTTTCCTTTCAGATCAAAGGAAAAGAGGTACCCGGTGCTGTCGGTCTCCCCTGTCACATATAGCCTGTCGCTGGCAATGAGTGGGGAGCTATACCCGTTCCCCAGACCTTTAATTTCAAAAAGGATTGGTGGCCCAGCCGGTGGCCATGTGGAAGAAAGCCTGACTGGCTCCGGGGAGGTTGCAAGCAGCAATGCGGGAAAAGCAGCCGCCAGCAGAAAATGCAGCATGCTATTTCTTGTTGCTGTATTTATTAAGGAACTCTTTCATCTCCTCAGGATCCGCCAGGCCCTGGAGATCTTCTTTCCTGTCACTGCCAGGTGTCCAGACCACGGTGAGAGGCACTCCGAGCTGCGGACTGGGAATAAATTTAATCAGAAGTTCCTTTCCCGAAAGATCCTTTCCATCCAGATTAAATCCCTTTTCAACCTTCAGGTCAACATCCACGTCATATTTGACAGGGATGTAATCGCTGAGAATGACCCTGGAAACCTCCTCACTGTTAAAGGTTTTGTCGTTCAGCCGCTTGCACATGTTGCACCAGCTTGCCTGGATAAAGATTAGGATCGGCTTGTTCTCTTTTTTTGCCAGTTCGTAACCTTCATTCCAGGTGTACCATTTCACCGTTTCAGCTTTCCCCCAGGAGCAGATCCCGAGGGTGAGCAGTGCCAGAAATATAATACGTTTCATATTCGTTCAATTAATGTTGTATAAAATAACTGTTGCAATATACAACCATTATTTCTTCGGATAAAAATTCTTCGTGTTAAACTATTGTTAAACTTTGACCTTTCCTGCTTTGTTTTGAGATTCCATCGCACGGGTGAGTGTTTCAAAACCTTCCAGAAAGCCCGCCCTGTGAACAACAGGTACTTGCCCCAGGGTTTTGCGGAAATAGGCGTCATTCGAGGTATTGATCGTCCTGCATACCGCTTTCCCCTTTTTTGTAAGGGTGATCAGGGTGGTCCTTCGGTTGTTCTTCGGAATGGTGCGGTCGATCAGGCTGTTTTTGACAAGGGTTTCCACTGTCCGGCTAACAGTACTTTTATCCAGCCCGACACAATCGGCCAGCTCATTCAGGGTGATGTTGTCTCCTTTATCTAGTTCCATCAGAAGGTGACATTGGGTGACGGTAACCCCGCAGCAGCAGGCCGACTGGTTCCGCGCTGCCACCGCCCTTTCAAACTGGCGCAAAATGTTACGGAACTCCCTGACAGGTATCTCTTTCATGACTATCGTAGTGATTGAAATTAAACAACTGTTGCAAGATACAATAATTGTTTTGATTTTTAGTCATGAAGGACCCTGATGTTAAAAATGTTTATATGACGCAGAGGGTGGCTTCTTTGAATTGCCCGTTCCAAAATTGATCCCGATTACCAGGCTGAGCGTGAACCCTGAAGAGAC
>JBAXRT010000002.1:0-56456 GCA_037131065.1 bacterium | reverse complement strand
GGGCCCAGAAGGCCATAAAGGAAGCTAAAATGGTCGGGCCAATTGATGTCGTTGCAACCTCAGCGGACAAAAATTTTTCCTATATCCCGAAAAATTTCACGATTCCTGCAGATGCAGATTACTTCCATATCACAACGAATAACACCATTTTCGGCAGTGAGATCAGGGTTGATCTCGACAGCCCTGTTCCTTTGGTTGCAGATATGTCGTCAGACATTCTTAGCCGTCCGGTCGATATTTCCAAGTATGCACTGATCTACGGCGGGGCACAGAAAAACCTTGGTCCTGCCGGGGTAACTTTTGTCATCATTAAGGAGAGCATCCTCGGAAAGGTCGACAGAAAAATTCCCACGATGCTGAATTATGCAACGCACATCAAGGAGGGCTCCATGTATAACACTCCTCCCTGCTTTGCCATTTTTACCTGTCTTGAAACGCTCAGGTGGATCAAGGGCCTTGGAGGTGTGAAAGCCGTCGAGGAAATGAACAGAAAAAAAGCACAGCTGCTATATGATGCCATTGATAACAGCAAGATGTTTATCGGAACAGTTGAAAAGGATTCACGGTCACTGATGAATATCTGTTTCATCATGAAGGACCAGTACAAAGACAAGGAAGATGCCTTCATGGATTTTGCAAAGTCAAAAGGAATGGTCGGTATCAAAGGACACCGTTCTGTCGGGGGATTCCGCGCCTCCACTTACAACGCATTGCCTTACGAAAGCGTACAGGCGCTCGTTGACTGCATGCATGAATTTGAAAAATTGAACAGTTAAAATGCTATTCCTATGACAAAAGTACTTATTGCAACCGATAAACCTTTCGCCCCTGTTGCTGTTAAAGGCATAAGAAAGGTTGTTGAAGAGGCAGGGTTCGAACTCGTGCTTCTGGAAAGCTATACCAGCCAGGATGATTTCAAAAAAGCCATTGCCGACGTGGAGGCAGTGATCATAAGAAGCGACAAAGCCGATAAGGATGTGATTGACGCAGGATCCAAACTAAAAATAGTCGTTCGTGCAGGTGCAGGATATGACAACGTTGATCTCCAGGCAGCGACTGCGAAAAATGTTGTAGTCATGAATACCCCGGGTCAGAACTCCAATGCTGTTGCCGAACTGGCGATGGGCATGTTGGTTTATTATGCCAGGAATTTTTTCAACGGTAAATCCGGAACAGAACTTTTGGGCAAAAAACTCGGTATCCATGCCTATGGATATGTCGGAAAAAATGTGGCCCGTATCGCAAAGGGGTTTGGAATGGATGTGTATGCCTTTGACCCTTTCATCCCTAAGGAAGCCATCGTAGCTGACGGTGTGAAATGGCTGGGATCTGAAGATGAGTTGTACAAAACATGCAACTTCATTTCACTTCATATACCGGCGAACAGCCAGACCAGACAATCAATCAATTTTAATCTGCTGTCCAAGATGCCTGCACCGGCTTGTCTCGTCAATACGGCACGTGCGGAGGTGATCAATGACGCAGATCTTCTGAAGATGTTCCAGGAGAGGAAAGATTTTGCCTATCTGTCTGATGTTGAGCCCTCCAATAAGGAGGAGATTGAAACCAATTTCAAATCTAAGTACTTCTGTACACCAAAAAAAATGGGAGCACAAACGGAAGAGGCCAACATCAATGCAGGTATAGCTGCCGCCAAACAGATTGTTAATTTTCTGAAAAACGGGGAGAAAACATTCCAGGTGAACAAATAGCACCATGTTAGCGGTATTGTCTGAATTGACTCGTTATATTCTACTTGTCTTTGTTTAAATTTAATTATCTACCTAACCATGGAAAACGAACAGGAAAGACCATCGACCTTTTTTAGATTTGAGGATCTGAGGATCTATCACAAGGCACTCGACTATATCAACTGGGTGTTCTCAATGACCAAGAATGCGAACACCGATCCCTTTGTTAAATCATTCTTTGACCGCTTCATGCAGTCGGCACAGGGAATTGCTTTGAACATAGCCGAGGGCTCATCAAGGAACAAAAGCCAGTTTGTATATTACCTGAAGATGG
Source organism: bacterium (assembly GCA_037131065.1). Lineage (GTDB taxonomy): Bacteria > Bacteroidota > Bacteroidia > Bacteroidales > FEN-979 > JBAXRT01. Next base: position 54,431 of record JBAXRT010000002.1, on the reverse strand, counting down.
CAAAGAGTTCAGTTCGGGAGTGCGTCGTTCTTTCAACCGTTGCGCAAAGCCGTGGTTTTATCACCAAGCAGTCGTATGACGAATCAAAGAACCAGCTGATGGAAATGACAAAGATGATTGGAGCACTAATCGGATCATTGCAAAGAAGTGTAAAACCCGGAGAATCAGAGGAAGATGACGAAATCCAGTGATTTTTTCTGAGGTAATTCCGTCCCGTCGTCATAACATCAAATCAACCATTTTTAAAGAAATACCATGGCTATTTTAAAGGCTTTTAAAGGGCTGCGCCCTCCAAAATCAATTGCAAAAGAACTTGCCTCAAGGCCCTATGATGTTCTTAGTTCCGACGAAGCAAGAAAAGAGTCGGCAGGGAATCCGTATTCCCTGCTGCATATTATCAAACCTGAGATCGATCTCCCTCCCGACCTGGATGTTCATGATCCGCTGGTCTATGAAAAAGCAAAAGAAAATTTTCAGATTTTCAGGGATAAAGGATGGCTGGTTCCCGATGAAGCAGACCATCTTTATATCTATGCCCAGACAATGAAAGGTAAAACACAGTATGGACTGGTCGGATGCGCCGGCGTTGAAGATTATATGAATGGCATCATAAAAAAGCATGAGCTAACAAGAAAAGACAAGGAGGAGGACAGGATGAAGCATGTGAGGATCACCGATGCCAACATGGAACCGGTCTTCTTTACTTATCCTGCTGTTCCAGCCATTGATCAAATCATCAGTCAGTTTGTAAAAACGCATGAACCGGAGTATGATTTCACTTCTGTTGACGGGATCGGGCACCATTTCTGGGTTATCAGCGATCCTTCCCTGATCGCAAAGCTTACCGGGTTGTTTGCACAGGTTTCCTGCACTTATGTTGCCGATGGTCATCACAGGACCGCCGCAGCTGCACTGGTGGGAAATGAAAAGAAGAAGAGCAATCCGAATCATAACGGCAGTGAAGAGTACAACTATTTTCTTGCAGTGCATTTCCCGGATAACCAGTTAACCATTATCGATTACAACAGGGTTGTAAAGGATCTCAATGGCATGTCGGACCAGGAGTTCATCGATAAACTCGGTGCGATTTTCGACATTCAAGAAAAGGGGAAAGAAATCTTCAAACCCGACCGGCTGCATCTTTTTTCGATGTACCTCAGAGGAAAGTGGTACGCCCTTACGGCAAAGCAGGGAACCTTTAATGATAACGATCCAATTGGTGTACTGGATGTCACTATCCTTTCAAAACTCATCCTTGACGAAATCCTGAACATAAAGGATCTCAGGACCTCAAACCGTATCGATTTTGTGGGAGGGATCCGGGGGCTTGGTGAGTTAAAGCAAAGGGTTGACAGCGGAGAGATGAAGGTAGCCTTTGCGCTGTACCCGGTTTCGATGAAACAATTGATCGATATTGCCGACACAGGAAATATCATGCCACCCAAAACAACCTGGTTCGAGCCTAAACTTCGCTCCGGACTGGTTGTCCACATGCTTGCTTAAGATAATTCAGGAAATTTCTCCTGTTTCCTTTCAGTCATACAGGTACTCGGTGAAGACCATTTGAAGATAGGCTTTGCCTTCGGCTATGATGGAGTCGGGTGTCTTAGGATCTGTCCACCAGTAGTAGAAATTTGGTTTGGTGTCGTAAGTAAAATAGCCATATCTCCTGACCCATCCCAGCCCGTCATCCGTTGAATAATATGCAAATTCAGGGGAGGTTTTATCAAGCAGATCCTTACTCCACTTGAATTCGGACCGGGGAATTTTAAGCTGGGAAAGGATAGTAGCTGCAATGTCGTGCTGGTTCCCGAGTTTCGTACAAACCGTTCCCCTGAACTCCTGTTTGATAGCCCCGCCGACAAACAACAAGGGAATTCTGTGATATTCCCTCGATTCCGGATGCCAGTTCCTGTATGAGTTATGGCTATGGTCAGCAACAATGATAAACAACGTCTGATCATACCAGAGCTTTTTCTCGGCCTCCCTGAAAAATTCACCGAGGCAGTGGTCCGTATAGTAGGCAGCATTGATATACTCATGTTCATTATCCCCCCATTTTAAAAGTTTCGGGAAGGGCTGATCCCAGGGAGAGTGCGTGCTGACAGTAAAAAGTGCCGAGAAGAATGGTTGTTTCAGGTTTTGCAGATCATTCACCATATAACCCAGGGTGTATTCGTCATGGATCCCAAGCTTCCCCCGTGGATAATTTTTCGGAAAGTCGTATACCTCCATGATTTTATCAAACTGGTTATAGATGATATAACTTTTTATGTTTCCATAGATCAGCTGTCCCCCAAAGTAAAAGGCTGAACTATATCCATTTTCCTTCAACACCCTTGTAAGACTGGGCAGTTTCACAAATTTATCAGGCTGAACCGTGATGCATGAGATCGGGTGACCTGGAAAGCCTCCGAAAACAGATGCCATTCCCTGTTCAGACCTTGAACCCGAAGCGTAAGCCTGATCAAAGAGGATCCCTTTCTTTTCAAGTTTCCTGAATTCCGGGGTGATGCCTGGATTCCCGCCCAGATTTTCGATCAGATCTGCAGACCAGCTCTCTAGCATGAGAATGACGATGTTGGGCCGGGAAGTATTGAGGATGCTGACGGCAGAGTCTTTTGATGATGCATAGATCCTTTTTACGATATCCCTGGCTTTCGCTTCATCCATAAACTGGTATGGATTACGTGAAAAATTGGGCAGGTTCTCGAAAATGCTGATGTAGAGATTAAATGCATTGTTCACTGCAGCAATATTCAGTATATTATGATCGGAATAGTATGATTCGCTCTGGTTGATGGGGATTTGCTGCACACCTCCACGCATCCCGATAAAGAGAACCAGGGGAGTCGCCAGCGCAAAAGCCAGGTTCGGGAAAAATTTCCTCACGGGGTTTGTGATCCAGACAAAGAAGATTTTCAGGTAGAGAATAAGCCCCGCCTGGAAAAGAAGCAGGAAAAAAAAGAGCAGGAAAAAGAAGACCCCGGTTTCAGCAGAGTTGTATATCTCCGAAGGATGGGCTAAATATTTAATAACCTTGTATGTCAGTTTGGTTTTCCACTCAGCGTAGATCCCCATCTCAGCAACCGCTGACAGGGAATAGAAAAAGATAACAATTCCGGCATATACCTGGTTTGCACGGTTCAGCCAGGCAGCCTTCCACAGACTCTGGATAAGCAGGATGAGAAAAGGGAAGAGCATGATATAACAGGTGGTGGCAAAATCAAGTTTAAAGGAGTAAAGAAAAACTTCAAGTGTTTCAAGAAAAGGAATATGTTCAACCCGGATCAGGCGGAAATAATAGATAAGAAAAAGCAGTCGGGTCAGGTTAAAAAAAACCAGCCAAAAAAGAACCTGTCCAAGAAAGGACAAAATGATTTTCTTCATCTTATTACAAAACTGCAAAGGTAAACCGAACGGAAATATAAGCAAATTAGTACTTTTGCTATCCTGAATATTTCAACATGGGCATTGCTGAGAACCTTGTCATACTAAGGGAAAGAATTCCCCCCGAGGTTAAAATCATTATTGTCACCAAGAATCAGGAACCAGAGGAGATTGCCATCCCCTATTCCTCGGGTCACAGGGCTTTTGGCGAGAACAAGGTTCAGGAGGTCACACGGAAGTTCCCACTTCTGCCTTCAGATATCGAATGGCATTTTATAGGCCACCTTCAGTCGAACAAAGTCAGGTACATTGCCTCATTCATTCACATGATCCACAGTATCGACAGCCTTAAACTCTTACAGGAGGTTAATAAGGAGGGTAAAAAAAATTCCAGGGTAATCCGATGCCTGCTCCAGTTTCACATCGCCTCTGAAGAGACCAAGTTCGGACTCTCCCTTTCAGAAGCCCGTGATATTCTTATTTCTCCGTCGTACCAGTCGATGGAAAATATCAGAATTGATGGCGTTATGGGAATGGCCACGTTTACCGATGATGAAAAGCTTGTTCATTCAGAATTCATTAACCTTCGCGGGTATTTTGAAATCCTGAAAGCTGAATATTTTAAACATGCCGGCCATTTTTGTGAACTCTCGATGGGTATGTCGTCCGATTATCTCATCGCTGTAGCAGAGGGGGCGACGCTGGTAAGGATCGGATCAGCCATTTTTTCCTGAAAATAAAAGCAAGATCAAGATGAGAAAGATCCTATTTGCATTTTTGGTCATTTACTGCTCAAGCGGCTCTGGCCAGGAACTGATTCCGGCAAAGGGATATTTTCACCTGACGGGTAAAATCGATAACACGATCCTTGTGACCATGGACCTGGTAAAGGACAGGGATACTCTCTATTCCAGCCACTCCCTCAGATCGACGAATTACAATACCAGCACCTTTAATATCTGGTACAGCAACCCTAAAGATCTTTGCGGGAAAATAAGTTCCAGTGGAAATTTTACCTTAAAAGAGGTATTCTCCGAATCGGGCCAGCAGATCGCCGGACAAATGACGGGTAGTGGTCTTATCAAGGGTACCTGGAAAGTTGGTAGCGGGAAGCAGAAACTACCATTCGAACTCCGTGAAGGGTATCCTGCCGGCAGCGTTCAGTTCAATGTTTTCTCGATAAAAGGGTCGAAATCCCTTACAAAAAAACCAAATAGCCAGAAAGGAATCATCTCCATGGTAGTCCTGCTCCCGGAAGAATCAAACAACCCGGTCACCTCCGACAGCCTAAGGACATTCATAATAGAAAAATTTACCGGTAAAAAAGATGACCAAACCCCACCTGAAAAGCTGCTTGGGCAAGTCAGAGAATCCTTTTTTGAAAATTACCAGACGAGCAATGAGCCATTGTTAAAAGAGTTTCCTGATGCCCCGACCCTTAACTGGGAAATGCTCAAGTTCATGCATATCCTCAATAATGCAGACTACCATCTTACTTTTTTCATCCTCACATATGCTTTCACCGGCGGTGCGCATGGTCTGGAAACCGAGGAGTTCTTCAACCTTGATCTGAAAACCGGCCGGTTGTTCACCCTGAAAGATATTTTCAAGGATGGGTCTGACGAAATCCTGTCGGGCATACTCACCAGGAAACTTCATGAACTTATTAAGATTCCCGAGACCCAAAAACTAACGGATGCCGGATATTTTACCGATACCATCAAGCCAACAGCCAATTTTTATCTCACTGAAAACGGGATCGGTTTTTATTACAACCAATATGACATAGCCCCATACTCCTTTGGGCCCGCTGATGTTTTCCTGCCGTTTGAAGAGATAAAGGAGATTCTGAAATGATCAGGTTCACTCGCCATACCAGTAGGAAATATCCTCCAGCCGACTGACAAGTGATGCCCTGACAAACCTATCCTTGTCAAAAATGTCCCTAACGATTTCAACCTTGTCAAATCCGCTATCACGAAGGATTTTCGCGATCTCCTTTCCAAAACGCTCATTGATCTCCAGGTAAATCCTGCCAGGGCGGTTCAAATGGTGAATAGCCAGGGTGACGATCGAACGGTAAAAGATAAAGGGATCGTCATCACAGACGAAAATGGCATCCGGTGGCTCAAAATCGAGGACATTGGGCTTCATTACATTCCTTTCGCCCGCAGTAACATACGGGGGGTTTGAAACGATGATGTCGAATCTCCCAAGTTTGCCATGAGCTGAAGCATCGAGAACATTTAAATGAGTAAGGGAGAGTTCAGCTCCAAGCCTCGAAGCATTCTGTCCGGCGGTTTTCAGGGCATCTTCTGAGTTATCGACTGCTGTTACCCTTGCATAGGGAAGTCTCAATTTGAGATCGATCGCTATGCACCCGGACCCTGTTCCTATATCAAGAGCAGCAACCTCTTTATATTTATCTGCCGATTGATCCTGAACGATCATGTTGCACAACTCTTCGGTTTCAGGTCTTGGGATCAAAACGCCAGGGTTCACAAAATATTCGATCCCGTTAAACATACTCTTTCCGGTAATGTATTCGACAGGCTCATGCTTTAGTAAGCGTACGAGCGCCTCTCTGAAAAGTGAAAGTTTTTCGATAGGGATCAGGTAGTCCGGTTCAAGGTGCACCCGTGTTTTTGTCCATCCCATGTACTCGTCGGCGAGGAGATAAAAGAGCTGCATGATCTCACTCCTTGATAAATGCGACCCGAGTGCATGCTGGTAAGCACCAGCCATCCCTTTTATATTATCTGATCCCTGTCCGATCATTTCCCCTTCCTCACTGAAAATATTTTCTCAGGTAATCATTAATGATTCCACCTGACTAAAATAATAAAACATTCGTTCCCGGTATCCTGATTTCGGTTAATTTCGCATAAAGCAGTGCCATGACCGACACTTATCTTTCCATCGCCTCCGAATCAACAGGAACCTACCGGGATAAGGCCAGCAAATTTCTCTCTTTTTCATACCCCGTCGCAGGTGAGGATGAAGTCCGTGACCGGATGCAGCAGCTTCGGAAAAAATACCATGATGCCAATCATCATTGCTTTGCTTACAGACTGGGACCGGAAGGCATCCAGTACAGGGTTTCTGATGATGGAGAGCCTTCGGGTTCTGCCGGCAAGCCGATCCTGGGGCAATTGATATCGTTCAAAGTCTCGGATGTCCTGATTGTTGTGGTGCGTTATTTCGGAGGGACAAAGTTAGGGATACCCGGATTGATAAACGCATACAGGAGTTCAGCCCGCCAGTCCCTGGAGAATGCCACCATCTTTACAAAATTTATTGAATCAAAGATCCTGGTTACTTTTCCCTTCGAAGAGATGAATTCCATTATGAAAATTGTGAAAACCCCCGGTGTGACCATCCTTACAAAAGTACTGGACCAGGAGTGCCAATTCGAACTGATGGTCAGGAAAAGCCTGGGAGATTCAATCCGGGACCGTCTCACCAAGGCATCCAAAGCTCTAATGGTAAAGGAGGGGTGATTTTTTATCAACAGAAAAACATTTTTATTCAGTCTGCATAATAATTGTGAAATGAGCTAAACCATATAACTGTTTGAGACTTAGTAATCATGGAATTTAAACCTTTTCTAAACTAACGGGAATAGGCAGTGACCTACAGGTCACAAGATACTGAAACAACGATGAATACAATAGTTTCAGCAATTCTGATCGCAGATTTTTCGGAATAAAATACGTAATGCTTTTTTTTAATAAATCAAGATTAAAACATTTTTTTTTTAAACTTTTTTTTCTAAAATTTGTTAATTAAATCAAGCTTTCTTTTCGATATAGGTTTTGACTTGCGGACAAAATCTGACACCTTGATAACACTTACACTTTAGAAAACCGAAACAAATAACGTTCAAGGCTTTCATATTAATGGAAAAAAACGCGGTCGAAGTTTGGGAAAATTGCCTAAAAGTAATTAAAGACAACATCAATTATCAAAGTTTTAAAACGTGGTTTATTCCGATAAAACCTGTTAAGATAAAAGAGAATGTACTTACCATACAGGTTCCCAGTCAATTTTTTTATGAATGGCTTGAAGAGCATTACATCGGGTTACTGAAGAAAACAGTTAAGAAGGAACTTGGAACTGAAGGACGGCTGGAATACAGCATTATTGTGGATAATTCCGATCAGGAACCGGGACCTTTCACTATTAATGTTCCTACAAGTGAGAAAAAAGCAACCGCAAATCCCCTAGTCTCTATGCCGATTGATCTGAATAAAGGTACTTCAAAGGAAATTCCAAACCCCTTTATTATTCCCGGATTGAGAAAGATCAAAGTCAATTCCCAGTTGATAGAGAGTTACTCTTTCACCAACTTCGTCGAAGGGGATTGCAACCGGCTTGCACGCTCTGCAGGGTTTGCAGTTGCCAATAATCCGGGAAAAACCGCCTTCAATCCGCTGCTGATCTATAGCCACACAGGGTTAGGAAAAACCCACCTTTCGCATGCGATAGGACTTCAGGTAAAGAATAATTTTCCTGAAAAGACAGTACTGTATGTTACAACGGACCAGTTCATCAATCAGTTCATCGATTCTGTAAAGAACAATAACCAGAATGATTTCATTCATTTTTACCAGATGATCGATGTACTGATCATTGATGATATCCATAACCTTGCGGGCAAGGAGAAGACCCAGGATGTATTTTTCCATATCTTTAACCATCTCCATCAGAAGAGCAACCAGCTCGTTCTTACCTCAGATAAGCCCCCGGTCGAGATGAAAGGCATCGAACCCAGGCTTCTCTCCCGGTTTAAGTGGGGACTTTCGGCTGATCTCCAGGTTCCCGACCTGGAAACACGCATTGCAATTCTTCATAAAAAACTATACAACGACGGCATCGAGATTCCTCCCGAAGTGGTCGAGTATCTGGCTTACAGTATCAATACCAACATACGGGAGCTTGAAGGAGCCCTGATCTCACTACTGGCCCAATCGTCGCTGAACAAAAAAACGATCACACTTGAGCTCGCAAAGCAGATGATCGATAAGTTTGTTAAAAACACTTCCAGGGAGATATCAATCGATTACATTCAAAAGGTTGTGTGCGACTATTTCAACATCCCTGTTGAACTCATCCATTCGAAGACCCGGAAAAGAGAGATCGTTCAGGCAAGGCAGCTTTCCATGTATTTTTCCAAAAAGCACACCAAGGCCTCACTCGCAAGCATCGGACTCCATTGCGGCAATAAAGATCATGCAACCGTTCTTCATGCCTGCCGTACGGTCAACAACCTTGTTGAAACTGACAAACAATTCCGTCAGTTTGTTGAGGAGCTGGATAAACGCATCAAATTATAACTTTCACTTTCGGTTTAATGAAGGTTCTTTTCGTTTGTACCGGTAACATTTGCCGGTCGCCGCTTGCTGAAGGAATCTTGCGAGATAAGCTTTCGAAGCGTGGAACTGACATCCAGGTTGATTCCTGCGGGTTTGAATCCTTTCATAAGGGAGATCCGCCCGACCAGAGGGCCTTGTCTATTGCCAGAAAAAGGGGGATTGATATATCGGGACATGCATCCCGTTTGTTTACAATAAGGGACTTTGATGCGTTTGACAGGATCTATGTGATGGATGCATCACATTACGGTAAACTGATGCGGCTGGCAAGGAATGAAACCGACAGAAGGAAGGTAGATTATATCCTGAATATTCTCCATCCCGGGAAAAACATCCCAGTTCCCGACCCCTGGTATGAAGATCTCGCAGCCTTTGAAAAGGTTTATAATATTCTTGAACCTGCCTGTGAAAAAATCGCCTTAGAACTGGATAAAAATTTCTCTGGCCATGACCGCTGACAGTGATGGTTTTCCTTCCTCCGCCGATATCCTCAGTGCTGCTGAACGGATAAAGCCTTACGTCAGACATACCCCGCTCCTATCCTCAGCAACAATCAACAAAATGCTTGAGGCCGAGGTATACTTCAAATGTGAAAATTTTCAAAAAGTCGGAGCCTTTAAAGCCAGAGGCGCAACCAATGCAATAAGATCCCTTCAGGCGGATCAGCTCAGCAACGGGGTTGCAACACACTCTTCCGGGAATCATGCCCAGGCCCTTTCGTGGGCTGCATCCCTTGCCGGCGCCAAAGCATTCATTGTTATGCCAGATAACTCCCCGAAGGTTAAAGTGGATGCTGTTAGAGGGTACGGAGGCATGATCTTTTTTTGTGAACCTACCCTGGAGGCCAGGGAGACAACCTTAAAGAGAGTTATCGAGGAGACAGGCGCCATTGAGATCCATCCATACAATAATAAGCGGATCATTGCAGGCCAGGCCACTGCAGCCCTGGAGATGATCAATGATCTGGGCCATCTGGATATGATCATTGCCCCGGTCGGGGGCGGAGGATTACTCAGCGGCACTGCCCTGAGTACGTTTTTTTTCTCAGAGGGAACGAAGGTGATCGCCGCTGAACCCGAGGAGGCCAACGATGCATGGCGATCATTCCAAGCCAGGCAGTTCATTCCGTCAATTAATCCGGTTACCATTGCCGACGGACTAAAGACCTCACTGGGTTCGCTTACCTTCCCAATCATCCTGGATCATGTCCATGATATTGTAACAGTGAGTGAAGCCTCTATCATTAAGGCCATGCGCCTTATATGGGAAAGGATGAAAATTATCATAGAACCTTCATCAGCAGTACCGGTCGCTGCATTGACAGAGAAAAAAACAGAGGTGCGGAACCTGAAAGTCGGGGTGATTCTTTCGGGAGGGAATGTCGATCTTGATAAACTACCCTGGATAAGTCATGGAAAAAGGTAAATTATTCTTAATTCCAACCCCGTTGGGAGATACTGATCCCAGTGCGGTGATCCCCGAAGGGACCCTTGAAATCATCAGGCAACTGGAGGTCTTTGTTGTTGAAGAGCTCAGAACAGCCCGGCGGTTTCTGAAAAAGGCCGGTTACACTAAACCCTTTGATGAGGTAACTTTTTTACTCCTGAACGAACATACCCTGATTGAAGACTTTTCCTCACTGATCAAACCTGCACTGGAAGGAAGAAACACCGGTTTGTTATCGGAAGCGGGTATGCCTTGTATTGCAGATCCCGGCTCAGACCTGGCAATGATCGCCCACCAATCAGGCGTCAGGGTCATACCCCTTACAGGCCCCTCATCCATTTTTCTTGCCCTGGCGGCTTCAGGGTTCAACGGACAGAATTTTTCCTTCAGCGGGTATCTTCCGGTTGAACGAGAAAAGAGGAATAAGAGGTTAAAGGAGCTTGAAAGAATGGCTTCCGAAAAGGACCAGACGCAGATATTTATCGAGACACCATACCGTAACGGCCAGATGTTCCAATCGCTTACGGAGGTGTGCCGTGATGAGACCCTGTTATGTCTTGCAGCCGACCTCACAGCCCCGGGGGAATGGGTCAGCGTCAAAACCATCCGGGAATGGCGAAAAGAAAAGCCGGACCTTAACAAAAGACCCTGTGTATTTCTACTATACAAATAAGACCCGGAAACCTGTAACGAATTTCCACCTGCATCGTCTAAAACTGTGATTGTTTCAAAACCGGACTAATTTGAGTACCATTCTATCCATTGAGTCACTGGCAAAAAAATATGGCAGGATCCAGGCCGTAAGCAACCTCTCATTCGAAGTGAATCACGGAGAGGTTTTTGGTCTGCTTGGTCCGAACGGGAGCGGCAAGACGACTACATTGAGCATTGTTCTTGATCTGATAAAACAGGACAGCGGCTCCTTCTCCTGGTTCGGATCACCCCCATGCAAAGAGAGCAGGAAACGGATCGGATCCGTTATTGAAAGCCCGAACTTCTTTCCCTACCTCAGCGCTTACAGAAATCTTCAGATCGTAGCCGACATCCGGGGACACTCATACAGCGATATCGAACGGGTTTTGAAACTGACTGGACTATATGACCGCCGGTCTTCGAAATTCAAAACGTACTCTTTCGGAATGAAGCAGCGTCTTGCCATTGCATCGGCCCTGCTGGGCAGTCCGGATGTCCTGATCCTGGACGAACCAACCAACGGCCTGGACCCCCAGGGTATCGCACAGGTTCGCGAGCTTGTTATCAGTATTGCATCAAGCGGGATCACTATCCTGCTTGCCTCTCACCTACTGGATGAGGTTCAGAAAATATGCAGTCACGTAACGGTATTGAATAAGGGTATGAAGCTTTTTTCGGGAGAAGTGAACAAGGTCCTTGCTGTTTCTGATTCCTTTGAACTCTGGGCAGATGAACCTGAAAAGCTGATCATGGCAATAGCCACACATCCTATGTACCTGTCATTACATAAATTCAATGATAAAATACAGGTCTATTTTAAAGGAGTGGTGCAACCAGGCGAGTTAAACACCTTCCTGTTTAACCAGGGCATTATACTGACCCACCTGGCGGAGCGAAGAAGAACACTTGAGCAACACTTTCTTGAACTGCTGGAGGATAAATCATGAAAAGGCTCCTGAAAATTGAGTTTAAAAAGATACTCACCTACAAAACTTTCTGGGTACTGGTCGGGTTATATTTCACCTTCCTCACGGCTGGTATTTTGCTTGCAGAGTTCATGATCAACAACATGGTCGATAACATGAACAACCACTCGCCCATTCCTTTCCCGCATGTCACTTTATACTATTTCCCCGAGGTATGGCAAAACCTGGCATTTTTTGCCAGCATCAGGTTTGTTCTGATCTTTCCGGCGATCATCATCATGATTCTCATCACCAACGAGTTTACCTTTCGTACCATCAGGCAGAATATTATCAATGGTATGAGCAAGGTGGAATTCATCGTTTCAAAGCTTCTCATTATCTTAATCATGGCCCTGGTAATCACGGTCGTCCTGGGGATCGGGGCCTTCATGATCGGTGTCTCCCACTCAGGATTCAAAGAGATGGCAATCCTTAGCAAAGGAATCCCATTTATACTTGGTTTTTTTGTTTCGACCCTCACCTTTCTGATTTTTGCATTTTTCCTTGCATTCATGCTCCGGAACACGGGCCTCTCAATTGCCATTTTTATACTTTATGCCCTTATCATTGAGCCAATTATCTATTTTTTCCTGAAGAGCCCGATTGTATTCAAGAATAAGATCTACACCTACCTGCCGGTAAATACGGCCATATCAGTTACAGAATACCCGGCCATTCCGGTGCTGAAGAAGGTCATGGGACTTGAGTTACAGAGCGGGGTCTCACTTATTTCGTGCCTGATCCCTCTCGGTTATTCCATACTGATGATCCTGATTGTTTATTGGGTTATGTCGAAGAAAGATCTCTGATCGCATTAAGTCTCTGGAGAAGCGGCGGGTGAGAATAATTAAAAAAGACACAGAGCGGATGCGGTCTGAGATTGCTCAGGTTGTCAACTGATAATTTTTTCAATGCCGATTGCAAAGCCCCAGGGTTAAAATTCAAGGAAGCAAATCGATCGGCATCAAATTCATTCTTCCTGGAACGCATGTTCATCAGGATCCCCATCATCATGGAAATGGGACTGTAAAGGATACCAAACCCAAGCACTCCCATGTGAAAACTCTGATGGACACCGATGCCTGCAAAACCTCCAAGCGCCTGGCACAGCGCGTCGGCCAGATGGCTGTTTTTCTGGATAAACAGAGAGAGGATGAAAAGCATAATCCCCGATTGAATGATTGAAAGGATCAGTCCCTCCAGGGTATGCCGTTTTTTATTGTGGCCGATTTCATGCGCGAGAACGGCGACAAGTTCATCAACCGTATGATTCTGAATCAGCGTGTCGTAAAGCACAATCCTTCGCTTTTTTCCAAAGCCTGTAAAATAGGCATTGACCTTTTTCGACCTTTTGGATCCATCGATGATATAAATATCCTTCATTTTAAATCCCGTACTCAGAGCAAACGCTTTGATGGCATCCTTCAGATCACCCTCCTCCAGAAGACTCTGTTTGTTAAAGAGGGGGACAATAAGGTTGCTGTAAAACAGGGTAAAGAAGATCGAAAAAAAGGTAATAACACCCCAGGCGATGAGCCAGAAATAGTTTCCGGTTGTTTCATAAATCCAAATGATCAGGCTCATCATACCCCCCCCGATAACAAGAGCCAACAGCCAGCCTTTCAGTATATCCATGAGGAAGGTTCGGACTGTTGTAGTATTAAATCCATACTTTGCTTCAATAACGAAAGTGGAATATGCGTCAAAAGGTATTGAGAGTACTGATGCTATGGCACCGATCACTCCGAAAAAGAGCAAAGCCCGAACGATCGGATTGATGGTCAGCCTGAGAATTTGATTATCCAGATAAGCAAATCCTCCCATTGACAGGATAATAAAGATACCAAAGAAAGAGAGGGTACTGACAAGTGTGGAAAACTTCTGCCTGTGGCGGATATAATTCTGTGATTTGAAATATTTTTCTTCATCATAAATCCCGACGAGCTCCTCAGGCAGCCGATCACTCCACCATGTTGAATTGAGGTAATCCAGCAGTCGCTCGAGTATGAACTCAAACAATAATATGGCGAGGATAATCCAAAGGATGATTGAAATCATATGCCATTCCTTTTTCTGATGAGCCACTCAACTGCCAAAAGAAGCAGGATCAATCCAAAGACCCAGACATTTCCTATCAGGTCGTTCAGACGTTGTGAAAAATAGTTAACAGAGTGAATATCTTCTCTTGCGTTTATAAGATTATACAATGTATCAGTCTTTTCAGGGGTTACCGTAACTCCGTCATGCGAAACGGCTAACTGGTGAACCAGTTTGTGGTCCGCAACCAGGCGCAGAGATTCAATATTGACGGGTGTCACGATAAAGGAACTCATTTTATTGTAAGTAGTACTCCCAACCTTCACAGTGGCATTAAATGTATAATTTCCCGGAGGGAAAAACCCTGCATTCAGGAAGTACCCGTTTCCCGATTTGCTGAAGGTGAATGGAAAATCCTTCATTTCCGAATTTTCTATGGTTATGTTTACTTCAGGTTCGGTTATCCTTTCATAAGATGCATTGAAAACTTCCGCCTGCATCTGGACATTTTCATTTTCATGGATCGTTGGGTTTACCGATATTCTGAAGAAACTCCGGTCATCCTTTACCGTCAGGTATTGAACTGTTTTATTTATCACTTCATCAAACAGCTCAAAGTTAGACTGCTGATAGAAGTTGAACAATCTCCATCTCCAGATATTCTCCCCTGCAACGATTCCGATCTTTCGCTGGGGACCGGGAATGTACATGACCAAGGGGATATCTGTCACTGAAGAACCGATCTTCTGTAGAAGAAGTTTTTCAGTCATGGGACCACACTGATATAATCCGAACGGTGCATTCAGCGGTGGCCATTCACTGATCAACTCTCCTGCATTGCGTGGAAAAGTGAATAGGGTAAAAGCCGGATCCTGCACCGGTATCACTTCCGAAAAAGTAAGTTTCGAGGCATTGATAACGAGTCCTGCATTCAGCCGGTTAAATGTATTGATATCGGTCTGGGCACCAAGAATGAACAACAATGGTTTTCCGGATTTTACCAGGGGTGTCAAATCCAATCCTGATCTGACGGAGGGAAGCTGGTTAAAAATGATCAGGTCGAATTTCTCAGGAGTAAAAAGTGAGAGGTCCTTTATATTGAATTCCTCAACTTCATATCTTTCCGGCTGTTCCAGGGCCAAGCGCATGGCATTGATATCCGGATGCGGCATGTCGAAAAGGATTGCGATTTTCTCTTTTGACTCAACAACATCTATAAAAAAATCCTGCCGGTTATTCATTGGGGTGGATTCCCCGTCAACGGGAACGATGTTTACTGAAAATTTTTGAATGCCTGTACCTGATGACTCAAGCAGAAAACTCAGTTTCTGAAAACTCTTTTCCGTCGTTGACCTGATCTCCTTTGTAACAATGTTTTTTGCCCCCTGGCTTATGATAAGGTTTGTTGCAACGTCTTGAAGCTTGTCCATTTCAAAGGAGACCTCTACCGGGAAGGGATCTCCTATATATACTCTTTTATTATACCGGATCTGATGAATATAGATATCCTTCCTGAGTGTCGTATCTCCCATCGCAATCGTATAGACCGGGAAAAGGAACCTCCGGGATGCATATAAAGGATCAGAACCACCATTGTACAGGCCGTCGGTGGCAAGGATCATCGCTCCTACATTTCTGTTATAATACCGGTCGGATATATCGGATAAAAATGCAGAGATATTTGTCTCTTTTTCATCATAACGACCGGAAAATCCGTTGGATACTCTCTCTCCGAATGAATAGATCACTGGTTCGTACTTTGTACTTAGAAGTTCACTCAGCTCCTTAATTTTTGCAGGAAATGATTTTTTACTGAAGAGAGAGTCCCGGGTCATGACAATCGAGGAGGAGTTATCGATACCAATAATGACAATAGGCTTCTGAACAGTCTCATCGGTCTTCCTGATAAACGGTGATGTCAAAAGGAAGGCAATGATCGATACGGATAAAAACCTGAACACCATCAAAAGCCATATCAGCCAACGGGGGTTGTCCCTCAGCGGAGTCTTGAAATAGAGAAACATTGAGTAACATGCTCCGGCCAGGAGGCACAGAGGCAGCAACCAGACAGACAATTCAGTAATAAGTGCCAAAATCTATGGATTGATCAGGTATGAAGCCCGCCGCAGACGCTGATCACCTGACCGGTAACATAAGAGCTGAGGTCTGAGGCCAGGAAAAGTGCGAGATTTGCAACATCATCAGGAGTTCCGGCTCTTTTCATTGGTATATCAACCGCCCATTTATCTTTGTATTCCTGTGGGAGTTTGGCAGTCATCTCGGTATCGATGAAACCAGGAGCAATCGCATTGCATCGCACATTTCTTGATCCCAGTTCCTGGGCAATCGATTTGGAAAATCCGATGATCCCGGCCTTAGAAGCCGAATAGTTTGACTGACCGCTGTTTCCTTCTATCCCGACAATGGAACTCATATTGATGATGGACCCGGAACGCTGTTTTATCATATGTTTCTGTACCGCCTTGGTCAGGTTAAATACCGATTTTAAGTTGATGCGAATCACATTATCCCAGTCTGCTTCCGAAAGACGTAATAGGAAATTATCACGGGTAATACCCGCATTGTTTACCAATGCATCGATTTTCTGGAAATCGCAGATCACATTATTAATTAACAGCTCACTTTCGCTAAACGAGCTGGCATCGGAGGGATACCCCTTACATTTAACACCAAAACTCTCAATCTCCTTTATCAGGGCTTCCGAACTTTCATTATAGACGATATCTGAAAATGCAACATCTGCTCCATACTGGGCAAATTTAACTGCAATACAACGCCCTATTCCACGGTTTGCTCCCGTAATCAGAGCAGTCTTACCTTCCAATAGCTTCATCTTTTTCTGAAAATTTTGCCAAAGATAACAAGAACTGGTTTCAGATCCACTTTACGAGGTTAAAATCCTGGCGGTGCGGCAGTAAGGAACTTTTAGGGTACAGCCGGAAAACATAATCGTAAACGCCAGCCTGTGTGATCGTTATATTGCAGGAATAAGAAACTATATTCTTATCTGATTTCACTACGGTCATCTCCTCAATGAAGGTAGGTTCCTTCACCTCATCGTTGATCTTTTTTCCAAAGAGCACTTCAATCCCGATGTCGGTCCCCGACAGTTCATTGAGATCGAGGATCACCTCTGCCTGGAAGGATTCGCCCAGGGAGAGAGGTCGTTGTGTAGAGTCAGGTGTTTTGATTGAAACCACTTCTATACTGTCCCATCCTCTCATTACTTTCCGCTTCCAGCTGGCTATATGTCGGGCCATTTCATAATTTTTACTTGTGATGATCCTGGTCCGTTTTAAGAGCTTATTGTAATACTGGCGGAAATAGTCGTCCAGCTGCCTTTTCATCGTATAGTGCGGAGCTATTTCGGAGATAGTATTTTTGATATATCCCACCCATTTCTGTGGAATTTTTTTCGAATTCACGTCATAAAAGGTCGGGACGATCTCCTCTTCAAGAATGGTGTAGATGGTCTCTGCATCAAGTTCATCCTGAAACTGTGAATTATCATACGTCGGCTCTTCCTGGAGTGCCCAGCCAGCATTCGGCCTGTATCCTTCAGCCCACCATCCATCGAGAACGCTGAAATTGACGACACCATTCATGACTGCCTTCTCACCGCTGGTTCCGGAAGCCTCCAGTGGCCGGGTCGGAGTATTGAGCCAGATATCCACTCCCCTGATCAGATACTTGGCGAGTTCCATATCATAATTTTCCACAAAAAGGATTTTGCCGAGAAATTCCGGCATATGGGAGATCTCATAAATTTTTTTAATCAGGTCCTGCCCTGCCTTATCGTTCGGATGTGCCTTTCCCGCAAATACAAACTGTACGGGTTTCTTTGTATTATTAATGATCCGGGAAAGCCTGTCAAGGTTGCTGAATAACAGATGTGCTCTTTTATAGGTTGCAAACCTGCGTGCAAAACCAATCGTAAGGGCTTCCGGCCTTGCTCCTTCCCTGATCTTGAAGATCAGCTTCGGATTTTCATGCCGGTGGGTCATATCGCTGAAAAGCCGCTGAAGAAGATATTCAGTCAGCTGGGTTTTCTGCTTCAGTTTTGTCTGCCAAATTACTTCATCAGGCACATTATGGATATTCTTCCAGTACTTCGGGTTTGACTGATCCCCGAAAAATCCTTCCCCGAATTCCTGCTGGTAGAGTATCTGCCATGATTTCGCGGTCCAAGTGGGGAAATGAACTCCGTTTGTAACATAACCGATATGCAGCTCTTTCGGATAATATCCCTCATAAAGTTTCTGAAACATTTCCCTGGTCACCTTTCCATGGATCTTGCTCACTGCATTGATCTCTTGTGAGAGTTTGGCAGCAAGAACACTCATAGAAAAACGCTCTTCCTGATCGTTTTCAACCATCCTCCCAAGATTCACCAGCTGGTCCCATTTTATATTGAGATGTTCAGGGAGATGGGACAGATAACGACGAAGCATTTCTTCCGGGAAAGTATCATGACCAGCGGGTACCGGTGTGTGAGTGGTGAATAAGGTTGAAGATCTTACCACTTCCACGGCTTGTGGGAAGGTAAGCTTTTCATTCTGGATCAGTTTACGGAGTCTTTCAAGTCCGATAAAGGCAGAGTGCCCTTCGTTGCTGTGGTATATGTCGGGCTTGATACCAAGTATATCGAGCATCCTGATTCCTCCCACCCCGAGAAGAAGTTCCTGGCGCAACCGGTTTTCAAGATCACCCCCGTATAGTTGATGGGTTATACCACGGTCAGATTCAAGATTTTCTTCAATATCGGTATCGAGAAGGTAAAGGGGGATACGGCCTACATCAACCCGCCATATCTTGGCGTAAAGATTCCTTCCCGGAAGCGGGAAGGTAACCTTATGCCAGTTACCTTGTTCATCCCTCATCGGCACAAGTGGCAGATGTGTAAACTTTTGTGGAGAATAGTTGGCTACCTGATCCCCGAAAATGGAAAGGTTCTGAATGAAGTACCCGTAGCGGTATAGAAGTCCTATCCCGACAATGTTGACATTTGAGTCGGAAGCCTCCTTCAGATAATCACCGGCAAGCATGCCGAGTCCTCCGGAAAAGATTTTTATGGTATCATGGAGACCATACTCCATACTGAAATAGGCAATCACGTTGGCTGGTTTTTCCGATGCTTTTTCCATGTAGGCATCGAATTTTGCCGTGACTTTATTTAGGTTGCCTACAAATTTTTCGTTGCTGCTCAGATCCTGTAACTCTTGGTATGTCAACGATTCGATCAATGCGATCGGATTGAATTTCAATTCGTACCAGCGATCCTTGTTGATCATTTCAAACAGCTCAGAACCATCGTAATTCCAGCACCACCAAAGGTTCTTTGCAATTCTTTCAAGGCTTGCAAGATTATCCGGGATCCTCTGTTGAACGAGGACTTTTTTCCATTCCGGTTTGAGGTAAGGTGAACTTTTAGCATAGGCAGTCTGCGCCTGGGGTTGCTTACCTGCGTACAACTCTGCCCGGGTTTCAGCCTCCTCTATGGCATGTGAGAAAGCAATTTTATTATCTTCAATAAGGTTTTTCCAAAGTGCAGATCGTGAAATCTCATAAGCCTTAATCCTGATCTTGATGATCTCTTTTTCAGGTTTGATGGCACATTGTAAAACATTCTTCACTATCTCATCCACAACCTCTGCTTCATTATCATCCGTTCTTTCAATCACGGCAATACATTCTTTGATGGTCGGGTAGAGTGATTTTATCCATTGTCCGAAACCAGCAAGCGTGGTTGTAATCGTAGGAATATGGAATGCAAGGCTTTCGAGAGGAGTGTATCCCCAGGGTTCATAATATGAAGGAAAAATAGTACCATCAAATCCGATCAGAAGCTCATAATACGTAAGATCAAAAATACCGTCAGACCCGTTCAAATAGGCAGGCACATAGATCATCTTGACCTTGTCTTCCTGCCTGTTCAGGAGATTATTCTGTTTGATCCTGTTCAGGATAAGGTCGTTTTCAGGCTCATTGAGATTGTGTGTAAGATAGTCCTCAGTCCGGGGATTATTTTGAGGTCCTTCTGCAATCCTTTCCAGCAGGTCCGTTCGTGGTCCAAGCTGGTATGCAGGGACTGTGATAAAAGCAATCACCTCCTCATTCAGCCGAGGCTGATTATTGAGTTTACCCATTGCATCGATAAAGAGATCGATACCGATGTTCCGGAACTCATAACGTCCGCTTGTTAGAATAAAGATGACATCTTTTGAAACTGGCCTCCCCAGGAGTGATTCGCTGACCTCGATCAGTTTCTTGCGTGCGACTGCCCTTTTTTCAAAGTATTCATCCTTGACAGGTACAAAAGCATCCTCAAATCCATTGGGCGTGATGATATCCGCCTCCTTCCCAAGGAATTGCCTGCATTCGTTGTTTGTGAGCTCGCTGACTGTCGTAAAAACATCGGCAGTTTCTGCAGTCAGTTTTTCGAGGGAATACTTAGCAGTGACCCCAAGATTTTTCGCCACCGTCTCAGGGTTGTAATTTTCGAGATTCTTGTAAAGGGGCATCCCGTTGGTGGAGATCGCACGTCCAAGTACTGTGGCGTGGCTGGTAAAAACGGTCCCGACCTGCGGTGTATGTTCTTTCAGATACAGTACCCCTGTCCCTGTCAGCCATTCATGGAACTGGGCAACAATCCTGTCGTGGTGGGAAATGTTGAAAAGATAGAAGCTCTCAATAACCTTTCCTGCAGCATAGCCAAAAAGGGCTGGTTCAACGTAATCCCAGCCGCCCATGAGCGAATCAAGCTTATATCTTTCCCAGAAATGGGCAAAAATAACATCCTTTTCCGAAAAGAAAGGAGTAAAATCAACAAGGATAAGGATCGGCTTCCCATGGATATTCCATCGGCCAATCTTTATCCGTAGTCCCTCTCTTTCAGCCTTCTCTCTCCATGATTTATATAAAAATTTATCCTCTATAAATTCGTGGTTATGGTCTGTTTCCTTTAGAACATCAGGTCCGATCAGGATGTAATTATCCTTGAACTCCTCCGTCAGTGTCAACGCTTTAGAAGCCACGACTGTATGAATCCCCCCCACTTTGTTACAGACCTCCCAACTTATCTCAAACAGATAATCGGGTATGTTCACTGCTTTATCCCTCATAGCATTCCTTTACTTGGATAATTTATTGATTTCCTTTACGATCTGCTTCCTGTATGCGGAAACTTCACTGGAATTGATTTTCTTGAGTTTCTGTATGATCTCTTTATAAACGGAGAGAACCTTTTTGCCCATATTCTTTTCAACTTTAGCCTTTACCTCCTCATCGGCATTTTTCATTGCTCCTGATAATGTTTCAATATCCACCTTCTTTATCAGTTCCTTGATACGCCTGTCGGAAATTGTGGCAAGATCATCGAAATTCAGTTTTTTATAAACGCTCTCCGGCTTAGCTGGTTTTGCTTTTTTCTGAACCTGTTTCTTTTTGGCAGGTGCGCTTCTCCTCATTTTTCTAATGGGAAGTTCACCCTCGGGATCAGAGGATGAGGCGACAGAATTTGCCAGAGCAACAGTTATCTCATTTTTCTTTTCCAGGTAAGTATCAACCCGGATCATAAAATCAGAAAGTACGTTCATATAATTAATAAATGCCTCATAGGGAGATTTATAGGGATTGAAGTGCTTGTGTACCTCTCCCGCCGAGAACCATTTCGTACACATGTAGTAGAAGTGATTACTGGTTTGCAGGTAGAGCCAATCACGCTGGATCAGCTGGTCTTCACACTCTGAAACCTTATGTTCATAGGAGTACAATTTTTCAAATGCTTCATCCTGAAGCTCGTTGCCCCTCCATGCTGTCAGATCCCGTTCTTCATCAGCCCAGGATATGGCATGAGGAACCGAAATGGATGCAACTGTCTGCAGTCTCTGGTAAAGATCTTCGGGAGTAAAGAACCCGAAATCTGACTGCGCATAAACTTTGGATGGCAAGTCTTTGAAAAAGTCGAAAATGCCCGTCTCCTTCCATTGGTGTTCTCCGATCGTCTCATAATCGATGAAAAGATTCACTACCTCCTCACCTGGGTTCATGGCATTGAGCCATTTTGTGAATTTGTCAGCAGTTAACGGCCATTCAGACCAGGAATTATTACTGAACCGGAAAGTAAGGTCGTCGCTAAGTCGGAAATTCCTCAGAAGAAGCTTAAGTTTCGGATTGATATTATTGCAATAGAGAAAATTCGGGCTTTTCCAGCCGAGTACGTGCTTGGCTCCTTCAGTAAGCATCGTGTGGAATCCCATATCGGCAATACTTTCCCCAATCTGGTCGGAATATATCAGCTCCGTATTCCTGAAGGTAGTCGGCTTTACACCGAACAACTCCTGTATCTTCCGAGAGTGCGCATTGACCTGCCTCAAGAACTCATCCTTTCTCCCAAGAGAGGCCAGCGAGTGGGCATAAGTTTCAGAAATAAACTCCACATTCCCGGTCCTGGCCAGCTCCTGAAAACTATGGATCACTTCCGGAACATAGATAGAGAACTGATCAAGGGCTGTTCCTGATATGGAATAGCTGATCCTGAATCCCGCTCCGAATTCCTTAATGAGGTCAAGCATCATCCTGTTTGCAGGAAGATAGCATTTTTCAGCAACCCTGCGGATGATATGACGATTCTGATAATCATCATAGTAGTGATGGTCATGACCGATGTTGAAAAACCGGTAGGTCCTTAGTCGGAAAGGCTGATGGACCTGAAAATAGAGACAAATTGATCGCATAAATTAGCAGTTATTTATGTACGGCCTTTTTATAAACTTCTAAAACGTGATAAGCGGCATTTTCCCACTTAAGGTTATCCACCTCTTCCTTCCCGTATTTAAGGAACATCTTCTTGAGACCTTCATAATGAAGGATCCCATAAATGGCGTCGGATAATGCATCAATATCCCAAAAATCGACTTTAAGTGCGTGTTTCAAAACCTCAGCCACACCAGACTGTTTTGAGATGACTACAGGCACATTGGACCTCATGGCCTCAAGCGGTGAGATCCCGAATGGTTCCGATACGGAAGGCATCACGTACACATCACTCATTGCAAACATAGTATCAACCTCCTGACCGGCGAGGAATCCCGTGAAGTGGAACTTGGTTCCCATTTTTAACTGGGCGACCCTTCGTATCATTCTGTTCAGCAGATCTCCTGACCCAGCCATGACAAAGCGGACGTTGCTGTCTTTTTTCAGGACTTTATGTGCAGCCTCTACAAAATAATCAGGTCCCTTCTGGTAAGTGACCCTTCCCAGGAAGGTTACAACCTTCTCTTTCACATGCTTCTGGTCACCTTCATATTCCGTCACCTCGGCAGGCTCAACCGCATTGTGAACTGTGATGACCTTGTCGGGAGAGATCCCATATCGGTCGATCACGATCTGGCGCGTAAAATTGCTGACCGTGATGATCAAGTCAGACTCCTCCATCCCTTTTCGTTCGATGTCATAGACATTCTGATTGACATTCTCGCCGGAACGGTCGAACTCGGTTGCATGTACATGCACGACCAGGGGCTTCCCGCTTATTTTCTTTGCGGCTATCCCGGCAGGATAGGTCAGCCAGTCATGGGCATGGATGACGTTAAAATCCTGGGTTCCCGCAATGGATGACGCAACGATCGCATAACGAGATACCTCCTCCATAAGCCGCGGACCATATTTCCCTGAAAACCTGTAGCTCTTTGAGAAAACGGTCTGCTGGTCTTCGGTCTGTGACAGGATATCCTCTGTAACAAGTTTTTCAAAGTCCTCAGGTCCGACATAAGGAACCAGATTGGAACCAATCTCCATATACTTAATCTGATTCCAGTGCTCAACGTTGGAACTCTCCTTGAAATCAAGGCGGACCTCACTTGCATCGAGCAATCTGAATCCCTCCTTGGTCTCATCGCCAAATGCCCTGGGGACCACAAAGATCACTTCAACACCATGTTTAACCAATCCTTTTGTCAGACCGTAACATGCTGTTCCCAGGCCACCTGTAATATGCGGAGGAAATTCCCAACCAAACATTAAAACACGCATAGCTCTATATTCGATTTACGATTTTTGATTTAAGATTTCTCTCACCTCACCCATCCTCATATTTTTTAATAAGGTAATTCATCCTGAGCAGTTCGGCAACACTCATGGCATAAGAGATTGAACCCCTGGGGGTAAACGGAGGATCCCCGTCGTATATTTCAGAAATCGTTCCGATCCCATGCTCCGTCATGACCGCTTCAAAACCCTGGAAAATATCTTTAACATATGAAAGGCCGCTTTTCCCGTGAATCTTCAGATAACCCTCGGCAAAGTGCCCCAGCAACCAGGGCCAGACGGTTCCCTGGTGATAGGCCAGATCACGTTCCGATGGGTTTCCGGCATAGTTTCCTTTATATACTGGGCTCTTGGGGGTCAGGGTCCTCAAACCCCGGGGCGTAAGTAATTCCTGCTTTACCCTGCTGAGCACTTCCTTACGGATGTCCTCATCAACCGGGGAGTAAGGTAGCGAGGCCACAAAAATCATATTTGGCCTCACAGTCCAATCCCTGTAACTGTCATCCACATAATCGGCAAGATAACGTTTCTCCTCATTCCAGAATTTTTCCAGGAATGCACCCGGGATCTTTTCAGCTATTTCCTTCCATTCAATTTCAAACGATTTATCACCTGATAACCTTGATACTTCGATGGCGAACATGATCGCATTATACCACAAGGCGTTTGTCTCAACCGAATTTCCGGTACGGGGCGTTACCGGTTTCCCATATGAAACGGCATCCATCCAGGTAACAGGCATCCCGGGAACTCCTGCATAAACCAGACCATCGGGTTCCATGTGAATGTTAAAGTCCGTTCCGTCCCTGTAGCTCTCAAGGATCAGCTTCATCTTTCGCCCGTATTCTTTCCAGATTCTGGATTTCGATCCGGAAAAATCTGCATATTGCTGCAGGGTCCAGAAAAACCAAAGTGAAGTATCTGAAGACTGATAGCTCACCTTGTTACCAGAACTGGCATAAGGGAAAAACGGACCATTCAGTTCAGTTAGCATGCTGTCGATCACCGCCTTACAGGTTTTGTGATCCCCATGAATCAGGGTAAGTCCGGGAAGGGCGATGAAGGTATCCCTGCCCCGCTTGCCAAACCATGGAAAACCAGCCATTATCTCAATGGTTTTTCCGCGCCTGACAATAAACTGGTGAGCAGCGTTCACCAGACAATTCTCGAAATTATCCCTCGGTATCCGGTTTGACAGTTCTGCCTGGAAAGCCCGTTTCATTGAAACCGGATTGATATCATTAGTTGAGGCTGAAAAGAATACGCTTTCTCCCTTTTTGATATCGAATTCAAAAAAACCGGGATTGTAGAGATCTTCCTGATATTCGTATCCCCTCTCCATCTCTTCCTGGTATTCAATATTGTAGTACCAATCCGGCACATGTGTATATTCATTCACTTTTGAAACCTGCATGATCAGGTCGGTATATCCCTGATACATCCTAATCTTGATGCCGTTCTTAACCTCCTCATACTTTTTGTCGGCAAAAATATTCTCCCTTCCCAGGGTGTGAATATTTCTGAAGGCCAGGAACGGTCTTACCCGCAACTTGGTCGGAGAGTTGGCTTCAACCAGCGAATATTTTATGACCATCCGGCTTTCCAGCGTGGAAAATATCATCTCCTTGGTCAGGATAACCCCTCCCACCCTGTAGGTGAGTTTTGGAATCGGCTCTGTGACGAAATCACGGATATATTTATGACCCTTGGGGGTGTATAGATTCCCCGGGTATTTGTGAATTCCCAGGTTGAATTCCGATTCTCTTTGTATGACCGTTTCATCAAGGGAGGAGAGCAACACATGATTCTCGTTGTCAATCATGGGCTGTGGTGTGACGAGCATTCCATGATACTTTCGTGTGTTGCAGTTAATGATGGTAGAATTGGCATATGAACCTGCCCTGTTTGATCTGAGTAACTCCCGCTTCAGAGAATACTCAAGGTTGACAAGCTGGCTTTTATCAAAATTTATATAACTCATTTTACCGATATTTTCAATAGGATTTTCAAATATAGTTGAAAAACATCGAAAAGCAAAGTTACAATAATCCTTGTCTTTTACGTTTCTAATATGGATCACTGAGATTCCATATCTTTGTATTCTTTTAATATAACCATGCGGACATTCAGCATCTTATATTCATTCATGACCCTTTTTCTGGTCATCCTCTTTTTTTTTCCCTCCTGTCGTAAGAAGGACCAGTTAAACAACGACCCGTCCCTTATCCTCGGATTTTCATCCGATACGGTCTACTTTGACACCGTTTTCACTACCGTTGGTTCGGTTACTCAAAGGCTTCTCGTTTACAACCGGAACAAGAATAAGGTGAGTATCTCCTCTGTCCGGCTTGCCGGCGGAGAGTCGTCAAACTACAGTATAAATATCAATGGGATCCCTTCATCCTATTTGGGCAATGTTGAAATTCCGGGTGAAGACAGTATATATATATTTGTAAGGGTAACCATTGATCCGAACAACAAAAACACTCCTTTCGTGGTCAGCGATTCACTTCTTTTCATCACAAACGGTAATTTCCAGCAGGTCAAGCTCGTTGCCTGGGGACAAAATGCATTCTTTTATAAAAACGAGCACCTGACCGGTGATCTTTTTTGGGACAGTCTTAAAGCACATGTAATTTACGGAGTATTAAATATCGACTCTGGATCCACCCTGACCATGCTGCCAGGCACCAAAATCTATTTCCACCAGAAATCATCGCTGAGTATTGCTGAAGGAAGCAGGTTGATGGTATATGGGGCTTCCGAACATCCGGTGCAATTTACCGGCGACCGGCTTGATCCTTATTACCGGGATCTCCCCGGCCAGTGGGATGGGATTTTCCTCGAAAAGGGAAGTACCGCAAACGAGATCAATTATGGCATCATCAGGAACGGCAAGACCGGCATTGGAATCTTTTCGGGAAGCATTTCAGGACAGACAGACCTGAAACTTGACAATACCGTGATCCAGAATATGACCGGCGATGGCATTTTAACTGAATCATCCTCTCTGGTATCGACCAATTGCATTGTCGGTAATTGCGGCGGATCAGCAGTTGCAATAACCGGTGGCGGAAGTTATGATTTCAGACAACTTACCATAGGTAATTACTGGTCGGGATCGGTCAGGACTTCACCATCTCTCTACCTCAGCAACTTTGTGTATGATACCCTGGGGAACAAAATCCCCTTCCCGCTTTTAAAGGCCTATTTCGGGAATAGCATCATTTACGGGAACAGCGGCGAGGAGCTTATGTACGATTCGGTTTCCGCTGTCTCATTCGAATATACTTTTGACCATTGCCTTTTAAGAACAGAAAAGGATTTGAACGATCCTTTACGTTACATAAACTGCTTCGCAAATGAAGATCCACGGTTTGTGAACCCACAGTTGTTCGATTACATGATCGATAGTATCTCTCCGGTCATTGATAAGGGTATACCGATTGGAGTTCCCTTTGATATCAGGGGGGTAGACAGAGGCAGTACTCCTGATCTAGGAGCGTTTGAGTATGTTAAACATCGTTGAACCGATGTCGGCCGGAGAATCCACTACGTGAACGCCGCAACTCCTCAGGATCTCTTTCTTTGCTTCAGCCGTATCTGCTTTCCCACCGACGATGGCCCCGGCATGGCCCATGGTCCTCCCTTTTGGCGCTGTGGCTCCGGCAATGAAACTCACTACCGGCTTTGTACCATGCTCCTTAATCCAGTATCCGGCATCCGTTTCCATGTTGCCTCCGATTTCACCGATCATCACGATGCCTTCCGTATCATTATCCTCCATAAAGAGCTGAACAGCCTCAACAATGGTGGTTCCGGGGATCGGATCTCCGCCTATCCCAATGCTTGTCGACTGACCCAGCCCGACCTTTGTTATCTGGTCGACCGCTTCATATGCCAGTGTTCCTGAGCGGGAAACAATCCCTATGGTACCGGGATTATGAATAAAACCAGGCATGATCCCCAGCTTGGTTGATGGCGGAGTGATGATACCAGGACAGTTGGGTCCAATAAGCCTCACCTGTTTTGTCTTCAGATGATTTTTAACCGCGATCATATCCTTTACAGGGATCCCCTCCGTAATACACACAATCAGTTTGATCCCGGATTCTGAAGCTTCAAGGATGGCATCGGCAGCAAGGGGGGGCGGCACAAAAATTACCGAAACATTCGCTCCGGTTTGTTTTACAGCATCAGCAACTGTATTAAAAACGGGGCGATCAAGGTGAAGGCTTCCTCCTTTGCCAGGTGTAACACCACCCACAATATTGGTCCCGTATTCAATCATCTGTGATGTATGAAAGGAACCTTCATGGCCCGTGATACCCTGAACAATGACCCTTGAGTGCTTATTTACGAGAATACTCATTTGAATGACGAATTACTAATGACGAGTGACGAATTAATTTTAAAATTATTGAATCGGCAAAGTTAAACCAAATAATAAATTCAGAAAGTTTTTACATATTTTTGTCCGATGCTGAAAGAAATAAAGAGCGAAACGATATGTGCACTCGCCACGCCACCAGGAATCGGGGCAATCGCGATAATCAGGCTCTCCGGTCCAGGAACCTTTTCGGTATGCAATGAAATATTTCGTCCTCATGTCAGGAAAACAGCTCTTCTAAAAGCAAAATCTCATACAATACATTATGGATCCATCATGGATGGAAAAGAGCTGGTCGACGAAGTGTTGCTGAGCCTCTTCCGCACACCACACTCCTATACCGGTGAAGACGTTATCGAGATCTCCTGCCACGGATCACCCTATATCCAGCAAAGGATTCTTGAATTACTGCTATCTAAAGAGGTCCGCCTGGCAAAGCCAGGTGAATTCACATTGAGGGCTTTTCTGAACGGTAAATTCGACCTGTCGCAGGCAGAAGCAGTTGCCGACTTAATTAAATCAAGATCGGGTGCATCGCACACTCTTGCAATTCAGCAGATGCGTGGAGGATTTTCGAAAAAGATCAGCGAACTCCGTGGAAAACTTATTGATCTTACGTCCCTGATCGAGCTGGAGCTTGACTTCAGTGAAGAGGAGGTAGAATTTGTCGACAGGTCTGATCTTATGTTACTGCTGAAAGCGATTGAAAATGAAATTTCCTCACTGATTAAATCCTTCTCCCTTGGAAACGTTCTGAAACATGGCATTCCGGTGGCCATCATCGGTAAACCCAATGTCGGCAAATCCACCATCCTTAATGCCATACTCAATGAAGAGAGGGCTATCGTGTCGGAAATTCCTGGTACTACAAGGGATACAATCGAGGATACCATTGTCATCGGCGGATACAGTTTCCGTTTCATTGATACCGCCGGGCTCCGGGCTGCTGAGAACAAGATTGAATCGATCGGGATTGAAAAGACCTGGAAAAAAATCGGTGAGGCCAGTATAATCCTTTATGTTTTTGATGTCAGGGAAGATTCCTTCGATGATGTCATGGAAGCTTTGAAGGAATTCAGAGAGGTTACGGAAAGCAGGACAAAACACCTGATCCTCGTCGGGAACAAGACCGATAAACTTAAAGTACTGCCCACTGGCTTCAAGCAGTTTGTTGAATATGACACTGTGTTTGTTTCAGGAAAAAGGAAAGAGAATATTCACCTCATCGCCGAAACCCTTCTCAAAAAGATTGGGAAAACAGAGATACAGGGTGAAGTCATCATCTCCAACACACGTCATTTTGAAGCCCTGAAAAAGACCCTTCAGTCGATCAGGGAGATATACCGGGGCATTAAGAGTAATGTTTCGACCGATCTCCTTTCAACTGATATCAGAAAAGCCTTGTACCATCTTGGCGAGATCACCGGTGAAATAACCAATGATGAGATCCTTTCCAATATCTTCAACCGGTTTTGCATCGGAAAGTAATTTTTTCTCTTACTCTGCGATCACTGCCTTACTTACTCTCAGGCTAATGTAAAACTGCCGGCATTAAACAGCCAGACCACCGGATCTTCAAGGAAACTGCTCATGCTGAATGGCCTGACTGCCATGATGTTCTCAAAGGTCAGATTTTTTCTCAGTATCTCCTCAGGCGCCATTTTCTCTGAAGAAATTTCCAGATTGCTCAATAAAATCCTGATACCAATATAGTCACTGGTGCCGGTTTTGTCATCAAGCAGCTTTGCAAACCTCCTGAGGCCGGTTTCCCGGACCAGGTCAGCAAAATTTTCGTCTTTTGCCAAAAAGATACTAAGTGAGGGCGCACTCATATCAAAGTTCGCAACTATCCTCAGGGTTACCGAACCTGGTGAAAATATTTTTGCGGATACCTCGGCAACAGCCTCATTCACTTCACTGAATGAGAGCAGCCCCGGTGAGGCAAGTTTAAGCATACCCGACGGTTTGTGCCCGAACGACAGTGCCTCGCATAAAGAGATGGCTGTTTTTTCGGGGCAGGATATCATTCTGAAGTCAGGATCACCTGCATTTTCCGGAGGCAGAAAACCAAATCCCTTCTTTATGGAAACAAAGAGATCCTGACAGTCTGAATGGCCGGCATCTGTCTCAGAAATGGATCCGAAACCCATCGCATAACCAAGTTCTTCAATGGTGATCTCCTTTCTGACATTGATGTATTTTCCTGTGATCTTTTCATCTCCGACCGGGTGGTAGATCAGTTTGTGATGCCCGACCGAAATGTCGGTGGTCCCCAACTTGCTTATTCTGCCAGCTTCCATTAGCGCCAGTGCCGCCTTAACATGGTCCTCGAACCGGAATGTTCCTGCTAGTCCAGCAATTTCTAGAACCCTCATAACTTCCGTAGAGACCCCCGTCAGGAAAAGATCACATTGTGCAGGGTGAAGTTTCTTCTTGGTTTGAAGGAGTATTCTGATCCCT
This sequence comes from bacterium, assembly GCA_037131065.1. Classification (GTDB taxonomy): domain Bacteria; phylum Bacteroidota; class Bacteroidia; order Bacteroidales; family FEN-979; genus JBAXRT01. Next base: position 23,607 of record JBAXRT010000002.1, on the reverse strand, counting down.
GCACTGGATAAGTAATTACATTCCGACATATCAATAACAAGATCCTCGCCAGTTCCGGTCAACTCTGAAACGGCAAACTCCAGTTCATTGCTGCTCATTGCATCCAGCCTGCCTTTGATGGTGATGCATCGAAGGATAGAATCAGTATTAATTTCCATAACACTATAGATTAATTGATAAAATGAAATTCAGGAAGGACCAAAATTAATGAAAAAACCATCTTGTTTTACCGATACTTTAAACAGGTTGACCGACGATAATTTCACCCTTTTCCTGGATGCCTTCATTTTATCGATAGCAAGTACGATTTTCACGATCTCAGTTTTAGGGTCATAGAAAAGAATTGTTTTGCCCCTCCTGCCCGATCTATTTTTGTGATGTACTTAATTCAAACACACAAAAACCATGAGAACAACAAATCTGATAAAAGCAGTCGTCACCTTTTTAATAATCGGTGCATGCATGACCGGAACCTGCATGGCAGGAAAGACCTCCGTACAACCCGCAAAAGATGTTCATGCCATCATTAAAGAATCAGTAAAATATCCACCGTTAGCCCTGAAAGAATCCATTGAAGGAACTGTTGAGGTAATCTTTACAATCAATGACGAGGGAAAAATAGTTGTTGAAAAGATTAAAGCAAACGACAAAAGGATCACTGAGAATATTACAGAACAACTGTCAAAGATCTGTTGCAAGGAGATCCTGGGAACTTATAACCAACATTACCGGGTAATCCTTGAGTTCAAACTCACCTGAATCTAAAACCTGCTGGTTTAGCTCCTGCCCGTGACCTTTGGTTACGGGCTTTTTCATTTATATTAATTGAAAAGCCGGTCCTGATTGAGGAGCCGGATTTTATCTTAATTTTGTGAAGTGACTACCAACTTAAAACAGCAGGTATGAACATACACAGACCGATCATTAAAGCATGGACCTCCTTGCTGGTTCTGTTTTTCTCTTTCAATTTTTCTCTTCCTGTTTCAGCCCAGCAGGCATTTCAGTATAAAGCAGATACTTTTAATGTAATTTTTCAATGGATCAACGAGGTTGATACCGGTTTTGTGATTGATCGGATCCGGCACCTTCAGGATTATCAGACAAGGGATTGTTTTACACCGGATGCAGTTGAAGCGCAGAACTGGATAAAGAGCCAGTATGAAGCACTTGGATTACCGGTTGAATTGCAGGATTTCCCCCTTTACAATGATAATCCTAGCGACAATGTCATTGCGACAATAACCGGCCAGGTTCTCCCCAACGAATATGTTGTGCTGGGTGGTCATTACGATTCATGGACATCCAGCTTCCGGGCCCCTGGCGCCGATGACAATGCTTCAGGAACATCGGGTGTCCTGGAAGTTGCCAGGATCCTGAGCCAGTACAAATTTAAAAGGTCCATCATTTTCTGTGCCTTCTCTGCAGAGGAGTATGGCCTTGCGGGAAGTGACGCCTTTGTAGGCAGGTGCCAGAATCAGGGCATGAACCTGCTCGGCTATTTCAACATGGATATGATCGGTTACCACGAAGCCGGTACTGCGCTTCACAGCGATATGCTTAACCCACCCGGTGCTCAATCGCTCGCTGACTTCTATATCGATGTGGCAGCAATATACCTTCCTGATTTCACTATTGAGCAGGGAGCCTATGATGACGGCAGCAGCGACCACGCCACCTTCAATGCCTGGGGATACCAGGGTATCTTTCCCTTTGAGGACGATGAGTACTACAGTCCTTTTATACATACGACCAATGACCTTGTCGGCCCCAGCTTCAACTCTCCTGAATTGGCTAAAAACCTGATACAGGGAGGACTTGCTGCGGTCGCTACACTCGCGATTCCCTACAATCCGGTTGGAACGGATGAAATTACCGGTGACCCATTGATCCTGGAAATATTCCCAAATCCTTCACACAACATCATTACCGTCAGCTCGGGAGTATCCGAAAAGATCAGTTATGAAGTATATTCAGTAAGGGGAGAAATGTTGGCAGCTGGATCATTCAATGAAAAACTCAGTCTTGACGTCAGCTGGTTCAGTCCAGGGGCCTATGTATTGAAAATTAGGGGAAAGAACGTCGTTGAGACCAGGAAACTGATCATCGAATAATGAATGGCAATTTATTTTAATTTTACGCAAATTTAATCTTTGATGAAATGACAAATAAAGTGACGCGGTCCGAATTGACCGAATATAAAAAGAACAAGGAATCTGTCAGGGATTATTCGAACGGCGAGATCACCGTGTTCTGGAATCCTGACCTCTGTATCCATTCGGCAAATTGCCTGATCGGATTACCTGATGTTTTTAATACACAGAAGCGCCCCTGGATCAATATCCACGGATCAAACAGTAAAGATATCATGAAAGTGGTCGACACCTGTCCATCAAGGGCGTTGACCTACCTGAAAAGCACAAAATTCGTTACTTCCAGGCCCAGGAAATCGGGCAAGAAGAAGGTCAAATTCGCCCGCATCCAGATATTAAAGGACGGACCGATGCTTGTCAGCGGGAACTTTCTGATACGTGACGTCCAGAAAAAGAAGATCAAAGTTGATAATAAACTTGCTGCACTCTGCCGTTGCGGAAGTACCAAGAAAAAGCCTTTCTGCGATGGAAGCCATCATAACGCAGGATTCAAAGATTGACTGCCTTAATATACACAGTGATTTTCAAATCTGAATTAAACCATTCAATATGTTCATAGGGATTTTAAAAGAAGAAGCACCGGAGAGACGTGTATCAATGCTTCCTGAAGCCGTATCAACACTCTCAAAGATGGGAGTCGTGATGTTGATTGAAAAGGAGGCAGGTTCAGGGGCATTTGCCTCAGATAACGAATACATCCAGGCAGGGGGTAAAATTGTTTCCAGGGAGGAGCTGCTTAAACAGGCCGATCTGGTTGTAAAGATAAACCCTCTGTCAGATGCAGAACTTGGCCTCCTGGGTGAAGGCAAGATTCTGCTTGCCGTACTCAACCCTTACTTCAACACCGGTATCATCCGCAACCTCGCGAAGAAGAATATTACAAGCTTCAGCCTGGATGTAATACCGCGGACCTCCCGGGCACAATCGATGGATATTCTCTCATCGATGGCTACTGTGGCAGGATATAAGGCGGTTCTTACCGCAGCGAATAACCTGCCAAAATTTTTTCCGATGTTCATGACAGCCGCGGGTACGATCACACCTGCCAAGGTACTGATCCTTGGAGCTGGTGTCGCTGGTTTGCAGGCCCTTGCTACTTCGAGGAAACTGGGGGCCGTCGTGGAGGTCTTTGATGTCAGGAAAGCCGTAAAGGAGGAGGTAACCGGACTTGGAGGCAAGTTTGTCGAGGTGGAAGGCTCTACGGATGATAAAGCAGCGGGAGGATACGCCGTCGAACAAACCGAGGAGTACAAAAAGCTCCAGGCGGAAGCCATCCATAATCACGCTGTAAAATCGGATGCCGTGATATGCACCGCACAGATTCCGGGAAGAAAGGCCCCGTTGCTGCTGACCAGAGAAACCGTGGAAAAGATGAAGGCCGGGTCGGTTATCATCGACCTCGCAGCATCCACGGGTGGTAACTGTGAGCTGACCAGGAACGGAGAATCCGTTCTTCACCAGGGTGTAAGGATCATCGGGAATTCGTCATTCCCTGTGGATATGCCTACCGATGCCAGTAAAATGTTCGGAAAGAATGTTATAAACTTCCTCAAACTGATGATCAATGCAAAAGGGGAGTTTAACCTTAACTGGGAAGATGATATTGTTAAGGGGACTTGTGTGACCCACAATAAAGAGATCGTCAACGAAAGGATAAAAACAGCCGTCAACGCATAAACATTAAGAACATGAATGAGATATTGAAATTTTTTATCGAATACCGGGAGGCGATATTTATTATTATCCTCTCTATTTTCCTTGGAATTGAGGTGATCTCCCATGTACCTTCGGTTTTGCATACCCCGCTAATGTCGGGCGCCAACGCGATCCATGGGGTCGTGATCATTGGCGCGATCATTGTGATGGGGCATGCACAGAATACACTTTCCATGGTTCTGGGATTCATTGCGGTTATCCTGGGGACGCTGAATGTGGTGGGTGGTTTTGTCGTGACCGACCGAATGCTGGAAATGTTCAGAAAGAAGAAGAATAAGAAATAAGGGATCAGATGGAAATGATGGAAACTTTAACCAAGACTTTTGAGTTCTCTCCATGGATTTCAATCCTTGAGATCTCCTATATACTGGCTTCAGTACTTTTTGTTGTAGGATTGAAAAAGCTAAGCCACCCGGATACCGCCAGGAACGGAAACCTCTGGGCAGCCATTGGGATGGGACTGGCCATTCTCTGCACAATACTTTTTCATAAAATAAAAGGCGAAGATGGCACCTACGAAGGCATACACAACATCGGGTTCATCGTTGCAGCCCTCGCCATCGGTATTTTCATCGGCTGGTTCGCAGCAAAAAAGGTAAAGATGACTGCAATGCCGCAAATGGTATCCCTGTTCAACGGAATGGGCGGAGCCTGCGCTGCGCTGATATCATTAATGGAATTTCCCAAGATGCAGAATATCCTTGCTGCCGAAGGGAGTACAAATATGTTCAACGGTGAGGCCATCGCGATCCTGCTGGGTCTCATGATCGGTGGCGTATCCTTTGCAGGAAGCATGATCGCCTTTGGGAAACTCGACGAAAAGATCGGGGACATCAAATCCCCCGTATTAAGGTATCTAAACCTTTTCCTGATGTTCCTGTTGCTGGCCGGGATCGTCTTTATCATGACGATGACGCCCGTGAAGGATAACAATACGGCCATCTACCTTTTTGCAATACTGGCGTTGCTATACGGAGTAACATTTGTTATGCCTATCGGTGGTGCCGATATGCCGGTGGTTATCTCCCTTCTTAACTCATTTACCGGTGTCGCCGCTGCCATGGGGGGATTTCTTTACAACAACCAGGCGATGCTTACCGGCGGGATCCTTGTAGGTTCTTCAGGAACCATTCTTACTATCCTGATGTGCAAGGCGATGAACCGCTCGTTGTTAAATGTGATCATTGGCGCTTTTGGAGTCAGCAAGGTTGGAGCCGAAGCCTCCTCAGATAAATCAGTAAAGGAAATTTCGCTCAGTGATGCCTCCGTACTGCTGAATTATTCACAGAAAGTCCTGATCGTTCCGGGATATGGACTTGCCGTCGCACAGGCCCAGCACCTCTGCCACGAACTGGATGTATTGCTTGCCACCAAAGGAGTTGAAGTTAAATATGGTATTCACCCGGTAGCCGGCCGCATGCCCGGGCACATGAATGTTCTCCTGGCCGAAGCGGATGTCCCTTATGAAAAACTCCTTGAGATGGAGGAGGCTAACAACGAAATGCTGAATACAGATGTGGTGATCGTGGTCGGTGCAAACGATGTGGTCAATCCTGCAGCGGAAGATGACCCGTCAAGCCCTATTTACGGGATGCCGGTGATCAAGGTATGGGAGGCAAAGAACACTATCATCATGAAGCGGAGCATGGCAAAAGGGTATGCTGCCATCGAAAACAACCTTTTCTATCATCCAAAAACGAGGATGCTCTTCGGAGACGCAAAAGCGACGATGCAAAAGCTGGTTGCGGAGATTAAAAATCTGTAAAAAGAAAAAGCCCCGTTTGAGCGGGGCTTTTTCTTTATCAGGCTGGAAGTTTTACTTCTTACCTTTTTTTACTTTAATCAGACCCTTTTTAATGGAATCCTGATGGGCGATTGAATCATTGATTCTCTTTTCTTCCTGAGCTTTTGCAATCGAGTCAGCAACTCTCTGAGTTTCTGCCTGAACCATTGCTAAAGAATCAGCTACGCGGATGGAATCAGCAATTCTTTTTTCTTCCAGTTCTTTTGCGCTTGGGCCGCAGGAGGACATGAAAGCTACTGCGCCAATGACTAATAATGTTGCGAGTTTTTTCATCTGTTTATTGATTTTTTTAAATTCGATGCAAAGATAACTCAATAGATTAATACCATCCAAATTTTTGGGTTACTTTTTTTTAACATTTTTTAACATTTTACATAAATCATTGATATTCAATGAGAATAATTTTAACATTTTTTAAGAAATTCATCCTTCAACGATCCCATTCGGGACAAAAGTAGTAAATAGGATAACGGATAATTCAAGTATCTTTGGCTCAAAGATGAGATTTAATGCTTGTACCCCTCGCAGAACAACTAAGGCCCAATTCATTGGAAGAGTACCTGGGCCAGGAACACCTGATAGGAAAAGATGCCATACTATACAACGCGATCAGGTCGGATGCTGTTCCTTCAATGATCTTATGGGGCCCCCCGGGCTCTGGTAAGACAACCCTTGCCTACATCATTTCCAAACAGCTCAGGCGGACATTCTATACATTGAGTGCCGTGAGTTCCGGGGTGAAAGAGGTAAGGGAGGTAATCAGCAAAGCCGCCGAGTCGAAGGAGAGCCCTTTCCTGTTTATTGATGAAATTCACCGGTTCAGCAAATCACAGCAGGATGCACTCCTGGGGGCGGTTGAGAAGGGTGTGGTTACTTTCATCGGGGCAACAACCGAAAATCCATCCTTTGAGGTCATCTCTCCGCTTCTGTCCCGCTGCCAGATCTATATCCTGAAAGCGCTCGAGGAACGTCACCTGCTCCGGCTCCTTGTCCAGGCAAAGGATTTCATGGCAGATACATTGAAAACAACCATCGATATCCGGGAGAATGAGGCCCTGCTCAGGATATCCGGCGGTGACGCGAGGAAACTCCTGAATGCCCTTGAACTCATTGTTACCACTGAGCACAAGCAGACGGGTCCTGTGGAGATCACAAACGAAAAGACCATCAAGATCATCCAGCAGAATCTTGCCATTTATGACAAAACCGGTGAAATGCACTACGACATCATCTCCGCCTTTATAAAATCCCTTCGCGGGAGTGATCCAAATGCTGCAGTGTACTGGCTCGCAACGATGATCCGGGCGGGTGAAGATCCTAAATTCATTGCCCGCAGGATGCTGATCCTTGCATCTGAAGATATCGGAAATGCCAATCCTAACGCTCTCCTCATTGCCACCACCTGTTTCCAGGCAGTCAATGTGATCGGCTACCCCGAATGTGACCTGATCCTTTCTCAGACCGCAATTTATCTGGCATGTTCGGTAAAAAGCAATGCTTCATATCTAGCCATCCGGAAGGCTGCCAGGACAATTGAAAGTCTGGGCGACCAGCCAGTTCCCCTGCACCTGAGGAATGCACCTACATCACTCATGAAAAAAATCGGATACGGGAAGGATTACAAGTATGCCCATGATTTTGATAACAATTTTGTCGAGCAGGATTTCCTGCCTGATAAGATCAAAGGGAGCAAGTTTTATGATCCCCAGGACAATGCCAGGGAAAACGAACTGAGAGCAAGGCTCAGAGCACTCTGGAAGGATAAGTATAAATACTAAATAGCGAAATTGTAAATAGTGAAGTAGAGAAACTACAGATTTTATGATACCTGATTTAAAGAACCTTTCGTACCGGGATTCCGGAAATTTTTTCCTGATCGCCGGTCCTTGTGTTGTTGAAGATGACCGGATGCCTTTTGAAATTGCCGGAGCCATTTCCCGCATCGCCTATAAGTATGAGATCCCCTTTATTTTCAAAGCGTCCTATAAAAAAGCCAATCGCTCAAAAGTTGATTCATTCAGTGGGATCGGCGATGCGAAAGCATTGTCGGTCATAGCCCAGGTGGGACAAAAGCTGAAGATCCCAACCCTTACTGATGTACATACTTCGGAGGAGGCGATTTTTGCAGCCAAATTTGTGGATGTACTCCAGATCCCTGCATTCCTTTCACGCCAGACCGAACTGCTTCTGGCAGCGGCCAGTACCGGCAGATATGTTAATATCAAGAAGGGGCAATTCTCAGGGCCCGAATCCATGCACTTTGCAGTGGAGAAAATTTATGAAGCCGGTAATCGCCAGGTCATCCTGACCGAACGAGGTACAACCTTCGGTTACAATGACCTTGTCGTTGATTTCAGGGGAATCCCGGTTATGCAGAGACTCAAACTGCCAGTGGTTGTAGATATCACCCACTCCCTGCAGCAGCCAAACCAGCAGAGCGGTGTTACAGGCGGCAGGCCCGACCTGATCGAAACCATAGCCCGCGCAGCCATCGCCGTCGGGGCAGACGGGATTTTCGTCGAGACCCATCCCGATCCTGCCAATGCAAAATCCGATGGAGCCAACATGCTTAAACTTGATCTCCTGGAAAATCTCCTTAAAAAACTGGCAAAGATCAGGAAGGCGCTCTGATCTAATCTATCTGAAGTCCTTTGATTCCTCCCGTCTCCTCATGGAACCGTACTTTCCATTTGTTGGCCGGCAGGAAGGTCACCAGTCCCAGCTGGTCAATCAGACACTGAGTCTCTTCCTGGGTAAATTCATCCAGTTTTACAGTTACCCTGGCAAGTTCTGGGATCCGGTAATAAAACCCATGTAACTTGGTCTCTTTCTCGGCCCGTTTCAGATAACTTGCCACCATGGTCGTGTTTCCGACCCGTTGAACCTTGATGGTGATCACCTTGCCACCCAGTTCGTCAAGATCAATTACACCCTTGGTTTTAAGGAACTTAAAAACGGGGATCTCGGTATTGATCTGGTTCGGAATGGGAATGTATTTAAAACTGAAGGTAAGAGTCTTGTGGAGCGAAATCCCTGTAAAGAGCTTCAGATACTCTTTCTCCATCTGCTTTAGCTGTGCATCCATGTACTCAAGGGTCTCCTTGTTGTAGTTCACCTCCTGGTAACCGATGAGAAGATTGAAGCGGCTGTCCTTGATCTTGGAAATAAAATCGGCGGCCTCTTTGGCCTTCTGTTCCGGCGACTTCTCAACCATGGTCCTCTTCAGATATTGCCGCTCGAGGGTCATCGTATCAATATTGATCTTTTTGATAATAGTATCAACCTTTTCGAATACACTGACATCGGCTGAATACTTAAACAACTCGCCGAAGGCATCCGTGGATTCCGTCTGCTGATCACCATGCCTGGTAACAGAGGATACCTTTCCGACGCTGTCAGTAGCATCGGGGATAGTACCCTGGATAAGTCCTGCGCTATTAAGTGAGAGTATCGCAGCCTTCTCTCCTTTGGAGATCTTCTCCCCTAATTCAATAAAATAGTATTGGTCCGGGTCCGGCTCCGGGTAGGTCGTGATGGAAATATTGCTGACCTTGTATTCCACCGAGTTCGATAGCACCACATTCTTCAGCCCGAGATACCTGAGTGCATAATCTGCATAGGGTCCCTTGTAGTTCTCAATCCGGTCGACCCGGACCTCAATTTTCACAACGGTCCTGGGCAGTGAGTAGAAACAGCCTTCGCCGGTCTGGGGCATTGCATTATTATCTACACGAAAGACATTAATCTGGGCACTTGCAGCTATCGAAAAAAAGAACAAAACAGATGAAAGTGCAAAAAAATGTTTTTTCATATAAAGTCGTTTTACGGTTTGATCACTATTTCATAAACAGAAGTTCCCTGTACTTCGGGAGGGGCCAGAGTTCATCATCAACCAGGAGTTCAAGCTTGTCGGAATGATACCTGATCTTGTCGAAGTAAGGAAGGACGTTCCTGCAATAGGCCTGCGCCTTTTCTTCCGGTTCATGGATGCGGTTGGCGGCTTTTCTCGCATCCGTCATCTCATTGATGAATGTCTTGATCTTGTCAACATGTTCCGAGATCTCGGTTATCATCTCCATCTGGTTCTGCGACAGCTTGCCATATGTCTTCAGGTCAAGGACCTGCTTCAGTCCCTTCACATTCTCTATCAGTGTATTCTGGTATTTGATGGCAATCGGGATGATATGGTTCCCGGCGAGATCGCCCAGGATCCTGGATTCAATCTGTATCTTCTTGGTATAATTCTCAAGCCTGATCTCATGCCTTGCCTTGACTTCCCGTTCAGTCAGTACACGGGTTCTTTTGAAAATATCTACCGATTCTTTATTCAGCATAGCCTTTAATGCATCCGGTGTTGTTGCAAGGTTCGACAATCCGCGTTTGCCTGCTTCCTTCAGCCATTCATGGCTGTAATTGTTTCCTTCGAAACGGATTTTTTTGGATTCCCTGATGTATTGCTGGAGAACCTGAACGATGGCATTCTCCTTCCTCACCTTCCTGGCGATCAGATGGTCGACATCCATCTTGAAATTAACCAGCTGGTCTGCAACGATCATATTAAGCACCGTCATCGGTGGAGCGCAGGACTGCGAGGATCCGACGGCCCTGAATTCAAATTTGTTCCCGGTAAAAGCGAAAGGCGAAGTACGGTTACGGTCGGTATTATCAAGCAGGATCTCCGGTATCTTCGGAAAATCCTTGAGAAGGCCGGTATTGTTATCGGTGCTGATCTTTATGCTTTTACCTGCTTTTTCAATGGTATCAAGCATTTTCGTCAGCTGAGTACCGATGAAGACGGAGATGATGGCCGGTGGCGCTTCGTTCGCACCAAGGCGATGATCGTTCCCCGGGGAGGCTATGATTGCCCTGATAAGGTCGGCATTGTTGTGAACCGCCTTGATGATGTTTACAAGGAAGGTCAGGAACCTCAGGTTTGATGCCGGGGTTTTTCCCGGTGAGAGCAAGTTTTCCTTTGTATTTGTGGCCAGCGACCAGTTGTTATGTTTGCCTGAACCATTCACACCGCTGTAAGGCTTCTCATGAAGAAGTAAGGAGAAATCGTGACGTTTGGCGACCTTATCAAGGATGTGCATAAGCAGCTGGTTATGATCGATGGAGAGGTTGGCCTCCTCGAATACAGGGGCACATTCAAACTGGTTGGGGGCGACTTCATTGTGACGGGTCTTGACCGGGATTCCCAGGCGGTGTGCCTCCAGCTCGAATTCCTGCATAAAACCCATGACACGCTGAGGTATCGTACCAAAATAGTGATCTTCCAGCTGCTGATCCTTGGCAGACGAATGACCGAAGAGTGTCCTCCCCGTAAGGACCAGGTCGGGTCTGGCCTGGCAAAGGGCAGCGTCGACCAGGAAGTACTCCTGCTCCCATCCGAGCGTGGCAAAGACTTTCGATATGTCCTTATCAAAATACTGGCAGACATCTACTGCGGCTTTATCTATGGCATACAATGCTTTAAGCAGGGGTGTTTTAAAATCAAGAGCCTCCCCGGTGTAAGAAACAAAAACAGATGGAATACACAGTGTCCTGTCCATGATAAACGCCGGCGACGTAGGATCCCATGCTGTATATCCTCTTGCCTCAAAGGTACTCCTGATGCCTCCGCTTGGGAAACTCGATGCATCCGGCTCCTGCTGGGAGAGTTCAATCCCCCTGAATTTTTCAATCCCCTTCCCTCCTTCGATCGGGTCCACAAATGCATCATGCTTTTCAGCTGTAGCTCCGGTGAGCGGAAGGAACCAGTGGGTATAATGGGTGGCACCCCGGCTGATTGCCCATGCCTTGATGCCTGCAGCAACCTGGTCAGCGATCTTCCGGTCAATTTTCTCACCCTTTTCAATGGAATTCATAACCTGCTGGTACGCCTCTTCCGTGAGGTATTCTCTCATGGCTACTTTGTTGAATGTCAATTCGCCAAAGTATTCGGAAGCTTTAGTGTCTGGAAACTGAACGGCTTTCCGTTGCCTCAGCATGGCAATCTCAAGAGCCTTAAACCGTAGATTATCCATTTCCTTTGTTCTTTTTGTATTAATTCCTTATCTCATGGACCGGCCGGCAAAACATGTTTACGGCTTCGGATTCCTGAAGATCAGCAGACCTGCAAATGTAATCAATCCGTTTACAATCAGCAGTTCAAAACCAAATTTATAACCATTAAACAAAACAACTGAGAAGTCACTCAGAAAATAGCAGATCACTGGTGAAACCAGGGCAATCCAGGGGACAGCCTTATCCCTGACTTTAAACCGAGTAAAGAGTCCGAAGCTGAAGAGACCCAGTAAAGGCCCATAGGTATAACCTGCGACGGTAAAGAGTTTGTCGATTACCGCCCTGTCGTTGATCGTTCTAAAGACGATGATCACCAGCAGGAGGATAACCGCGAAAGAAAAATGAACCAGATACCGTATCCTCTCCTTCTGTTTCTCCGTCAGGTCCTGCCTTTTGTTAATCCCCAGAAAATCGATGGAGAATGCGGTTGTCAGGGAGGTGAGTGCTCCGTCGGCACTCGGGTAGGCTGCCGAGATCAGTCCAATCAGAAAAACAATGCCGGCAACCGGGCTCAGATAATTGATGGCAACCATCGGGAAAAGATCATCCGATCGTCCGGGAACCGGGATACCCTGGTTATTGACATAAATATACAAGATCGCACCGAGAAACAGAAACAGAAAATTGGCGAAGACCAGTGAAATACTGAATGAAAACATATTTTTCTGTGCATCCCTGAGCGACCTGCAACTCAGGTTCTTCTGCATCATTTCCTGGTCAAGACCTGTCATTACAATGGCAATGAAAGCGCCGCTCAGCAGTTGCTTGAGGATAAACCTCTTGTCGGTCCACTCGGTAAAGACCATTTTTGAAAATGGTCCCTCGATAACCTGGGTGAACATACTTCCAAAGTCAGTTCCCATGACGCGGATGATCAGGATAATGGAGAGGATCAGGGAGGCAAGCATGAAGGTGGTCTGCACCGTGTCGGTCCAGATGATGGTCTTGATCCCTCCCTTGAACGTATAGAGAAGTATCAGTAAAATAAAGATCATGACGGTAACAGAAAAAGGAATATGCCAGGCATCGAAGACAAAGACCTGGAGCACATTTACTACCAGGAACATTCTGAACGAGGCCCCGATCGTTCGGGATAATAAGAAATAGAAAGATCCTGTTTTATAAGACCAGAACCCGAACCGTGTTTCAAGGTAGGAGTATATGGAGGTCAGGTTCAGTTTGTAGTACATGGGCATCAGAACCGTGGCAATGACAAAATATCCGAAAAGGTATCCCACAACAACCATCATGTATGAGAACTGGGTGGCTCCGACCCATCCTGGAACCGACATAAAAGTTACCCCCGAAAGTGATGCGCCGATCATGCCGTAGGCGACCACGTACCAGGGGGAATTTTTATTCCCGATGAAAAAAGCCCTGTTGGTGGCTCTCCTGGCAGTAATCCAGGTGATAAGAAATAACAGCAGGGTGTAAAGCAGGAAACAGATAAAAATCAGGGATGGACTCATAAAGTCTGGGCGAATGAAAGGAGGTTTGGAAAAGAAAAGTCGATGATCTTATGGTTTTGCCTGAGCACCATTTTATCCCCGGCAATAAAAACCGTTTTCATGTTACACCTGTGTCCGAAGATCATATCCGATTTTGAATCTCCTACCATGACCGATTTTTTCAATATGATACCGGGAAAATCACGCCTGGCCTTCAGTGCCATGCCTATCCCCGGCTTTCTCAGGAACGATCCCTCGTTTTCAAGATGAGGGCTGAAATAGACTTTATCCACTCTTCCGCCGGCATCTGTAATCGCTTCATTCATCTTCGCATGAATGGCAAGCAAATCTTCCTCAGTCATCATATTTTTACCGACTCCCTGCTGATTGGTAACGACGATGATCTTGCCAAAAAGCGATCCGAAAATTTTCATTGCCTCAGGAACCCCGGGAATGAACTCAAACTGATCCCAGGTTTTGATATAATCCCCTATGAGCCGTTTATTTATTACGCCATCCCGGTCAAGGAACAATGTCCACGCTTTGTCAATTTCCAAATCCTTCAAAATCATGTTTTGCCTTGTTATAATCCTCCGGGATACCGATATCCAGGAAATATCCTTCGGACGGATAGCCAAAAAATCTTGCAGACTGATAGTAACGCTCGAAACAATCCCTTTCGATGGAAAAGGCTCCCCTGAAGTCCGGATCCATCAGGAAATGTTTATTCACCACGTAAACTCCGCTGTTGATCAATCCTTTACCTGCTGCCGGGTCTTTTTCAGTAAAACCGCTGATTCGGCGATTCCTGTTCAGGGTGACACGCCCGAACCTTCCGGTATCCGGAAGTTTTCTCAATGCGATGGAAATATCCGCTTTTTTCAGGTTATGAAATTCCATGAGAGGAGAAAGGCCGATGCGGAAAATACTGTCGCCGTTTAAAACGAACGCCCGTGGCGATTTTATGTTAAAGAAAGAGAGGCGGATTCCTCCACCGGTACCCAGCGGTTCTTCCTCCACGGCATAATCAATGTCAAGGGATCTGTAACGGTTTTTAAAATGACTGATTATCACCTCCCGCTTATAACCAACAGAGAGGATCACTTTGTCGATCCCCTGCCCGATGAGGTAATCTAGCTGATATTCAAGGAAAGGCCTGTTGTTAATTAAAGCCATGGATTTCGGAACATCCCGGACGACTGACTTGAGCCGGGTCCCGAAACCACCGGCAAGGATGATCGCTTCCAAGGGTTAATCTTCTTTTGGGAAGAGGGAGGACTCTACGATTTCACAGATGATGTGTCCGATCATGATGTGCGATTCCTGGATACGCGGGGTATCCGCTGATGGAACGTTGATAAGAAAGTCACACATTTCACGCATGTCGCCTCCCGTTTCACCGGTCATCCCGACTGTGATCACCCCCAATTCCCGGGCGACCCCAAGGGCTCTAAGGACATTCTTCGAATTTCCAGAAGTGGAGAGGCATATCAGGACATCCCCTTCCTGTGCCGAGCCCTTCAGCAGCCTAGCATAAACCTCGTCGAAAGAGTAATCATTGGCAACTGCAGTCAGGTATGAAGTGTTCACATGCAATGCCTCGGCGGGCAAGGGAAGCCTGTCATAGTAGAACCTGCCCGACAACTCTGCTGCCAGGTGTTGAGCATCGGCCGCACTCCCGCCATTACCGCAAAAAAACACGCGGTTGCCCATACAGAAAGCCTCTGTACAGAGCTGTGCAACATCGCTGATTGTCTGAATCAGCGCCTGATCTGAAAGGATGTACTTCTTTACGTCGATCGATTGTTTGATGGCCTCTTTTATGCGCATAATGAATTTTTTTCAAATAAACAGTTCAGGTTCAGAATTTTTCCCAATGAACAACATCTTCCAGGTTTTTTCTTGCCAGGTGTCTTGAATGGTCAACCCCTGTTTCGTCGGGATAACCCAGTGGAAGAATGACGATCGGTTCGATATTGACTGGCAATTCCAGTACCTGGCGGCATTTTACCAGGTCAAAGTTACAGATCCAGCATGTTCCAAGTCCCTGTTCTGCCGCGGCAAGGGTCATATGATCAACAATGATGGAGATATCAATATCGGTGTGATCTTTCCCGTCGGCCCGCTTCCATCCTGTCTTGTGATCACCGCAGAAAACGAGCACCACCGGGGACTGGAGAAACCAGGGACGCGGATATGCCTCGCCCAGCATCCTGATCGTCTCTTTGCTCCTCACAACAATAACATGCCAGGGCTGGAAATTTGCCGCTGAAGGAGCTATCCGTCCTGTCTCCAGGATGTATTTCAGTTTGTCCTCCTCAACCTGTTTATCCAGGTATTTTCTTACAGAGTAGCGCTTTTGGGCAAGATCGTAGAAAGTGCTCATATTATTTTGTCTTTTGTCATTTGGTCATTAAGTCATTAGGTCATTTTCAAATCTTCAAATCTTCAAATTTTCTAAAACGTCCACGTGGATAAACCTTTTGAAGTAAACTCATATCTTTTTGCCTGGCCACCAAATTTTCCCAGGGATTCTATGACTTTCGATCTTGTGTTTCCCGGACAGTAGAAGAAGATGAATCCGCCTCCCCCGGCTCCCGATATCTTTCCCCCGGTCGCTCCATTCCCGACGGCAGTAGAATAAATATCATCGATCAATTTATTTGAGATCCCATCAGCCATGTTCTTCTTATTTTTCCAACCGAAATCGAGGATCTCTCCTATCCTGTCGAGTTCGCCCCTCAGAAGTGCCTCTTTCATCATTACGGCCTGCTCCTTGAGTTTATGCATTGCCTCGATGGATTTTTCATTCCCAGCGATCACATTCCGTGTTTGCTGTTCAATGATCTCGGAGGAGAGACGGCTTGTTTCGGTATGATAAAGAATCAGGTTATGTGAAAGTTCATCCAGATATTTTTCACGTATCCTTAACGGATTAACGATGACTTTATCCTCCTTTGAAAACTCCATAAAATTGACGCCTCCGAAGGTAGCAGCATACTGATCCTGCTTCCCTCCAGCCATTTTCAGGTCGATCCTTTCAATTTCAAAGGCAAGGTGAGCCAGGTCGTATTCTCCGAGGGGCAGGTTGAGCCACTCGGAAAAGGCTCCGAGAATGGCGACCACCAGGGTTGATGAAGTCCCAAGGCCAGATCCCGGAGGGGCATCCACATAAGTTGATAGTTCAAACGAGAAAGACTTATGGATAAAGTCCCTGACAAGCCTGTTGTAAATCCCTTTGTGAAGATCCAGTCTTCCGTCGATGGGAAGATGGTCCGATGCAGCAAAGCTGTATTGTTCTTTCCTGTCGAGTGAGTTGAGTATGATCTGTCCATCATTCCTGGGCTGGATGGTTGCCCAGGCGTACATGCTGATTGTGGCGTTCAGGATATTTCCCCCGTAAATCTCAGAATAGGGGGCAACGTCTGTTCCTCCGCCGGCCAGGCCCAGTCGCAACGGTGCTTTACTTCGTATGATCATTTTCTGCGAGTTTGTCAATACTATCTGTCATTCTCCTCCAAGAATAGAGGAGCTTCTCGGTTGAGGCATTTTCGGAGAACTCTTTTTCCATCCCGTTTTCATAAAACGCTGTAATGGCAACGGAGATTGCTTCGGGATCAGGAGTAACGACATACCCTACCCGTCCATGGGGTACAATCTCAGCCAGTCCCCCGACATCGGTTATCACCATTGGTTTATTGAAATGATATGCAATTTGTGTCACACCACTCTGGGTTGCAGCTTTATAAGGCTGAACCACCAGGTCGGCGGCACAGAAATAGTTCACCACAAGGGAATCGGGTATGAAATCGTTGCTCATGATAACCTTATCACCCAAACCAAGTTCCGAAATAAGTTCGGTATATGGTTTCGGATCACAATAAAACTCACCGGCCACAATTAGTCTGATGCGAGATGACCTGATGCGGTCGCTGGCCATCGCCCTGAGCAACAGGTCCAGCCCCTTGTAATCCCTTATAAAACCAAAGAAGAGCAGGTAATGAAATCCCGGGTCAAGTCCAAGGTTGCGTATCGCAATCTCTTTAGAAATGGGTTCGCCGAAGTTATCGTAGAGCGGATGGGGGCAGAAGATCCTCGGTTTTCCAGGTTCAAACCGGGCGATATCCTCCATGACTGATTTCGACATGGCAACGAAACCATCCACACTGTTTACCCAGAACTTAGAAAGGAGTTGGTCGCCTGGCCGTTTTTCATGGGGGACCAGGTTATCCAGGATGGAAATAATCCTGGAATGGTTATTCCTCCTAATGATCCGTACAATTGTTCCAAAACAGGGGGCCATGAAAGGGATCCAGTATTTGACAATGACATAATCGGGTTTCTGGTTCCTGAGATCGGCTCCGACCCGGAACCAATTTACAGGATTAACTGAATTCACCTTGATATGTATGGGAAGATCCTTCGGGGGTGATTCGGTTGAATACTGGGTTTTCCCCGGAAAAAAGAGGGAAGGATATTGCAGACTGAAGGTATAGATAAATGCATCGTCTCCCCTGCTCCTGAACTCCCTGATGAGTCTTTCATTGAAAGTAGCCAATCCTCCCCTCAGTGGATATGCGGAACCGATCAGTACGATTTTTTTGCGATCAGACATCTATTGAATTTCACTTTTGGGCAGGGTGAACCGGAAAGTGCTTCCAACTCCCCGTTCGCTTTCCACATGGAGTAGCCCCCCGTTTTTCTCCACGAACTCCTTACAAAGGATCAATCCAAGACCGGTCCCTTTTTCATCAGCGGTGCCTCTGGTGGTAGAGGTTTTATCAATGTGAAATAATTTTTCAAGTATCTCACTCGTCATTCCCACGCCATCGTCCTTTACAATAACTTCGATCCTCCGGTCATGATCTTTTGTCTGGATGGTAACCCTGCCGCTTGGAGCGGTATACTTGATTGCATTGGAAATAAGATTGCGAAGTACTGTTTTGATCATGTTCCTGTCTGCAATGACCTCTGTCCTGACCTGATTTTCATATTCCAGCCCGATCTGTTTGTCGCAGGCATAAACCCGGAAGAACCCGACGGCTTCCCTGATCAGGTCATCCAGCCTGATCTTTTCGGGTTCTGCCTTGAGCCTGCCGGTCTGCATCCTTGCCCACTGAAGCAGGTTATCCAAAAGTTTAAGATAATTCCTCGAAAGATCATATAAACTGTTGAGGATATCGGTCTGCTGACTGGTTGTTAGCAATTCCAGGTCAGTTTTCAGTACTTCTGACAGGGAGATCAGGGTGGTGATGGGACTTCGGAGATCATGGGCGATGATAGAGAAAAACTTATCCTTGGTAGCATTAAGTTCCAGTAGCTCCTTTTTTTGCCTCTCCAGTTCATCCTTTTGCCTTAAGATCTCCTGGTTCTGTGATGCCATTTGCTCTTCAACTACATTCATGTCACGCAGGCGGCCAACCAGCGCTTTCAGAATGCCCTTGACAACGGTACTCTCGTTTTTCGTGATCTCATAGAAGATATCCTGGTGGAAAAGAAAAAGTCGTGAAGGAAGGAGGGCTGTAACGGTCGCCGAACGCTCCTTACGGTCGATCAGGTAATATTTCCCGAACACATCTCCTTTTTTCAGTACCGAGAAAACATGTGGTCCGTCGTGTACCTTTACTCTTCCTTCAATAAGGATGTACATCGAATCCCCCATTTCGCCTTTCAGAACGATATGATCGCCCTCCGGCACTTCTATTTCAACCAGGTTTTCTGCGATCTGAAACAGCAGGTACTCCGGTGATTCAGAGAAGATACCGACCTCTTTCAGAAAGTGGACCCGTTTGGATATTTCCATAAAAAATCGTGTTTGATAGATTAGCGGGATCAGTCATCAAACCCCATCTGTTTCTCAACAAGGTAGTGGTTCCGGTCGGCGGCATTGCGCGAGATTAGTTCTCCCAGAAATCCCGCCACAAACAATTGTGTTCCAAGTATCATTGCCAGTATCCCGAAATAGAAGAGGGGCCTTTCGGTCATCTTGAATGCCTGGTAAAAAAATTTCTCCCAGGCAAGATATCCTGCGATAACAAAACCGGCAAGAAAAATGAAGCTTCCCCAGAGGCCGAAGAAATGCATTGGGCTTTTCCCGAAGCGGGAGGTAAAAGTTATCGTAAGAAGATCGAGGTAACCCTTATAAAACCTGTCGATGCCAAATTTCGTCCTGCCGAATTTCCGTTTCTGATGTACGACGACCTTCTCCCCTATCTTTCTGAATCCGGCCCATTTTGCAAGAAAGGGGATATACCGGTGCATCTCACCATAGACCTCGATGCTCTTAACCACGGCACTGCGGTATGCCTTAAGTCCGCAGTTAAAGTCATGAAGTCTGATCCCAGACATCCTTCTTGCCGACCAGTTATAGAACTTCGTCGGGATTGTTTTTGAGATGGGGTCACGCCGCTTTTTCTTCCATCCCGAAACCAGATCAAGACCTTCCTCGCTGATCATCCGGTACATCTCCGGGATCTCATCCGGGCTGTCCTGCAAATCGGCATCCATGGTAAATACCACATCGCCCCCGGCAGCCTTAAAGCCTGTGTTAAGTGCTGCTGATTTCCCGTAATTCCTGCGGAATTTTATCCCCCTTACACCAGGGTACTGGTGGTTAAGCTCTTCAATTATATTCCATGATCCGTCGCTGCTACCATCATCGACAAAGATGATTTCGTAGGTAAACTTGTTCTCCTGCATGACATGGTCGATCCAGGCTGTCAGCTCTTTCAGCGATTCTTCCTCGTTCAGAAGAGGTACAACGACAGAGATGTTCATTCAATAAGAAATTATACGGTGGTGTTCAGGGATTTGTCTTCCCTTTTGAGGAAAAGTGCCGCAAGGAGGGCAAGAATTACGGAGGAGAAGACTTTCATGACAAGGTCCATGATTGCCATCATTACTGGGGTGGTGAACTTTCTTGTCCAGTCGAGCGCCACCTCCATCTGCTCTTCGGTGATCTGCTGCCCGCCGTTCTCAATTTCTTCCCTGGCTTTCTGAAGGATCTCCTGTGAAAGTCCCGGATAGATAAATTCAGCGAAAATATACGAAAAGATTGCAGACACAACGGCTGTGAATAAACCTATAAGGAAACAAAGGCTAAATGCCTGGCCATAGGTCATGAAATTATTCCTGTAGGTTTTCCTGTATTCAAGAGTTCCCCAAACCATGCCACCGGCGAGGATGGCGAAGGAAAGGTATCCCAAAGGCCGGTTCATATAAAGGTTGGAAATATATAGGATCAGGCTGAGAATAATCAGGGCTGCTCCTGTCATCAACCCGTAGTACAGTGAATGTACGGTCGTAGTACGCGTTTTTTCTTCCATAATTCCTTGATTTTGGTTCATAATAGGCAAACATACAAAAAAAAACGGCAATTCAAAGGAGTGAAACCTTGAAAAAATAATGTATTTTTGCACTGGGTAAGTCTTATACGACCAGCTCCCATCCAACTCCCCCAGGTCCGGAAGGAAGCAAGGGTAAGGTGGTCGAGCGGTGCGATATAATGTACTTACCCTTTTTTATTTACGAATTACGAGTGACGAATTACGATTTAAGTTTTTGATTCCAGTCCATTATCATTGTTTTGCAGGATATGCGTACTTTTGCTGCAGCGTGATGAAAACCCAAAACCCCAGATGCTTTTAAAGATCCATCCCGATAATCCCGGTGAAAGGCACCTGAAGATCATTACAGAATGCCTGCATGACGGGGGTATTATCATCTACCCTACCGATACCGTTTATGGTCTCGGGTGTGATCTCATGAAGCTAAAGGCGATCGAACGGGTTGCCCAGATCAAAGGGATCAAAAGGGAGAAGGCAAACTTTTCCTTTATCTGTCACAGCCTGAGCCAGCTTGCCGATTTTACCCGCCCGATACCGAACCACACTTATAAGGTAATGAGAAGGGCCCTTCCGGGTCCATACACCTTCATTCTGAATGCCAACAACAGGGTCCCGCATTTTTTTCAGAGCCGGAAGAAAACGGTCGGGATCAGGGTCCCCGACCATCATGTCCCGGTAAAGATTGTCGAGCAGCTGGGGAACCCGATCATGACCACCTCAATCCATCATGAGGATGAGCTGGTCGATTACCTGACAGATCCTGAACTCATTTATGAAAAGTTCCATAAGCTTGTCGATATCGTGATCGATTCCGGTCATTGCGGCAACATCCCATCAACCGTGATCGATTTTACGGGAAATGAACCTGTTCTCATTCGTCAGGGTAAAGGAGATTACTATTCCATCCTATGATCAGGAAAAGAAACATATTTGAGCCTCTCAGGGAAGATTGCGGGACATCAGAAGTTTTTGAAGTTCTTGTCAGAAAAAAAGATTTATTGCTCGAGCGGATCGTCAGTAATGGGCAGACAACACCGGAAGGAGAATGGTATGACCAGGAGTGGGATGAATGGGTCATTTTATTGAGCGGACAGGCTGTTGTAGGTTTCGAAAAAGGGGAACGTGTTGAATTACTGCCTGGAGATTACCTGCTTATCCCTGCCCATTGCCGCCACAGTGTGGAATTCACGACGACAGAACCTCCTTGTGTCTGGATCGCTTTACATGGAAATTTATAAACTTTCTATTGTCTGAAATAAAAAAAGGTGTACTTTTGCACCCTCAAAATTCAACCTTGATTCGCTAGCTCAGTAGGTAGAGCATCGCCCTTTTAAGGCGGGGGTCCTGGGTTCGAATCCCAGGCGGATCACCAAGGAGGCTTAACGGCCTCCTTTTTTTTTGCCCTGTTTCGATGCTTCAAGTGTTGGCAAAAATTTTCGATTTTTTGGAAATTATGAATTACACAAATCTGATACAGCAATACAAATGACACCTTGGAAACCTTACGTACATAGGCGAAACAGTACAACAGTCCAAGCCCCAGGCTCCTTTGGCGAGTTCCTCATACAAGGAGACAGCTTCTCTGATGATGATCTCTTTGTAATCCGGCTGATTTGGATCCAGACAGCGATAGATATACTGATGGGAAAAAGAAATATTTCTTTTCAAAAGTCTTTGTCTTATTTGTGGAACACTACCCCTAGGTAATTCCGCTCTGAGTATGGTCAGTGCTTCATTACTAATTTTCATAGATGCATAATGGTTTGATTAGTTTTACATCATTTTTTTGGTTACAATGTAGTCATTATATACAGATGACTAAAGACGATCGGAACCTGTCATGAATTGCCCTGATACCATGAGTTCAGCATTTTTTTAAATCCTCCATAACCTCGCTTTCAAAGTAAAATAGCTTGCCGCCGAGCTTATGTGCTCTGATGATTCCTTCTTTACTCCATTTATGAAGAGCAGGTCTGCTTACGCCTATCATCTTACAGATATATTTGGCTGTAACCGGTTTTTCAATAATTGATTTTTCGCTCATAGCTTTTAACAAATTTTACGCTGGCAAAAGTAGGATTCTAAATCATCCACCTATTACCAACTTATTAACAACTAACTGAATAATAACCTGTTAGTAAACTAATAACAAACTGAAAGTAAACCCAATGTAACCTGATAACTCAGGAACCGACATGCAATAAAAGAGTTATGAAAATTGTTTAGAATGGAAAAAAATTATCGTGATGAAACTTTCACCCATAAAGATGTAAAAATTGTGTCCTGGAAAGACCTCGTATCATCCACCATTTATTTAGCATAACCGCTTTAGCTTTCCTTTTTAAAGGAATATGATCAAAACACCCTTGTATTTCTAAAGAGATTGTACTATATTTGCCTTGTATTTCTAAAATGAACGGTTATGGAAAGATTATTCACCCTTACGTTGAAAGAATGGGAGCGTACGCTTAAAAGAAAGCCACTCATCATCCGGGGGGCACGGCAGGTTGGAAAATCGTACTCGGTACAGAACTTTGGCAAAACACATTTTAATGGAAAGATCCACACGGTTGATTTTGAAAAGCATCCGGAATGGGTCGGTATTTTTGAGAAGAACCTTGACCCTGTCCGGATCATCAGTGAACTGGAGCTCCTGTTGAATACTTCCATAAACACGGCTGCGGATTTACTGTTTTTTGATGAGATCCAGGGTGCGCCAAAAGCAATCATGTCATTACGGTATTTCTATGAAGAAATGCCTGAACTACATTTGATCGCAGCCGGATCACTTCTTGAGTTCACCATGCAGAAGATATCTTTTCCGGTCGGAAGGGTAAGCATATTAAATATGACACCGATGAACTTTTATGAATTTCTAAAGAATACCGGGAAAGAGAAACTGGCTGATATCCTTCTTGAAAAACCTGCCAGACTATCGGATACGATCCATTCCACGCTTCTCTACGAGCTGAGACAATACATGTTTATCGGTGGCATGCCCGAATGTGTCGATCTGTGGCGGAATTCCAACAGCATGACAGAGGTTTTTAAGATTCAGAATGATCTTATGGAAACCT
>JBAXRT010000001.1:0-86384 GCA_037131065.1 bacterium | reverse complement strand
GCCCTTGAGGTCGTAATGACCGTTCTTCACGCCGGTGGCAAATTCGATAAAGACTCCTACAAGGTCTCAGGTGGTCTCCATGGGGTAGGTGTTTCCGTTGTCAATGCACTTTCCGCCCATCTCAACGTTCTGGTGCACCGCAATGGTAAAATTTACCAGCAGGAGTTCGAATTTGGCAAACCCCTCTACCCTGTTAAAACTGTTGGTGAAACTGATAAAACGGGAACCACCGTCATCTTTAAACCTGATTATTCGATATTCATCGTTGAAAAATATGATTTTGAGACCCTTGCCTCACGGCTAAGGGAACTTGCCTTCCTGAACAAAGGGATTACCTTAAATATAACAGACCAGCGGGAGAAAGATGAAAATGGAAATTACGTTTCCAGTACCTTTTTTTCGAAAAATGGTTTGCGTGATTTCATCGAATATCTCGATGCCACCCGTGAAAAGCTAATCCCGGAACCAATCAGCATCGAGGGTGAAAAAAACGGGATTCCCATTGAAATCTCCATGCAGTACAACACCTCCTTCTCGGAGAATATACATTCCTATGTAAACAATATCAATACCCACGAAGGAGGAACCCATCTTTCGGGATTCCGGAGAGCCCTGACAAGAACCCTGAAAAGCTATGCAGATAAGACGGGCATGCTTTCCAAATTAAAATTCGATATTAATGGCGATGACTTTCGGGAAGGCCTTACAGCCATCATTTCCGTTAAGGTACAGGAACCGCAGTTTGAAGGGCAAACAAAAACCAAACTGGGAAACAATGAAGTAATGGGCGTCGTCGATCAGCTGGCGAGCGAATTGCTAAGTTACTACCTGGAAGAAAATCCAAAGGAAGCCCGAACCATTGTGACTAAAGTCATCCTTGCTGCAACGGCCCGCCATGCTGCCCGTAAAGCCAGGGAACTTGTTCAGCGAAAAAATGTACTTACCGGCTCAGGCCTGCCGGGAAAATTATCCGACTGCTCTGAAAAAGATCCTGTACAGTGTGAAATCTATCTGGTCGAGGGTGATTCGGCCGGCGGAACCGCCAAACAGGGACGCGACCGGCGTTTCCAGGCGATCCTGCCACTACGCGGAAAGATCCTGAATGTCGAAAAGGCCATGCAATACAAGATTTTCGACAGCGAAGAGATCAAGAATATTTTTACAGCGCTTGGCATCACCATCGGGACAGAAGATGACAGCAAGGCACTAAATCTCGAAAAGTTACGTTATCATAAAGTTATCATTATGACTGATGCCGATGTGGACGGAAGCCACATAGCCACCCTTATACTTACTTTTTTCTTCCGCTATATGAAAGAGCTGATCGAAAACGGTCATGTTTACATTGCTACCCCTCCCCTCTATCTTATCAAAAAGGGAAATACCCAGCGTTACTGCTGGAATGAAGATGAACGCCAGCGTATTGTCAGTGAACTTGCAGGAAGTGGCAAAGAATCAGGTATCCACATTCAGAGATATAAAGGTCTTGGAGAGATGAATGCAGAACAGCTCTGGAGTACCACCATGGATCCCGCCTTCAGGACCCTTCGCCTCGTTACCATTGAAAACGGCACCGAAGCTGACCGCATTTTCTCCATGCTGATGGGAGATGATGTCCCACCACGAAGGGAGTTCATTGAGAAGAATGCGAGATATGCCAAAATAGATGTATGATGGCATTCCCCATATTATACTGAACCCATGATTCAAAAAAAGCATCTTTACGTGATTGCCGGGATTATCGTCCTGGCAATCATTATCTATTTCTTTTTTGGCAAGAGCAAAACCGGTCCCCAGGTCACTGCCAAAGTAAAAAAAGGAAGCTTTCCGATTGAGGTGACCACCACCGGTGAGCTCATCGCCAAGAGTTCGGAGAAGATATATGGCCCACAGGCGCTCCGGCAGATCCAGATATGGCAGGTCAAGATCCAGGATATCATCCCCGACGGAACCGTTGTTGACTCCGGGCAGTATGTAGCTACCCTCGACAGGACGGAGATCTCCAACAAGATAAAGGATGAAGAGACGAACCTTGAAAAACTGGAATCCCAGATGACCAAGACAAGACTTGATACATCCCTGGAACTCAGAAGAGTGCGTGATGACCTTATCAACCTTAAATACTCACTCGAGGAAAAAAAGATCATCCTGGAGCAGTCAAAATATGAGCCTCCGGCTGCCGTCAGACAGGTCCAGATCGACCTGGAGAAAGCCCAACGTGCCTTTGAGCAGACAGAGACAAACTACAAACTCCAGTACCAGAAAGCGTGTGCCAACATGCAGGAGGTATCAGCCTCCTACAACCAGGCCAAGCGAAAACTGGAACAAATGATGGATGTGCTGAAACAATTCACGGTAAAAGCACCCAAGGCGGGGATGGTGATCTACCGCAGGAACTGGGACGGAAATAAACAGGGAGTTGGTGCAACCGTCAATGCCTGGGATAATGTCGTTGCCGAACTCCCGGACCTTTCAGAGATGATATCAAAAACCTACGTTAACGAGATCGATATCAGCAAGGTCAAAGTTGGTCAGTCGGTCAAGATCGGGATTGATGCCTTTCCTGAAAAAAAGTTCACAGGGAAAGTGGTCGAAGTAGCCAACATCGGTGAGCAGCTCCAGAATACCAATGCCAAAGTGTATGAAGTGCGGATCATTGTCAATGAGTTCGATTCGATCCTCCGCCCTGCGATGACAACCAAAAACACCATTCTGACGAGTATCGTCGACAGTGTTCTCTTTATTCCCATTGATGCGATCTTCTCCTCCGACAGTGTCTCTTTCGTTTATAAAATGGATGGCCGTTCTGCTGTCCGGCAGCAGGTCATTGTCGGCCTGAGCAATGACAACGAGATCATCATCCGTTCGGGGCTTTCCGAAAATGACGAGATCCTTCTGGTTCCGCCCGAAAATGCAGAAAAGATCGAACTCGATCGCCTTCCAAAAGATACCCTCCAAAAATATCTTGTCAAACCCGTACCGGTCAAAATACAGGGACAGAATAAAAAAGACAGCCTGAAATCTCCCCCTGACAAAAAACCGCAGGCGGGTGAAAAACCTGAACGAAGAAAGTTATCCCCTGTGAAACTTTAATCCCTGAGTTTTGTTCGAACGCTATAAATATATTTTCAGCATTGCACTGGAAGCAGTCTTTCTGAACAAATTCCGCAGCATGCTTACCGCACTCGGGATCATTTTCGGGGTTGCTGCCGTGATTACCATGATGGCGATCGGGAACGGTGCAAAGAAGGAGATCCTGGACCAGATGAAACTGGTCGGGGTCAATAATATCATCATTGCACCGATCGCGGAAAAACAAAAAAAATCATCGGGTCAGAGCGGATCCCAGGATAGCCAGACACAGGATCAGAAGAGCGATAAAACTAAGGGCAAATATTCACCAGGATTAAGCCTGAAAGATGCCGAAGCGATCCGGGCCATCATTCCCAATGTCCAGACCATAAGCCCGGAGGTAATTTATGAAATCGATGTCATCAAGGATGGTATCAAAACCTCGACCAAGATGACCGGGGTAACTCCCGATTTCTTCTCCATTTTTAACCTGGAGTTGCAGAGAGGGGAGATGTTCAACAACGAGCAACTCAAGGATGGTAAGGCGGTCTGCATCATCGGTCCGTCCATCCAGTCAAAATTTTTTGCTGCAGAGGACCCGATCGGGAAGGAGATTAAATGCGGTCCCATCTGGCTTCGCGTGATCGGTGTCCTTAAAAAACGGGAGATAAGCCAGTCCAGTATCGATAACCTGGGCATCTCCGATTACAACAATTCGATCTATGCCCCGATCCAGACCCTGCTCAGGCGATTTAAAGACCGGTCGATGATCACTGCCGCTTCGCTTCACGGCGGGGTCCTTGCCATGGGCGATGACTGGGCATACATCTCTGACCAGTCCTCTTCGGCTCCAACAAAAAACCAGATTGACAAGATCGTTGTCCAGGTCATGGAGAGCAGCCAGATTATCCCTACAACCACGATCCTGAAAAAAATGATGCAGCGAAGGCATGCCGGGGTTGAGGATTTTGAGATCAAAGTTCCTGAGCTTCTTCTCAAGCAGGAGCAACGAACAAAAGACATTTTCAACATTGTGCTCGGGGCTATTGCAAGTATCTCACTGCTGATCGGGGGGATCGGTATCATGAACATCATGCTGGCATCAGTGATGGAAAGGATAAAGGAGATCGGGATACGCCAGGCAATTGGCGCAACCAAAAGAGACATCATCCTCCAGTTCCTTTCGGAAGCAACCCTTTTAAGCATCACCGGCGGACTCATCGGGATCATCCTTGGTCTGATCCTTTCCAAAGCGATCATGGAGATCACCGGGATACTGACCATCGTTTCCGGGATATCTATCCTGATCTCCTTTGGCGTTTCAGCCTCCGTGGGAATCATCTTCGGTTACATGCCTGCCAAAAGAGCCTCCAGGCAGGATCCGGTTGAATCGCTCAGATATGAATAAGTGATTGTCTATGAAATGGATTAGTTTTATTCTTCTATGCCTATTTTGCTCTGCTTTCCAGGAAGTAACCGCACAGGCCAGCCTCAGGAAACTTACCCTTGAAGATGCCATCGAGATTGCCAAACAGCAGTCGCCTGATGCATTTAATTCCAAACAGCAATTCAGGGCAAGTTTCTGGGAATTCAAATCCTACAGGGCCACCAATCTCCCTTCACTCAGCCTTACGGCCACACTGCCCAGCGTCCAGCAGACACTTTCACCTTACCTGAATCCCGACGGGACACAGAGTTACATCCGGCAGCAAAACCTGAGCGCAGCCGCAAACCTTGCGCTGTCACAAAAATTAGGAATTACGGGTGGCACGCTCTTTCTTAGTTCCGGTTTACAGGGAGTCAATAACTTCAACACGGAGAATCCTATCTCCTACATGTCAACCCCTGTAAATATTGGTTATGTTCAGCCCATTTTTACTTATAACCCCTTCAAGTGGGACAGAAAAATACAACCCCTTAAATATGATATGGCCAAGCGGAAATTTCTCGAAGACATTGAGAATATTTGCATTAACACCACAAACTATTTCTTCAGCCTGCTCCAGGCACAGCTCGATCAGAAGATCGCCCTGACCAATCTGAGCAACTACGATACCCTTTTCAGGATTGCCAGGGGCAGGTACCAGCTTGGGAAAATTGCCGAAAACGACCTTCTGCAGCTGGAACTTAGCTTTCTGAAAGCCCAGGCCAATGTCGAAAAATCAGCTCTTGATCTCGACAATGCCCTCTTCCGCTTTAAATCCTACCTCCGGATCAAGGATACCACACCCATCGAACTTCAGCCCCCGACCGATATTAAATTTTTCAGGATCGATCCGGCGAATGCTGTTGAGCAGGCCAATAAAAATACTTCGACATCACTCGACTTTAAAAGACGGTTACTTGAAGCTGCCCGTGACGTGAACAGGGCAAAACTTGAGGGCCGGTTTGATGTCGAATTAAATGCCGTGATTGGTCTTACCCAAACCGGGACCACTGTTTCGGATGCCTACACCAACCCGCTGGACCAGCGCCAGGTTTCGCTCGGACTGACCATACCAATCCTCGACTGGGGAGTGGCAAGAGGAAAGATAAAAATGGCCCAGTCACAGGAGGAGGTTGTTAAAAACTCAGTAGAGCAGGATATCATCGATTTCCAGCGGAATGTTTACCTGAAGGTCATTCAGTTCAATATGCAGCAGAACCAGATCCTGATCGCCGCCAAATCGGATACCGTTGCCAAGAAGAGTTATGATGTCACGAAAGGAAGGTACCTGATCGGGAAGGTGGTGAGTATCCTCGACCTGAATAATGCACAGGTTGAAACCGACAATTCCCAGAAAAGTTACTTCCAGGCGCTCCAGACCTTCTGGAGAAGCTATTACGAACTCAGAAAACTCACGCTGTTTGATTTCCGGAGCAATCTCCCGATACCCTTTAATGTTATGGATATAAAACTTTGAAAAAATTATTGATAATGTTTCTAAATAGTTTATATCTTTGCAAAAAATTTATCACAAAAAAATAAAACTTGATTATTATGGCAGTATTAGTTGGAAAAAAAGCTCCCTTGTTCGAAGCAGATGCCGTTGTAAACGGCGGTGAATTCGTTGACAAATTTTCACTTTCCCAGTTCATTGGGAAGAAACATGTTATCTTTTTCTTCTATCCCCTTGATTTTACCTTTGTTTGTCCTACGGAACTGATCGCATTCCAGGATAAAATTGCTGAATTTGAAAAGAGGAATGTTGCCGTCGTTGGCTGTTCCATCGATTCAAAATTCTCACACTGGGCATGGCTCCAGACCGACAGGAAAAATGGCGGAATCAAGGGCGTAAAGTATCCAATTGTTTCCGACCTTTCCAAGACAATCTCTTCAAATTTTGATGTACTGGCAGGTGAATATCTTTCGGGTGAAGACGGGAACCTCGAATTTGAAGGCGGTCCAGTTGCTTACCGCGGGCTCTTCCTGATTGACAAGCAAGGGGTTGTTCGCCACCAGGTTGTAAATGATCTTCCGCTTGGAAGAAGCATTGAAGAGGCGCTCAGGATGGTTGATGCACTTCAGTTTTTTGAAGAAAATGGTGAAGTCTGTCCTGCGGATTGGCATAAAGGGGAGAAAGGAATGAAAGCAACCTCAGAAGGAGTTGCAGATTATCTCTCAAAACACTAAACACAGAAAACCTTTTAAAAAGGCCCGTTTACGGGCCTTTTTTTATTCCAGTTTTTTAGCCTGATTCCAGTAAACATCCATTTCGGCCAGTGTCATCTCATGCAGGGGTTTGTTAAGCCGCTTTGCAGCCTCTTCAAGGTAGCTGAACCTTTTAATGAATTTGCGGTTAGTCCTTTCAAGGGCATCCTCGGGGTTGACTTCTATGAACCTGGAATAATTGATGATGGCAAAGAGCAGGTCGCCCATCTCATGTTCCTTTCTCTTGTGGCTCATGTTTCCTTCGACTGATTCGCGAAGTTCCTGCAGTTCTTCCAAAACTTTTTCCCAGACCTGGCCCGGATTTTCCCAGTCAAACCCAACGCCGCTTGCCTTTTCCTGGATCCGGTTGGCTTTGACCATGGCAGGCAGGGAGGTTGGAACCCCGGAAAGCACAGAGCTGTTGCCCTTCTCCATCAGTTTGATCTTTTCCCAGTTATCCCTTACCTCCTTGGCATCTTTCACCTTGGTATCACCGAAAATATGCGGGTGACGATGGATCAGCTTTTCGATAATATTGTTGATTACATCTTTGATATCGAATGACCCCAGCTCAGAAGCTATCTTTGAATAAAAAACGAGGTGGAGCATCAGGTCCCCCAACTCTTTTTTTATCATCTCCATATCCTTATCAAGAATGGCACCCGATAGTTCATAGGTCTCTTCGATGGTAAGATACCTTAGACTTTCAAGTGTTTGCTTTTTATCCCACGGGCAATTGGCCCTGAGTTCATCCATGATCTCAAGTAATCTCCTGAAGGCAGCCAGTTTCTCTTCCATTCGCTTTTTTTTTGCAAAAATACGGATTTATGGTTCCAAAGTGGGATTTCTATCCCGTACTCCCCTCTCCTTTTCAAACATGGACAAATCGTGATAACTTTGTGACCGGAAGATAAACATCCTTGAGAACATCTGCTAAATATACCATCGCTGCATTTCTCATCGGCCTGCTGATGCTTGTAATTCTGAATTCCGGAAGTGCAGAAGCGGCCAATGATTATAAGCACAAACTGTTCTCTTCCAACGTGATGTTTGAAGCAAAATTCCACTATGGTTTTATTTATGCCCATCACCTTGAACTTGAACGCTACAATGCCCATTTCCCCGCTTTCGAATTAAGTATCCAGAAACTGACCTTCGGCAGGAACAAATGGGAAAGGGCTTTCAACTACCCCATCATCGGAGCAATTTTCTATTACAGCGGGATGGGCTACGACCCGGGTCTCGGGCAGGCTTTTGCCCTGATGCCCTTCATCAATTTTCCCTTGTACAGGCACAATAATTTAATGCTGGGATTCCGGTTCGCGCTTGGCATCGGTTACCTGACCGAGCGGTTCGACAGGCTGAACAACTATAAGAATCTTGCGATCGGATCCCATCTGAATGCGGCCGTCAACCTGATGTTCGAGGTGAGATACCGGATCAATTATGCCATTACCCTGAGCGGGGGCATATCGCTCCAGCATTTTTCGAACGGCTCGCTTAAACTCCCTAACTACGGCATCAACACACCTCTTATAAACCTGGGTATTGCATACAGGCCGTGGAAAGAGAATTCCAATATATTTGATCGCTTTTACCCGCCGACAGAACCATTCGAAGCAATCCTGCAGCGAAACATTGAGTTTAATTTCGGCATTTCCATGGGGTGGAAAAACATGACTGCTGTTGTCGGGGAGAACTATCTTGTTTATCATATCTATGAAAACACCTTTTACCAGATAAGCAGGAAAAGCAAGGTTGGTCTCGGACTCGACCTTTCGTATGATCCTTCACAGATCAAGATCCTTGAAATGCAGGGCGATACCGTGGATAACAATTTTTCCATCCTGCGACCCGGCATCAATGCAGCCTATGAACTTTCGATGGGAAAGCTCGGGTTTATTTTTAACCTTGGTTATTATCTTGGAGGGAAGGAGAAGAGCAACGGGCCGTTGTATCAAAAACTCTCATTCCAGTACAACTTTGCAAAAAATTTCTTTGCAAGCGTCATGCTAAAGGTTCACTGGGGAAGAGCCGATTACATCGGATGGGGATTGGGATACAGGTTTAATGTTTACTTTGGGAAAAAAACGGTTTATTAGTATGAAGAGTCCCTGTTTGCTATGGTTTTTTATACCTGGAATCCTCCTGGCCCTCCTTAATTCCTGTGCCAAAGAGGGTGGAAAATGTCTCAGCAGTACCGGCCCCATCATCATGCAGGAGCGGAATATACCTGACTTCGACAGCATCAGTGTAAACGATTATGTCAACCTGATCCTGACGCAGGACACGGTCAACCGTGTCTTTGTCGAAGCCGGTCAGAATATAATCGGAGGGATCTCAACAAATGTAGAGGGGACCCTGCTCATTATTCATAATTATAACGAATGCAACTGGACAAGGAATTATTCCAAACCCATCAATGTGTATGTCTCGGTAAAAAACCTGATGAAGCTTTCTTATAATTCATCCGGGGATGTGACCACCTCCAACGCCCTGATGTCGAGTAACCTGTGGGTGGATGTGTGGGGAGGATGCGGAACAATTGATCTGGAACTGAATCTTTACCAGGGAACCTTCATCGAACATATGGGGACTGCCGACTTTAAACTGCGTGGGATCTGCAAAATCAGCTCCATCTACGCCGGGGACTTCGGGCTTTTTGACTGCAGGGACATGGAAACAGGCTATACCTACATAAAAAATTACGGTTCCAACGACTGCTACATCAACGTTTCAAAATACCTGGATGCAACGGTGGGATCAATAGGCAGTATCTATTACCGGGGTGGCCCCGACACGGTCTACACTGCAATTTACGGGAATGGTGTAATTGAGCCTTTTTAATTTCAATAGGCCCTGGCAAAGATCACCCGCTCTTCGGAAGGTTTGCCTGAATATACACATTTCCCCTTCGACCTGGGATTATTCAGGGGGATGACCCTTATCGTAGCCTTGGTCTCTTCCTTAATCTTCTCTTCGGTCTCCTGGGTCCCGTCCCAGTGGGCGTATATGAATCCTCCCCTGTTCTCTATCACATCCTTGAATTCATCCCAGGTATCAACATAATGGGAATTGTTCTCACGGAAGGATACGGCCCTGTCATAGAGATTTTTCTGGATCTGATCAAGCAGGTGGATCACCTTGTTTTCGATATCCTTGAGTTGAAGCACCTCTTTTTCAAGCGTATCTCTGCGGGCTATCTCGACTGTCCCGTTCTCCACATCCCTCGGACCAATGGTAAGCCTGACCGGTACACCCTTGAATTCATACTCCGTGAATTTCCATCCGGGCTTATGGGTCTCCCGGTTGTCGTATTTCACACTGATGCCTTTGGCTTCCAGCGCTTTTTTGATTGGCATTACCTTTTCAGTTATCATGGCCAGCTGCTCTGCGTTTTTGAAAACGGGGACAATGGCGACCTGAGTTGGGGCCAGTTTCGGAGGGAGGACCAATCCATTGTCATCAGAATGGGCCATAATAATAGCTCCCATCAACCTGGTTGAAACACCCCAGGAGGTAGCCCACACATAATCCAGCTGGTTTTCTTTATTAAGGAACTTGACATCGAATGCTTTGGCAAAATTCTGGCCAAGAAAATGAGAGGTCCCTGCCTGCAAAGCCTTTCCGTCCTGCATCAGCGCTTCTATGGCATATGTTTCAAGAGCTCCGGCGAAACGCTCACCGGCCGATTTGGTTCCTTTGATCACAGGCAACGCCATGTAATTCTCTGCAAATTCGGCATAAACATTCAGCATGGTTTCAGCCTCCTTCACCGCTTCTTCCCTCGTTGCGTGAGCGGTATGACCCTCCTGCCAGAGAAATTCTGCGGTCCTGAGAAAGAGCCTTGTTCTCATCTCCCACCTGACGACATTGGCCCACTGGTTATATAACAGGGGCAGATCTCGGTACGACTGGATCCAGTTCTTATAGGTATCCCAGATGATCGTTTCCGAAGTCGGTCTTATGATAAGTTCCTCCTCCAGTTTAGCATCTTCATCAACCATCACACCGCCATTCACAGGATCGGCCTTCAGGCGGTAGTGGGTAACAACGGCACACTCCTTGGCAAAGCCTTCAACATGGGAGGCCTCCTTACTGAAGAATGATTTCGGAATAAACAGAGGGAAATAAACATTGGAATGCCCGGTCTCCTTAAACATACGGTCGAGGGCTGCCTGGATCTTTTCCCAGACTGCATAACCGTTTGGTTTTATAACCATACATCCCCTAACGGAGGAATTTTCGGCAAGATCTGCTTTGATTACCAGGTCATTATACCATTGAGAGTAATTCTCTGCTCGGGAAGGAAAGTCTTTGGCCATGGATTGATTTTTGGTACGGGATTTGCTGTAAAACAGGCATGAAAACGAATTACAAAAATACAAAATATCCGCTTCATCAAGAAGCTACCTTCAATCCAAAACCACAGGGAGGATTCAATATGAAAAAAGCAGCAGTCCTGATAGTGATCACAGGCCTCTTGATCACTTCGTGTAAATCAACACAGCAGACATCCTTAGGCAACAACGATGATGTATATTATTCTTCATCAGGGGCTCCGGCCCATTCAAACGTTAAATTCAACCAGGGCTCCTCCGAACCCCAGGTCATTACCACCCCTGACAGCAGTGCAAACCTGAAAAGCGGATCTGCTTCCTGGACAGATGATTATAACGATTACACTTACTCTTCCAGGATCAAACGGTTCAGCGGCGATAACACGGCAGGAAACAAAAGCTATTATGACGAGGTTTATACCGGCACCTCCAATTATGAC
This sequence comes from bacterium, assembly GCA_037131065.1. GTDB lineage: Bacteria > Bacteroidota > Bacteroidia > Bacteroidales > FEN-979 > JBAXRT01. The sequence goes on along the minus strand of JBAXRT010000001.1, from coordinate 74,901 downwards.
ACCAACGTTTATGTCAACTCCCAGCCTGATGTAAATATTTATTGTGGCGGGGGAAATGACTGGTACAACCCTTCCGTCTCCTTTGGCATAGGCTTCGGATGGGGCTGGGGATCTGGTTATTACGGATGGGGATATCCTTACTATGGATGGGGGTATCCATATTACGGCTGGGATTATGGCTGGTATTATCCCTATTACTGGCCTTATTACGGAAGTTACTGGAATGGATACTGGGACGGATACTGGGACGGATCCCACGGCTACAATCCTTATGGTTCCGATTATTACTACGGTCCAAGGAACTCATTAGGTTCTTCGGGCGGACAAGGAACTGTGAACCAGCGGACAGCTTCACAGACAGCCCTCACAGAGAGAAATACCAGGAGTACTGCTATCGAGAGGAATACACGGACCAACCCTACTCCCTCTGCAGTACCAGGTGCTAATACAAGGACCGTGGAAAACCAGGCAAACACCAGGACAAGCCCAAACCCTGTTGTTTCCCCAGGTTCAAACACAAGAACAGTTGACAACCAGGCCAATACAAGGACAAATACCGCTTACCCACAGCCAAAACCTGCAAACCGCGAAAACTACAGGTATACAAGGCCCGGGGAGAACCAGCAGCAGGAGCGGAATGCTCGTACTACTGCACAATACCAGCGTCAGCGGGAACAACCGGCCCCTAAATACACAAGGCCAGGGAGTTCAGTTGAAACCCAGAAAAATACCAGGACGCAGAGCTATTCATCCCCTGCCTACCGCCAGGCAAAATCGAGCCAGGAATATATCAACCCGCGTACACAGAACCCGGGAGTCTCAAGATCTGCCACCCCAAGTACCCAGACCAGGAGCTATTCGAATCCTTCCGTCAACACCCGCAGGTCACCAGCAACAACAGGGACCGGCAGAAGCTATAACTCTTCCTCGAGAAGCAGTTCTCCCGGCAGTACCCCTTCGCAAAGATCGAATAGCAGCTATTCAGCTCCTTCGAGATCATCTTCACCAAGCTATTCAGCTCCATCAAGATCCTCTTCACCGAGCTATTCGGCACCTTCAAGATCAGGCGGCGGTGGCGGTGGCAGCATGCCCTCTGGCGGCGGCGGCGGCGGCGGTGGCAGGCACAGGTAAACAACAACCAATAAAACTCTACGGCGATGAAAAAACTGATCATAATAGCACTCGTATTGATTGGAAATACGTTGACCCTGTCGGCACAGACTTCGGATGATGCCCTTAGATATTCCAGAATATTCTACAGCGGAACCTCAAGATTCATGGGATTGGGAGGGGCTTTCAGCGCGGTCGGAGCCGATTTCTCGACACTAGCCATCAACCCTGCAGGAATTGGCCTCTACCGCAGTTCGGAGTTCACCATGACCTTTGCACCGATCATAGTAAACACAGGATCTGATTATTACGGGAGTGTTTCCTCCGATAACAAGGTAAATTTCGGCCTTGGTAACATCGGTATGATCTTCACTATAAAACCTTACAGTAACAAGAGCGGCGGACTTAAAAGTTTCAATTTCGGGTTTGGCATGAACCGGCAGAATGACTTTAACAGCCAGGTTTTCATAGGCGGTTTCAATCCCACAAGTTCCATGATGCAGAGCTACGTCGATAAACTGAATGCAAACTGGATCCCGCCCAATCTTATCCGTACCGATTACCCCTTTGATATCGGCCTTGCCTATGACTGTAACCTGATCTACCAAGACACCACCACGGGGGATTACTTGTGTGATGCCAGGAATGGAGGCGTATACCAGAGCAAATCAATCAACACCTACGGATCGATCAACGAGATGGAAATTTCGATGGGAGGAAATTACAATGACAAACTCTTTTTCGGCATGACCATCGGTATCCCATTCATACGGTATTACCAGAACAGCGTTTACCAGGAGCGCGATATCAACGGCACGATTCCCGAGTTCAACTATATGAATTACTGGTACAGTCTTCAGACACACGGGACAGGGGTCAATGTTAAGGTTGGCCTGATCTACCAGCCGATCAACTGGTTCAGGGTAGGAATGAGTGTACATACGCCAACCTGGTACCCGTATATGAGGGATGAATGGTTCAGTTCCATGGAGTCCAACTTCTCGACATCACAATGGAATTCCATTCAGTACTCGCCCATTGGCAATTACGATTACCGGCTGACAACCCCGTTCAGGGCAACAGCCGGAATTGCCTTCTTCCTCGGGCCTTACGGCCTGCTCAGTGCAGATTATGAATACGTAAACTATTCCCAGGCCAGGTTTTATTCATCCCGCGATAACTTCAGCACCGTCAACCAGGAGATCCAGAACTCTTTCCAGTCGTGGGGCAATCTTCGGGTCGGAACGGAATGGAGGATCCAGGACTTCAGGATCCGCGGCGGGTTTGCCTATTTCAGCAATGCCTATAAAAGCGGGATCAACAACAATCAGCGGTTCCAGGCTTCGGGCGGGCTAGGGTACCGGGGAAAGATATTCTTTGCTGATGTTTCCTATGTATGGAGTATGATGAAAGAGGATTATTACCTTTATGACCCTTCCCTTGTCGCCCCCTCAATAAATACAACATACACCCATATGGTTTACACCACTGTCGGGATTAGATTTTAGACTCTTTTATTTTGAGTCTGTTCAGACCAGCCTTGGCCTTTTGGTTAAGGCTGGTTTTGTATTCAATGGTTTTGAGCGAGAGGCATTTTCTGTAGCAGCTGTCGGCTTTAATAAGATTCCCGGTATTTTCATAGATCAGTCCCATCTGGTAGGCAGAGGCAGTTGCAAAATAGTAGGTTTCATTCCTGCCCCTTGAAACGGTTTGTCCGTAATAATCCAGCGCCTTGGGAAGGTTTCCTGTTTCGTGGTATATCCTTGCAAGCCTGTATGTGTACTCAACCAGGTCTTTGCGTGTTTTTACATAGCTTTTCACCGGGTTATCAAGCAACTCCTTCAGGGCGAGGTCAAAATAACCGCCATCAAAAAGCAGGCGCGCCCGGAGCAGTATTAAACTCGGAAAGGTCCAATTATTCATCTCACTTTCTGCTTGTTTATCTTCATCCACGAGGGCTGCCCCCTTCTTTTCAAGATAATGGATCGTCTCAAAATATTTGACACTATCTCCCCTGAGGGCATATATCCAGGCAATTTTCTGGTAGGATGACTTAATATAATTCAATCCGGCAAAATGATTTAAATACCTGTGAAAGAATTCATTCGCCTCCAGATCAAGTTTATTTAGACGTGCGATCCCTTCCAGATAATCGAGATAATAGAACGGGAAGCGCTGGTCACCTATTCTCCTTTCCTGAAGGATCCGGAGGGCTTCATCGTTGCGGCCATTCTTCATCAGGATATTTGCCCGTGCGTAGATGACCAGCGGACTTTTCATTGTAAGCATTCCAGGATCACCGGAGTTAAAAGCGGTTATTTTCGTCAGGGCTTCACGCTTATCCCTCTGAAGGTTGGCAATAATGGTTGACATAAAAAAGAGGGCTTCGGGCCGGAAAAGCTGAACAATCCTGTCCTCCCCCTGGTATTCGGCAACCTCCCGAAGTTCATGCAGCCCTTTTTCGAGTGATCCCTCCACCCCCATCAGTTTCGTGATCCATTTGTAATTATCGGGAACGATACCTGCGATGATGTGGACAACGCCAAGTCCGGTTTTATTAATCAGGAATGAAGGAAAACATTCCTGATTTTCCTTAAAGAGAAGATAGGCTCTTCTCATCTCCAGAGCTGAGGTTGTGTAGTCGCCGAATTTCAGCCTTGCGAAGGCCCACTGGAGGTAAACCTCGGCAAGACAATAGCGATAGTAGGGTGAAGAGGGATCTCCTTTTTCAAGCAGGGTGATCCTGGTAGATTTATTGTTTTTCAGTTCCTCAAACTGAACCCGGTTCTCTCCGATGAAAAGGGTCAGGAAATCGATGTAATTCTCAAGGTAGATTGGAATGAGGTTGGGTGGGTTGGTGAGGCGTTCAGTCTCCAGGAGTCGCTTTGCCTCTTTAAATTCCAGGGAAAGGATAGCCTGGTATGCTTTCTGGCACTGTTCATTGAAGAGGTACTGCCCGGACGCAAAATGGGTCAAAAAAAGAAAGGCGCCTGATAGAATCAATATTCTTACCAGAGACGCCTTTTTCATATCAACGGGTTTTTCTTAATGCATTGCAGTCACAATACCTTCATCCACGAGGATTCTTCCGCAGTATTCACAGACGATGATCTTTTTGTGCATGCGGATGTCGAGCTGGTGCTGGGGCGGAATTTTGTTAAAGCAGCCTCCGCAGGCATCTCTTTCGATCTGCACAACGGCTAGACCATTCCGGGCATTTTTCCGGATACGGGTATAGGCTGTGAGGAGGCGTTCTTCAATATAGGACTGGTTCTCATCAGAGCGACGAATCAGTTCTGTTTCCTCTTTCTCGGTCTCGGCAATGATATCGTCGAGTTCGTTCTTTTTTATATCTATGTCGCTTTTACGGTCGTGAAGTACCTTTTGGTACTGCTCTATTTCAACCTTCTTTGCTTCAAGTGTCACCTGGAATTCCTTTATCCTTTTTTCCGAAAGCTGAATCTCCAGATTCTGGAATTCAATCTCCTTGGTCAGGGAGTCATACTCACGGTTGTTACGAACATTCATCTGCTGTTCTTCATACTTCTTGATCAGGGCATGGCACTCCTTGATGACATTCTTCTTCTCGGTTACTGATTTTTCAAGGGCAACAGTCTCCTGCAGGTAATTCTCAATCCTGGTCTCGAGTCCGGCAATCTCATCTTCCAGGTCCTGGACCTCCAGCGGCAATTCTCCGCGGATAATCCGGATCTTGTCAACCTGGGTATCGATCTGCTGCAGCGTATAGAGGGCGATCAGCTTCTTCTCAACGGAAATCTCCCCTTTTTCTTCCTGTGATTCGTGCTTACTTTTTGTTACCGGTTTTGAAGCGGGTTTTACTACTTTTTCCTCCTTTACCTCTGCTTTTTTAGCGACAGTCTTGGCGGTAGTTTTTACTACTTTTTCCTCCTTAACCTCTGTTTTTTTTGCAGCAGGTTTGGCTGGAGCTTTTACTACTTTTTTCTCCTTTACCTCTTCTTTTTTGGTGGCAGTTTTTTTCTTCGCAGCAATTTTGGGTTCATCTGGTTTCTTTGCCAGCTTTGAAGGTTTGGAAGTGGCAATTGGTTTACCGGTTGTTTTTGCCATACATTAAAATTTAAAAGTAATGAATCGGATTGGTATTAACCTGTGATTTAAGGCATGCAAAATTAGGAAATTTTTCGATAAGCGCATCATAGAGCCATTCTTTTACCAAATGTTCACTCTCATAATGACCGATATCGGCCAGAAGGATCACCCCCGCCCCTATGAAAAAATCATGATATTTCAAATCAGCTGTCACAAAAACATCGGCTCCGGCTGCGATGGCGTCGGGGATCAGAAAAGCGCCGGAACCGCTGCATAGTGCAACCCGTTTTACCTGTTTCCTTGCTGCTTTCGTATGCCGGAGCACCTTCAGTCCAAGGGAGTTTTTAAGATGAACAAGGAACTCACTCACTTTCAATTTAACCGGAAGGTCACCCACGACCCCGGCACCAGCACCCGGGTAGGCATTGGAAAGAGGGTAAATATCGTAGGCTACCTCTTCGTATGGATGGGCGCTGATCATTGCTTCAACAACCACGGGAAGCAGGTGATCGGGAACAATAACCTCAATCCTTGCCTCCTGTTCTGTGTGGAGTTCCTCTTTATTCCCTACAAAAGGATTTGCATCACCGGAGGCCCGGAAGGTTCCGCTTCCCTGAAGCGTATAACTGCAGCAGTCGTAATTCCCTATCACTCCTGCCCCGGCTGCGAAGAGGGCTGATTTTACCTTTTCTGCATATCCGGTGGGTGAAAATGTGACCAGCTTTGATAGCATGTTCTTGCGTGGAGCAAGGATCGAATACCTGTCGACTCCAAGTTTTCTCATCAGCAAGCCGTTCAAACCATTCCTGGCATTATCAAGGTTCGTGTGTATGGCATAGATCGCGATGTCATTTTTAATCGCTTTAGAGATCATAGTATTTTCCGCCGACCCGTGGACCAGCTTCTTAAGTCCTTTAAAGATGAAGGGGTGGTGAGAGATGATTAAGTTCAGGCCAAGCCCGATCGCCTCATCAACCACTTCAGGAGTAACATCGAGGCAAAGGAGTGCGCCTGTGATTTCCATGGCGGGATCGCCCACCAGGAGTCCGGAATTATCATAATCCTCCTGAAGCCGAAGGGGGGCTTTATGTTCAAGAAAACGACAAATTTCCTGTAGTTTCATCTTTCATAATTTTTTGCAAACGGTTGTAAAAATAGTGAAAGGAGCAATGCATCGCCTCCTTTTTATGTTAGTAATTTGTTTAAAAGTTTTGAGAATGACTGATCATTTACAATCTAAAAATATCAAATTTTGATCCCACATTTTAATCTCCAAAATGGATTATTCAAAATCCCCGTTGGTTTTTGTAATCGACAACAACCCAATTCATAACAGTCTGGTCAAATATCACCTGAATGTGAACAGGTTTTTCAATGTTCACAGTTTCCCTACATGCAGTGAATGCCTGTATAAGCTCAGCAAGCAGGTTATCCCTGACTTTATTGTGACTGATTACGATACGGGTGAAATGCCGGGATTTGATTTTCTGAAAAAAATTCAGGAAGTCTCACCAAAGATCAAAACCATTTTCTTTTCCTCTTACGACGACCCCATCCTGGCCATCCGCCTCTTGGATGCCGGGGCCACAGATTACATCGTCAAGACGAACCGGCTTGAGATCGGGATCAGGGAACTTGTAAAAAACATGAAGTTCCTGGTCAGGGAAGAGGTTCGCCTCTGATTTCACTTTCCTTATCAATTTGTTAGGGTAAGAAAATTTATCTGCCCAGGTGAGCGGAACCAATATTTTTTTCTAATTTCGGGCTTTAAACCGGCGATGCAGTTACTTCAGATCATATTATTTCCTTTTTCCATTTGTTATGGAATGATCGCCTGGCTCAGGAACCTGCTGTTCGACACCAGGATCCTTCGCTCGGAACGGTTTGATCTGCCTGTGATCAGTGTCGGAAACCTGTCAACCGGAGGCACAGGAAAGACCCCGCAGATCGAGTACTTGATCAGACTCCTTTCACCAGGATCCTTTCTTGCCACCCTGAGCAGAGGGTTCGGGAGGAAGAGTGAAGGTTTCATCATCGGATCAAAGCGGTCACAAGCAAAATATATCGGTGACGAGCCTTTACAGTACGCCAAAAAATTTCCGGAGATCAAAGTCGCCGTTGATGAAAAACGCTTAAGGGGCATCCGGCTTTTGTTACAGAAATACCCGAACCTTGATATCGTTCTTCTTGATGACGCCTACCAGCACCGTTATGTAAAACCAGGTTTTAATATCCTTCTCACCAGCTATGACCATCTTTATACAGAAGATTACCTGCTTCCATCAGGTCGCCTGAGGGAGCCCCGTTCCGGGGCAGACAGGGCTGATGTGATTATCGTAACCAAGACCCCAAAGATCTTTTCCCCGATCACAAGAAGAAGGATCGTGGAGGATATTTCGCCACATGCCGATCAGTCGGTGTTTTTCACCTTCATAAAATATAGTGATCCTGTCCCGGTTTACGAATCCTCCGGTTCAGTCTACCCTTCCGTCGTCTCAAAGATCCTGCTGTTCACAGGGATTGCCAATGACGACCCTTTAAAAGAGCATTTACAACGTATGTGTTCGGAATTACTGGTGATGAAGTTCCCGGACCATCATCTCTACAGCCCGAAAGACCTTGAGAAGATCATACAGGCTTTTCATGGTCTTCCGACCCAGAAAAAGGTGATCATTACGACAGAGAAGGATGCCATGCGTTTAAAAATTCCTGAGCTGAGTATCATTCTGAAGGGTTTGCCTTTATTTTATATCCCGATTGAAATCGGGTTCCAGGGCACCGACCAGGAAAAGTTTAATAACCTGATATTGCAATATGTTGAAAAAAGTAAAAGAAACAGTTGAGTACCTTGCCTCAAAGGTGAGTTTAAAGCCGGAGATCGGCATCATCCTTGGTACAGGACTGGGAGGACTCGTCAAGGAGATCGAGATCCAGCAGGCCATTCCTTATGAATTCATTCCCAATTTCCCGGTCTCCACGGTTGACGGACACCAGGGACAGATGATCTTTGGCAAGATGGGTGGAACAAGCATTGTAGCCCTGCAGGGGAGGTTCCACTATTACGAAGGATATACGATGCAGGAGCTTACCTTCCCGGTGAGGGTCATGAAGTTCCTCGGGATCCGGTTGCTTATTCTCTCCAATGCCAGCGGGGGAGTAAACCCCGATTTTCAGGTTGGTGACATCATGGTGATCAGGGATCATATCAACCTGATGAAGGACAACCCGCTGATTGGTAAAAATGAGGAGATGATGGGGACCCGCTTCCCCGATATGAGCAACGCCTATGACCCTGAATTAATCGGCAAGGCTCATAAAATTGCATCACGGTTAAAGATCAGGCTCTTGGATGGCGTCTACGCAGCTGTCTCGGGACCCACCTATGAAACCCCTGCCGAATATCATTACATCCGAGTCATCGGAGCGGATGCCGTGGGTATGTCGACCGTGCCCGAAGTCATCGCGGCCAGGCATATGAATCTGAAGTGTTTTGCCGTCTCCATCATATCCGACCTTGGCGTACCCGGGAAAATTGTTGAAATATCACACAAGCATGTGATTGATGCAGCCAGCGCAGTGGAACCGACCATGACCCAGCTGATCAAAGCCCTGATCAAAGAGGTGTAAGGATCTTAAGCTTCCATTGATACCCGATCTTCAGGTTCTTGTGAGAGAGGGGAATCAGAACCAGTCCTGCCCCAATCAGACATCCACCAATAATGAGGGTTGATTCATTAAATACGGGCAGCCCGTTGATGAGATTATTCACAACATCGATCGCGATCAGCCCGGCGCCGGCAATGAGTGTAATCTTGCTCAGCAGTTTAGGAAAATAGACATCCCTTCTGACGGATTTGATATCATTCAACCTGACGGTATAATTGGTCCCAATCATGATGGAGGAATCTTCTATTGACCAGAGATAGTTTTTCAGACGCAGGTGCTGGGAAGTTGTAAGTATATTGATAAAATCCCCAACCTGGTAGTTGTATTTTTTCAGAGTACCGATCTTTTCGAGCATGAGGATATTCTGCCCTGACAATTGTTCGGACATGAGGGCCATGAGCAGGACAAAGAGAACCAGGCAGGTTTTCACGATCTTCATCCAGCTAAGGTAATGAAAATGCATGGAATAACCAAAAGGTAGGGAATTCGCTATCTTTGCACCATCGTGACCAGGTCATTTCTAATCATTCTCATCATTTTTTTCTGCCTTGCCTGCACCCGCCAGAACAAGGATCAGCTTGGTGGTAATTTTGATACGGATGAGCAGGGAAAAAATAAAAAATCTCCGGTTGTTAACTTAATCCATGCGAACAGCCTCACATCCGATAAAAACCTGAAAAAAGCCTTCCGGAATAAAACAAAACGAAAAGAAGGGAATGTCCTGCCGGAAGCTTCGCAGTCCGAAACTGTTTCCGGGCCTTCCGATTCAATCTTCCGGGCCGGCATAAAGTATTTTTCGAACAGGGAGGGAGAGATTGATCTCAACGAGCCTGTCAGCCGTTCATTTCTAACCTCCACGATTCCCCCGGCGGATTTTCCTCTCGTCATCATGTTAAGCCGGGAAAGGTTTCTGAAGATTAGTCTCGACAATGATATTTTCGACTACACGGATCGTTTCTTTACCAACGGGATCCGGATAGACCTTATCCATCCTTCGCTGTCAGGCAATCCTGCGGGCAGAGTCACAATCCCTTACTGGGGATCCGGGATGAATTATTATGGATTGTCGATCGTGCAGAACCTTTACACCCCGTCCACAACCAAGAGTGGTGGGATAATTTATGGCGACCGGCCTTATGCCTCCTACCTCTACCTGGGAAGCTTCAAGATCACCAACGATCCGGTGAAGCGTTTCAGAATGACGAGCGAGATCGATCTCGGGATCATAGGGCCCTATTCACTGGGTGAGTATGTTCAGAAGTCATTCCATGGTGCCTTCCCGAGCAACAGCGAACCCCTTGGGTGGGAGTACCAGATTAAGAACGATCTCGTCCTGAATTATTCGGTCACCTTTGACAAGGGTATTCTTTCTGAAAAATGGATAAATTTCAACCTTGTATCGACGGCCATGCTTGGGACACTTTACACCAACATTTCAGGGGGATTGCTCTTAAGGGCAGGGTGGATGAATCCCTATTTTTCCAATCTCGGGATTTCGAAGCGCAGCAAGCTCAAACAGAATCATCTTCACCAGGCCCAGGGTTATTTCTTTTTAAAGGGATCCGGCAAAGTGGTCGGGTATGACGCCACACTGGAAGGCGGTTTGCTGAACAGATCGAGTGTGTACACGATCCCGGGGAGCGAAATCTCGCATCTCGTCTTCCAGACATCAGTCGGGCTGGTCATTAGTTATGGCGGATTCCAGATTGAGGCGGAACAGTTTCTGCTGAGTCCCGAGTTCAGTGAGGGATTATGGCACAAGTGGGGCCACATCGGCCTTACCTTTTGTTTCTGATTGTTGATAAATAATTCTCAGGAATGAGAAGAAAAACAGGGGTATATATTCTATTTTTGACAGATGGAAGAGAAAGAGAAATACAACAGCGGACCGGGTGGTTTGAGGGGAGCGCCGGCGCAGGCTGACCAGAGGAATAAAAGGAGGGGGAGTAACAGTGCCTTTACAGAGGTTTTCCATGAACAGGGAAAGGTGCCACCCCAGGCAATGGACCTGGAGGAGGCCGTCCTGGGCGCCATGATGCTGGAGAATGACCGTCTTGCAGAGGTTATCGAGGTCCTGAAACCTGAAGCATTCTACAAAGAGTCTCATCAGCAGATCTTCGCAGCCATACAGCAGCTATTCGCCAATAACCAGCCTGTCGACATACTCACGGTAACGGAGGAGCTCAGGCAGCGCGGGGCCCTTGAATTAGTGGGTGGTCCTTACTACATCACGATGCTCACCAACCGTGTGGCTTCGGCTGCAAATATTGAGTTTCATTCCAGGATCATTCTTCAGAAACACATCCAGCGTGAACTGATCAGGGTAAGTTCAGGAATCATCAGGGAGGCATACGAAGATACGACAGACGTTTTTGATCTTCTCGACAAAGCGGAGAACGAAATTTTTGCCATCAGCGAAAGCAGCATCGGGAAGGCAACCATGGATATGCAGTCGATCGTCAGGGAGGCGATCAAGGAGATAACGGCAGGGAGGAAGCATGAAGGCCAGCTGCGTGGCGTCGGATCCGGTTTCAGTGAGATGGACAGGATCACCTCGGGCTGGCAGAAGTCAGATCTCATCATCGTTGCTTCCCGTCCCGGTATGGGTAAAACGGCTTTCGCCCTTACGATGGCAAGGAATGCCGCAATCGATTTCAAGAAGCCGGTTGCTTTCTTTTCACTTGAAATGTCGGCCATCCAGCTGGTAACAAGGCTGATCTCCAGTGAGACTGAAATTCCCCAGGAGAAACTGCGTCGTGGGGTCATGGCCGATTTTGAGTGGGAGCAGCTAAATGCCAAGATCTCCAAACTTCTTGAGGCTCCTCTGTTCATCGACGATACTGCTGCATTATCCATCTTCGACCTGCGTGCAAAATGCCGAAGGCTCAAGGCCCGTCACGACATCCAGCTGATCGTCGTGGATTATCTTCAGCTGATGCAGGGAAGCCAGGAGCACAAGGGGAATCGCGAGCAGGAGATCAGCAGCATATCAAGAGCCCTGAAAAGCCTGGCAAAGGAGCTTAACGTCCCCGTCATCGCGTTGTCGCAGCTCAGCCGGGCCCCGGAGAAAAGATCTGCAGCTGCAAAGCCGATCCTTTCCGATTTACGTGAATCGGGATCCATTGAACAGGATGCTGATATGGTCCTTTTCATCTACAGGCCCGAATATTATAAAATTGATGTTGATGAAGCGGGTGAATCCACATCAGGGGCAGCTGAAGTAAGCATTTCCAAGAACCGTAACGGCCCCCTGAAGGATATCAAAATGAAATTTGTTTCAAAGTTTGCCAAGTTCATTGACCTGGAGATGGAATACACTCCGGCAGATACTATTCCATCCAATTCCTCGTTTGATGGTTCGGTACGCACGCGTACGATAATGTCGAAGATGGATGATGAAAGCGACCATGAGACGCCGTTCTAATCAAGGGTATATCCGGTTAACCTTCCTGATTTTACTGCTTTTCGCCACCCTGGTTTCCCGCGGCGCTTACATTCTTATTCCCATGGATGAAACGCAGAAAAATCATCTGAAATCATATGGGATTGCATACTGGGTGCTCACCCGGGATGTCGAGGTCGACTGGCTGCTCAATTACCGCGGGGGTAGTTTTATGTTCGGTTATTCTAAATTGCTGGAGGAGGAGTGTAATATCCGGGGAGTCAGTTACCAGGTGATCGCCGATGCCCAGTATTCAGCCATTCTACTTGAGATCTCCGAACCGCAGGTGAACATGGAAAATGTGAAACTGCACAAGGCGCCTAAGATTGCTGTATATTCCCCTAAAAACAAGCTACCCTGGGATGATGCGGTTACGCTGGTGTTGACCTATGCAGAGATACCCTATGACATCCTTTATGATGAAGAGATCATTTCCGGGGTTTTGCCTTTGTATGACTGGCTGCACCTGCATCATGAAGATTTCACAGGGCAGTACGGAAAGTTCTGGGCGGCATACCGGAATGCTGCATGGTACCAGGAGGATGTAAAGATCAATGAGTCGATGGCCTCCAAACTCGGGTATCAAAAGGTTTCGCAGATGAAACTTGCCGTTGCCGGGAAGATAAGGGACTTCGTTGTTGGCGGGGGTTATCTTTTTTCGATGTGCTCAGCCCCCGACAGCTATGATGTCGCCCTTGCCGCTGAAGGCGTCGATATCTGCGACGTGATGTTCGACAGTGATCCTCAGGATCAGGAGGCACAATCGAAGCTGGATTACAGCAAGTGTTTTGCCTTTGATAATTTCCATATAAGCAACAATCCCTATGAGTACGAGATCTCATCCATTGATGTGACCGAGAGCAGGCCCAAGAACCTGACCTGGGCGAATGATTTCTTTTCCCTGTTCGAATTCTCGGCAAAATGGGATCCGATACCCAGCATGCTATGCCAGGATCACGAGTCGCTGATCCATGGGTTCATGGGACAGACGACAGCCTTCAACAAGAAATACCTCAAGTCGAACGTGGTTATCCTGGGTGAGAGTAAAGCCCTTGGGGAAGCACGTTATATTCACGGGGATTTCGGTAAGGGAACCTGGACTTTCCTTGGCGGACATGACCCGGAAGATTACCAGCACCTGGTAGGTGATCCGCCCACAGACCTGAACCTGCATCCCAACTCACCAGGCTACAGGCTTATCCTCAATAATGTTCTTTTCCCTGCCGCCAAGAAAGAGAAGAGAAAGACCTGAAATTTTTCTGGTATTGTTATTTGATCAGGTACTTATCACTGATCCATCCTTCGTAAAGGACCCCATCGAAATTGTAGTTAATATGGTTATTACAGGATTTTTTTGCCATAAACTCAATGGAGCCGTTTTTTGGTTCCACCTCGGGCATATAGAAATTGATGATCCCGTCTTTAGGCCAGGGACAATCAAGACTGTCCCTGAGTGAAGAGGCAATGGAGGAGTAGAACAAATATCCCATGGATGAGGTCCCCTGTCCGGAACCATCCACTGTGATGACAGCCTTTTTTGTGCCATGGTAGATTATATCGGATTGAACATGAAAATTGAAGCTCCCCTCCCATTTGATATTCCTGGTGATATCCTTTGAAATGGACACTCCGGATAGCATATTCTTAAAAATAAGTTCTCCCCCCGGCAGTGGCCCTTCGTTCAATAGGCTGTCGTCAGCCGTGATTCCATGACTGTCCTCTGAATAGTAGTTGAAAACGATCTTCACTTTTGATCCGGGGATAAAAAGATTCGTATCCAGGATGGCCTGGATATATCCGAACCTGATTACACTGTCGGGACAGAGTTTCCCGGTAAAAGAAAAGGTATATTTTTTCTTCCCCGGGTTGAGGACGACGGCGGAGCTGTCGATGTTTGCATGATAATTCGCCTGAAGTGCGGAATCAAGCGATGCCTTGACCAGCAGGTTAAAGGCAAAGATGAAGGGGCGCTGGACAAGGATGATGTCATTGGCCGCATTCAGGATTGGTTTCAGATCAGTCTCTTTGTTTTTGGAGCAGGAGACCGCGGTAAACAGTAATGAGATAGATAAAGAGTAAAGAAGAAGGCACTTCATCGAGCACTGATTTTTCTACGGTTATAGACCAGGAAACTATAAGCAAAATCATTCTTTTCATCGGGCGGATGATCTTCCCTGGAGATCTGTTCCCATTCCGACAACTCGATCACGGGAAAGAAAACATCACCCTCAAAATTATTGTAGACATGTGTCAAGTAAAGACGATCGGCAAGGGGCAGGAATTGCCTGTAAACAGAAGCACCGCCGATGATAAAATTCTCCTTCCCGGGATCACTGAGGCGGACGGCATCATCGATGGAGTAGGCCATTTCGCATCCTTTGATGGTCTCGCCAGGCACGTCGGTAATCACAAGGTTACGCCTGTTCGGTAGGGGTCTCCGCGGAAGGGATTCATAGGTGCGTTTTCCCATGATGACGGTATGACCTGAAGTGATCTGTTTAAATCTTTTAAGATCCTCGGGGATATGCCAGAGGAGGTCGTTATTTTTTCCGATGGCCAGGTTATCCGCTACAGCAACAATGATAGAGATCATACGACTTTTTTAGACTGCAATTTGGCCTTTGATATGGGGATGAGCCTGATATCCCTCGAGCGTGAAATCTTCAAATTTAAAATCAAAAATATCCCTCACTTGGGGATTGATAATCATCCGCGGAAGCGGGTATGGTTCCCTTGTCAGCTGGAGCCTGACCTGTTCGAGGTGGTTATGGTAGATATGGGCATCGCCAAGCGTATGAACAAATTCCCAAGGCTTTAATCCTGTTACCTGCGCCACCATCATGGTGAGGAGGGCATAGGATGCGATGTTAAAGGGGACGCCGAGAAATATATCGCAGCTGCGCTGGTACATCTGACACGAGAGGGTACCGTTTGCAACATAGAACTGGAAGAGAAGGTGGCAAGGGGGAAGGGCCATTTTTTCGAGAGACCCGACATTCCATGCACTCACGATATGGCGGCGTGAGTCCGGATTTGATCTGATTGAACCAATTACCTGTGTGATCTGATCGACGGAGTTCCCGTCGGGTTTTGGCCAGGAGCGCCACTGGTAACCATAGACCGGGCCGAGCTCTCCGTTTTTATCCGCCCATTCATCCCAGATGGTCACCTTGTTTTCACGCAAATAGCTGACGTTGGTCTCCCCTTTCAGGAACCAAAGCAGTTCATGGATAATCGAGCGAAGGTGCAGCTTTTTGGTTGTCATGACCGGGAATCCTTCCCTGAGGTCAAACCGCATCTGGTATCCGAAAACGCTGATCGTGCCTGTCCCTGTCCGGTCGCTCTTTTCAGCTCCGTTTTTCATCACGTGATCAAGGAGGGCGAGGTATTGTTTCATATTAAATAGCGAAATGGTGAAACAGCGAAATTCATTTAGTAAATCAGTGGTGAATTTCAGAAAAGGTTTTCGGGTCGTGTTTATGCCGGAACAGGACAGCAAACAGGATTGTAATAATAAGCGAGTAAATGGCAAAAGTCATCCAGATTCCAGGCCAGTCGGCAACCCCGTCCTTCCTGAAGAATTGTTCGATTATGATACCACTTAACGCACTGCCGAGGATTGCCCCGAAACCGTTGGTCATCATCATGAAGAGTCCCTGGGCGCTGGCCTTGATCTCTGGTTTGCTCTGGGTCTCAACAAAGAGAGAACCCGAAATATTAAAGAAATCGAATGCCATCCCGTAGATAATGCATGAGAGGATGATCATCCAGAGACCGCCTGCCGGGTCGCCAAACGAGAAGAGTCCGAACCTCAGTACCCAGGCAATCATACTGAAGAGCATCACCTTTTTGATCCCGAACCGCTTCATAAAGAATGGTATGGTGAGAATGAAGAGCGTTTCGGATATCTGCGAGATGGACATGATGATGGCTGGAAACTTAACTGCTGCCAGGTCCTTGTATTCAGGGATCCGGGCAAAGTCGTCGAGGAAGTTCGCCCCGTATGCATTCGTAAGTTGCAACGAGGCCCCCAGAAACATGGCGAAAAGAAAGAAAATCGCCATTTTGGAATTTTTAAACAACAAGAAGGCATTCAGGCCAAGGGAATTGGCTAGTGAGGTGCTGACCGCTTTCCCGAGGGGTGGGCATTTGGGAAGGGTAAAAGCGTAAAGCCCGAGAAGCAGGGAGACGAACGATGCAATATAAAACTGTGAGGCAGAAGTTTCAAGGTTAAGCAAACTGATATTCCAGAGTGCAGCTATAAAACCAATGGTTCCCCAAACCCTGATGGGTGGATATTCCCTGATGATGTTAAGGTTACGATTTTCAAGGGAGGTATAGGCTACAGTGATTGAAAGAGAGATGGTAGGCATGTAGCAGCACATATTCAGGAGCATGATCCAGAACATAATGGTGGAATCCTTGATCAACGGCACCGAAAAAAGAATCAGGGCAGCCAGGATGTGAAGGGTGCCGTAGAGCCGTTCAGCATTGATCCAGCGGTCGGCGATGATCCCGGTGAGGGCAGGCATGAAAAGGGAAGCTATGCCCATCGTGGCAAAGATGGCACCGAATTCGGCATAGGACCAGTGCATGGTATTGTCGCAATAATTACCTATGGTCAGAAGCCAGGAGCCCCAGATAAAAAACTGCAGAAAATTCATTATGATAAGGCGAAGCTTAAGTCCCATAAGTATTGGTTTTATTTTATTTTCTTTTGTTTATTTCGTCCCTGATTTTTGAAGCTTTTTCATACTCCTCTTTTTCAATTGCAACCTGGAGCATTTCCCCGAGTTCGGCCATGGAAAGTTCGCTGTAATCTGATTGCGCCGGCGGCTGATCTTCCTTTTTTGAATCCTCGGTGGCAGCCTTCTCCGACTCCTCATCTACCAGAATCCCTGCGGCAACCATTATACTTTCGTAGGTGTAGATGGGGCAATTGAACCGAAGGGAGAGTGCGATTGCATCGGAGGTCCGGGAATCCACGTCCTGCTCGTTTTTTCCGTCAGAGCATACCAGCTTTGCATAAAATACTCCCTCACTGAATTTATTAATTACCACTTCCGTGATCCGGATCCCATAGACCTCTGCAAAGGTTCTGAAAAGGTCGTGCGTGAGCGGGCGCGGGGTCTTTATTTTCTCAAGTTCAATGGCAATGGCCTGGGCTTCAAAGCCACCGATGATGATAGGCAGTCTTCTCTTCCCATCTCGTTCCCCGAGAATCAGGGCATAGGCACCGGACTGTGACTGGCTGTAAGACATGCCAACGATATCAAGCCTGATTTTTTCCATTTTCCGATCCGCTTTTCCTATGTACAAACCTACGGCATTTTTTGACATGGGGCAAAACCATGGGCAAAAAAACTAGTTGCAGTTTAAAAAAATCCTCTTATTTTTGTAACCAGTCTAAATAACTAAATACATTCATATGAAAAAACGGATTACCCTGCTGGCGGCGATATTGCTGCCCTTATTTTCATTGGCAAGTGAAGCCGATCTAAAAATCCCTGAATTAACCGGGCAACAGAACAACCTTCTCCTGTTCGGATTCCTTATCTGTTTTCTCGGGATGCTTTTTGGTTATTATCAATTCCAGAAAGTCAGGAAACTCAAGGCACATCAATCCATGCTGGATGTTGCTAAGATTATTTTTGAGACTTGCAAGACCTACCTGATTCAGCAGGGTAAGTTCCTGGTGATCCTTTTTGTGATCATTGGGCTTTGCATTGCATTTTATTACGGTTTTCTTCAGTCGATGCCGTTTGGCGGCGTGATTCTGATCCTCGGATGGGCGGTGATTGGTATTCTCGGGTCTTACAGCGTAGCATGGTTCGGAATCAGGATGAACACCCTGGCCAACAGCCGCATGGCCTTCGCTTCCCTTGAAAAGAAGCCGATCAAGTTATTGAATATTCCGCTTGATGCAGGGATGAGCATCGGCGTTATGCTGATCTGTGTTGAGTTGATCATGATGCTTATCATCCTTCTGTTCGTACCGAGGGAATATGCCGGAGCCAGCTTTATTGGCTTTGCCATCGGAGAGTCACTTGGGGCTTCCGCCTTGCGTATTGCAGGTGGAATTTTTACCAAGATCGCTGATATTGGTTCCGACCTGATGAAGGTTGTATTTAAAATCAAAGAGGATGATCCAAGAAATCCCGGAGTTATTGCCGATTGTACGGGCGACAATGCCGGCGACAGTGTCGGCCCGACCGCCGACGGCTTTGAAACCTACGGGGTAACCGGGGTTGCATTGATCTCTTTCATTGTCCTTGCTGTGGGAGATATTGAAAACCAGAAACAGCTGCTTACCTGGATCTTCGTCATGCGTGTATTGATGGTTATCACCTCCATAACTGCATTTTATATCAACAAGGCTTTCTCTCAGGCCAAGTATGGTCATAAAGACGATATTGATTTTGAACGTCCGCTTACCAACCTTGTCTGGATAACCTCCATTCTTTCAATCATCGTCACTTTTATTGTAAGCTACCTCATGATCGGAGATCTCAGGAATGATCTCTGGCTGACCCTGTCGATCATCATCAGTTGCGGAACACTCGGCGCTGCCCTGATCCCAGAATTCACCAAGATCTTTACAAGTCCCAAATCACGGCACGTCAACGAAGTTGTAACTGCTTCACGTGAAGGCGGGGCATCACTCAACATTCTCTCAGGTCTTGTTGCAGGGAACTTCAGCGCATTCTGGCAGGGCATGGTCTTCCTTGTCCTGATGTTCGTCGCGTACATCACGAGCAAGAATGGATTGGATGCCTTCATGATATACCCGGCAATATTTGCCTTTGGCCTTGTTGCCTTCGGATTTCTTGGCATGGGACCTGTCACGATCGCTGTTGACAGTTACGGACCGGTTACCGATAATGCACAGTCGGTCTATGAACTTTCACTGATTGAAGAGAACAAGCAGCAGGCTACTGCCGAAATTCAGAAAGATTTTGGATTCAAACCCGATTTCGAGAATGCCAAGCACTACCTTGAGGCTAACGATGGGGCAGGTAATACTTTTAAGGCAACCGCCAAGCCTGTACTGATCGGAACTGCTGTTGTGGGCGCCACAACCATGATATTCTCCCTGATCCTCGTTATTAAAAACAAATTCGGTATCGAACCGGAGTATATTCTTAACGTTCTCAATCCATATACAATCCTTGGATTTCTGATGGGAGGGGCGGTGATTTACTGGTTTACGGGAGCTTCCATCCAGGCAGTAACCACAGGAGCTTACCGTGCCGTTGAGTATATCAAAAAGAACATCCGTCTTGATGAGAATGCCGATAAAAAAGCCTCTGTGGAAACTTCCAAGGAGGTGGTCAAGATCTGTACCCAGTATGCGCAGAATGGCATGTTCAATATTTTCATTGCGATCTTTTCATTCGCGCTGGCCATTGCCTTCCTTTCGGGTTACCAGGATTCCAATTTCATGGCTGGAAATCCCCTGCGTTATCCGGCTGCCTCCTTCTTTGTCAGTTACCTCGTTTCTATTGCTTTCTTCGGGTTATTCCAGGCCATTTTCATGGCCAATGCCGGGGGCGCATGGGACAATGCAAAGAAGGTCGTTGAAGTTGACCTGAAAGAGAAGGGAACTCCTTTGCATGATGCTGCTGTTGTTGGGGATACTGTGGGTGATCCTTTCAAGGATACCTCATCGGTTGCCCTGAACCCGATCATAAAATTCACGACCCTGTTTGGTCTTCTCGCGATGGAAATTGCTATTTCTGAAAACTTCTTCTCAGTCGCTCCATATATCGGATTCGTATTTTTTGCCATTGCCTTATACTTTGTGTACCGCTCATTTTACAACATGCGGATAAAGAAAAGCTGATCCCCGCAGGGGCATCACAACAGAGAGGCTGTATTCTTCGCACAGCCTCTTTTTTTTTCTTTAAACCCTCTCTTACCCGGGCAACCTTTTGGTTTTCCCGTGTTTATTATAACAGGAAGCGTGTATGTCACTTTTCAGAAAACCAGGATATAAAAACGAGATGGCCGGGATTTCGTCGCCGGGAATGTTGTACGACCGGTATGCCCCTACCCTGCTTGGTTTATGTAAAAGGTATTGCGGGAACCTGGAAGATGCTGAGGATGTGCTACATGACGGGTTTATCAAAGCACTTCAAAACCTCGGCAATTTCACCCCTCGTGAGAACGGCTCGTTTGAAGGATGGATGAAGCGCATCATGGTGAATACAGCGCTCAACCATCTCAGGAATAAAAGCAAAGAGAAGAACCTCTTCAGCTTCGTCACTCAAGGCAATGATGCCTTTCCAGATGATGCCGGTGAAGATCCTCAGTTTTTTACCGAGATCAGCGGGAAGGTGAGCAAGGAGGAGCTGATGTCGATGATCTGTAACCTGCCTCATGGATACCGCACCGTTTTTAACCTTTATGTATTCGAGTCATACAGTCACAAAGAGATATCAGAGACCCTTGGTTGTACCGAGAACACCTCCAAATCGCAGTTGTCGAAAGCCAGGTCGATGTTAAGAAAACAACTGAACCACATCGTGGTTCAAATAACCGAACAGAGATGAAAAAAGAACGGCACCCTATCGATGAATTTTTCAGGGAGGAGCTGAATGGTTATCAGATCTCTCCCTCAAAGGGGGCAAAAGAGTCCTTCTTGAAAGATACGCAAGGATTTCTGAAGAGATCACCATCCAGATGGTGGTGGCTCATGGCCTTATCGCTGGTTGTCCTTCTTATGTCGGCCGGTGCCTTTCTTTTATTCAGCCGGATTCATGAACCCGGGAAAACCGGCAAACCCATTTCTTCTCCCAATGAAAATAACCAGATCAGTAGCAACACAAAACAGACAACAGAGACCAGAGAAAAGAATGCCCCTGAAACCTATAGCCTGAGTGAAACGGAGCAGTCAGCACCAATACATAATGCTCGCAGGGATTCCAGGGAACACATAATAAAGTCCGAGATTGTCAACGATAACACGGTCTCAACTGAAAGAGGTCCCATCATGAAGGAAGAGAATCCGGAGTTGAATCAGGTCATCCCTGTTGCCAGCCCTGTCTCTTCAATCATCGGGGAAGAGACCCGGTCCGGTCCTCCGGTTGATCCGGCATCTTCAGGGAAAGACGTCCAGACAGCTGACACCATCATCAGTCCATCACAAAACGCTGCATTGCCCGACACTTCACAGCTTCCATTACCAATCTCTCCAAAGCAGACCGGGAACAGCGAATGGCGCCTGGGCGCCGGCGTCAGTTTTTCTCCTGAATGGATGTTCGGGACCATTGAGGAGCCAACCTTTGTTAATAATTTCGGCGTTGAAGGCACGTTCCGGTTCGGGAGGTACTCGCTCAGGACAGGGGCAGGAATATCATTATCGAAGGGCACAAACCAGCTGACAGTGGAATACAATGATTATCTCGGCAGCTACATGAAACTGGATTCGATGACCTTCGCCTGGGATGAAAGTCACTACTATATTGTACCCACTTATTACCTGACGAATAAAGATGTGTATGACAGTCTTATGAAACTGGATGACTCGAAGATCGTTAAGCGATATACCTATTTACAGATCCCGATTGTCTTCGGGTATGATTTTATCATTAAGGAAAAGATGTCGTTCGGACTTCGAGCAGGACCGATCATGTCGATCCTCCTCAAAGAAAAAACCTTATCCGATCCTTATGATCCGGGTAAAAAGAAGATCATAAGCATAAATGAAATCACACCGGAACAGGTGAGCCTTAACTGGCAGATCATGGTCGGCCTGAATGCCACATTCCGGTTTTCGAGAAGAGTTGGGATAGAGGTAGAACCATTTGCCAAATATTACTTTAATTCAGTGCATGAAACCACTTCCGGCACAGGGAAACCCTGGTCGGTCGGATTAAGGGCTGCATTTTTTATTTCATTCGAAAAATAAAATAGCCAGGCAACCCATCGGGTTTTTTGTGTTTACCAGATAGAACGTTCATTGCAAATACAAGACAACATCAATAAGCTCACTTTTTCCAAATACTTTTGATTTATGAAAAAAACGATGACATTTTTATTTTTCTGGGCCCTCTTCCTTCCTGCCTTCAGCCAGAGCCCACTGTACATCTCAGGAGTTGTTTATGAGGCCGGGACCTCCAATCCGGTTACAAACCATGCGGTCTATATCCAGTCTGATTCAGTGAACGGGAATAATTTTCCCTATTTCAAAACGGTTTATTCCGATGTCAATGGCAACTACGCCGATACAATTTTAATACCCGCAGGCATTAATCAATGGCAACTGATTCTTTCAACTTATGACTGCAACTATAATCTCCACAGTTTCGACACTTTGTTTGTGAGCGGAATGACCGTCATCTATCATAATTTTTATATCTGTGTCAACCAGAATCCAAACCTTCCAACGGTGACCACCGGCACGGCCAGTGACATTACAATTACCACAGCAGTACTGCACGGTTTTGTCGATCCCAATGGTTCGCAAACCTATGTGACCTTTGAGTATGGAACCACTACCTCTTATGGCACCTATCTCTCCTGCGGGTATTTCAACGGAGACAGTATTTATCCTGTAACCGGAACCATTAGCAATCTTCAACCTGGCGCGCTCTATCATTACAGGATAGTCGGTACCAATTCCGTTGGAGCAGCATATGGGAGCGACAGTGTCTTTGTAGCTCAGGGATCTACCGAGTGCCAGGCCTATTTTTATCCCTATGCCGACAGTTCATCCAATTTAACTTACCAGTTTGTCGACCAATCCCAGGGTAACCCGACCACCTGGACCTGGAATTTCGGTGATGGCTCCGCTCCAGTGGTGATCTCATTCCCAAACAATCCGAACATTGTTCATACCTACGCCCAGGCCGGGATCTATGTGGCCTGTCTGACTATCCAGGGAGCCGATTCCATCTGTTATGATACCTTCTGTGATACGTTGTTTGTCGGTGGCGGGTCAGGATGCCAGGCCCAGTTCACCTATTACCAGGATTCCGTGCCGGCTGCTGATTATCTAGTTCAGTTTATGGACCTTTCACTCGGAAACCCGGTAAGCTGGCAGTGGTATTTCAGCGACAGTACCTACTCCTATGAACAGAACCCGGTACATGCCTTCCCGGGACCCGGAAATTATTATGTTTGCCTGACGATCCAGTGCCAGGGAATTCAGAGTACATGGTGCCAGACGGTCGTTGTAGGTAACACGCCCGGGTGTACCAATTACTTTACCTATCAGCAGTACGACCTCCAGGTATCTTTTAACGGATATCTGGTGAGCCAGCAGCCAGCCGATTATACCTGGAATTTCGGTGACGGAAATAGTGCAAGCGGATCATCCGTCACTCATACTTACCAGAACCAGGGGATCTACTACGTAACCCTGACAACCGTTACCGCCGATTCAATGAATTGCACCTACACAAGCAGCCAGACCATCCAGGTAGGTGACAGTGCACAATTCCACCAGGTTTACGGCCAGGTATATACAGGAACATTCCCGCTTCAGACGGGTATTGCGATGATCTTTTCCCTTGACTCAAACCAGAACTATTCACCCTATATTGCCACCTGCCCGATCGATTCCATGGGACTCTACTATTTTTCGATGGTACCCGACGGAAACTACTATGTTTATGTACTTCCCTTTAATCCATCTGGTTATCTTCCAACCTACTATGGCGACGTACTTGAATGGCAGAATGCCACGCTGATCATACTCGGACAGGAATCCAATCCATACGACATCCACCTGATTGCTGCCGATTCTTCAGCAAACGGCAACGGAGCCATCACCGGCCAGATCAGCATGGGAAGTGTTAAAGCGGACCTCCTCGATAAGATCACCATGATCCTGATGGATGCTGAAGGGTCGCCGATTGCCTATTACAAGGTATCATCGGAAGGTGAATTTGTATTCCCATCCCTTGGCTACGGGATATACCTGCTGAGGGCAGAGATTCCCGGGGTTACCAGCGATGTCGTTCAGGTAGTCATCTCAAGCGAGAACCCTGTTGCAGAAGTCATCATGACCTTTGCAGGCAACAAACTTCTTGGAATTAACGAAGAAAAACCGGTAATAACGGCAAGCTCACTCTATCCAAACCCTGTGACCGATCATACTTCAGTTTCGGT
Source organism: bacterium (assembly GCA_037131065.1). Taxonomy (GTDB): domain Bacteria; phylum Bacteroidota; class Bacteroidia; order Bacteroidales; family FEN-979; genus JBAXRT01. The sequence continues at coordinate 50,501 of JBAXRT010000001.1, read as the reverse complement.
AAAGGCAGAGAAGGCAGGCACTATCTCCGTGGAGGTTTATGACCTGATGGGAAGAAGGGTACTTGCTTTTAACAGGGATCTGGAATCAGGCAACAACCTTATCGGGATTCCCGTGAGCCAGCTACCCTCAGGTATTTACACCCTCGTGATCCGCTCATCGGAGGGGCTGAAAATAACTCAAAAGCTTATTAAACTGTGATAATTCCTGTTTACTGAACCCTGAAAAAGCTGTCTTCAAACGAAGGCAGCTTTTTTTGTTTAATTTGGTCAAACTTGGTACTTTTGCACCGCTATAAACCTTTCCTCACCAAAACCAAAACTCCTATGATTACCAACAATTTTGCCAGGCGACACAACGGACCGTTTGGCGATGAGATTGACAAGATGCTTGAAAAGACCGGCGTTAAAACACTGGATCAGCTGATCGATCAGACCGTCCCTCCTTCTATCCGGATGAAAGGCGAGCTGAACCTGCCTGCCGGAATGAATGAGTACCAGTATCTCCAGCACATCAAATCGCTGGCATGCAGGAACAAACTGTATAAGAGCTTTATCGGCCTCGGCTATTACAATACAATCACACCAGGGGTTATCCTTAGGAATATTCTCGAAAATCCAGGATGGTACACGGCATATACACCTTACCAGGCAGAGATCTCTCAGGGACGGCTTGAAGCCCTGCTGAATTTCCAGACCCTCATTTCCGACCTTACCGGTTTACCCATTGCCAATGCCTCCCTCCTTGATGAGGGTACGGCAGCGGCTGAGGCCATGATACTCCTGCACAATGCCCGTTCGCGGGATGCAGTAAAACGCGGAGCCAACCAGTTCTTCGTGGCGGAGAACCTCTTTCCCCAGACCATAGATGTTGTGAAGACCAGGGCTTATTTTCTTGGCATTGAACTTATCTTTGGAAAACCGGAAACCATTCAATTCTCCGATAAACTTTTCGGAGCATTGATACAGTATCCCGACCAGTTCGGAAGTATAAACGATTATCGGTCATTTGTCACAACCTCGCACCAGCATGGCGTTCCCGTAGCAGTAGTGGCAGATATCATGAGCCTCGTGATGCTTGCCCCTCCGGGTGAGTGGGGAGCAGATGTTGTATGCGGATCCTCGCAAAGGTTTGGAATACCCATGGGCTACGGCGGACCGCATGCTGCTTTTTTTGCAACGAAAGAGGAGTTCAAACGGCAGATCCCCGGAAGGATCATCGGTATCTCCGTGGATGCCAACGGGAACCGTGCGCTCCGGATGGCCCTCCAGACCCGTGAGCAGCATATCAAGCGTGAAAAGGCAACATCAAACATCTGTACCTCCCAAGTACTCCTGGCAGTAATGGCAGGGATGTATGCTGTTTATCACGGGCCGAAAGGGATCAAACAGATCGCCCGTCACATCAACATTCTTACGGGAGTGTTGTCGCATGAAATCCAGAAACTTGGCTATATACAGTCAAACAAATATTTCTTCGACACATTATATATTCTGTTACCCAACGAGGTCAGCCCGAATGCCATCCGTGCAGCAGCACTCGAGAGCAGGATGAACCTGCGCTACTTCGAACCGGGGCAGATCGGGATCAGCATTGATGAGACCACTGAACTTAATGACATCAATATTATCCTTTCCATATTTTCGAAGGCAGCCGGAAAGCCGTTCACCGAATTTGTATGTGATCCGAAAGAATGCGAAAAGATCACTACGATTCCCGAAGCCCTCCAGAGGAAATCAGAATTCCTGAAGCATCCTGTCTTCAACAGTTATCATTCGGAGACAGAGATGATGCGGTATATCAAAAAACTGGAGAACAAGGACCTCTCACTGAACCGTTCCATGATCCCGCTCGGGTCATGCACAATGAAACTGAACGCTGCATCGGAGCTTTTCGCCCTCAGTTATCCTGAATTCGGAGCGATCCATCCCTTTGTCCCGAAGGACCAGGCAGAAGGGTACCAGATCCTTATCGAAAACCTCGCGAAAGATCTTGCCGGGATCACCGGGTTTGATGCGGTTTCGTTCATGCCCAATTCGGGCGCTGCCGGAGAGTACGCCGGACTGATCGTGATCCGCAAATACCAGATGTCGAAGGGCCAGGGACACCGCAACATCTGCCTGATCCCCTCCTCTGCCCATGGAACCAATCCTGCCAGTGCAGTCATGGCCGGGCTTGATGTGGTGGTGGTAAAATGCGACGACCGGGGCAACATCGATGTACAGGATCTAAAGGACAGAGCAATCCAGCACAAAGAGAACCTGTCGGCACTGATGGTCACCTATCCGTCAACACACGGCGTTTTCGAAGAAGATATCCTTGAGATCGTAAAGATCATTCACGACAACGGCGGACAGGTTTACATGGACGGCGCCAATATGAATGCCCAGGTCGGCCTGACCAATCCCGGAATCATCGGAGCCGATGTATGCCACCTGAATCTGCACAAGACCTTTGCCATTCCTCACGGCGGCGGTGGTCCCGGAGAGGGTCCGATCGCAGTTGCAAAACACCTGACTCCTTTTCTTCCGAAACATATCTTTGAAGAGAACAGGGGAACCAACGCAACTACGGCAGTTGCCTCTGGTCCTTACGGAAGTGCCCTCATCCTGACCATCTCCTATGCCTATATCAAACTGATGGGAGGAAAAGGGCTGACGGAAGCCACGAAGATGGCCATCCTGAATGCAAACTACCTGAAATCCTGTCTTGAACCCTATTACCCGATCCTATACAGCGGAAAGAACGGCCGCTGTGCCCATGAGATGATCGTCGACTGCAACGGGATCAGCAAGCAGACTGGTATCGGGGCCATCGATATTGCAAAAAGGCTGATGGATTATGGTTTCCATGCCCCGACTGTAGCGTTCCCCGTTCACGGAACGTTGATGGTAGAACCGACAGAGAGTGAGCCTTTCTTCGAGCTCAACCGTTTCATTGAAGCGATGGTTTCGATAAAAGGAGAGATTGATGAGATTGCGACCGGCAAAGCCGACAAAGCCGTCAACCTGATCATGAAGGCGCCTCATACAGCCCAGATGGTTTCGTCGGATAACTGGACACTCCCCTACTCCAGGGAGCGGGCAGCATTCCCCGTCAAGTCACTTTATGATGACAAATACTGGCCCACGGTGACCCGTATCGATGATGCCTTTGGCGACCGGAACCTGATGTGTACCTGTGCGCCGGTTGAGGCGTATGAGAAAGGAAAATAAAGGGGACAGGCTTACGCCTTTTCCAATTTCCTATTAAGCCATTGACAGATCTGTTCAATGGCTTTTTTTCCATCATCAAGGATCCCGGGAAAGGAGAGAAATCCGTGAATCATCCCTTCATAATTGGTGAGGGTCACAGGAACACCTGCATTGCGCAGTTTTTCACCATAAGCGATCGCTTCGTCACGCAGAGGATCATAGCCTGCAACGATGATGAGTGCCTCAGGCAGGGCCTCCAGCCTCTCAGCATTCATGGGTATGACATAAGGATTGAATGCCTGGTCCTTGCTAACCAGGTATTGATCCCAGAACCACACCAAAGCGTCCCTGGTGAGTGAATAACCATCTGCAAATTCAGAGAATGAACCCGTAGGAGGTTCATACCAGGCCACAACCGGATAGATCAGGACCTGGGCCAGGGGCACAGGTCCTTTATCATCTCTATTTTTCAGGGCCAGGCCGGCAGCAAGATTACCCCCTGCACTATCGCCGCAGATAATTATTTTAGAAGGATCCCCGCCGATCTCAGCTCCATGTTCATGAGTCCAGTTCAATGCCGCAAGGCAGTCGTCCAGTGGTCCGGGAAATTTTGTTTCAGGGCTGCGCCGGTAATCAACAGAGATCACGACAGAGGAGGTCCCTGCACACAAATAAGTACACTGCGAATCATAATGTTTCGGCCTGTATAGTACCCAACCGCCTCCATGTATAAAGAGGATAACAGGGAAAGGTCCTTGTCCGGGTGGGGTGTAAATACGCAACGGTAATTCCCCGCCTGGCCCAGGAATGACCAAATCATTTATGGATCCGACTTTTTGCACCGGGGGATCCAGCTGCTCGGCTGCTCCCTCTATCAGGGTTCTTGCTTGGCCTACGATCATCTCACTGAGCGGTGGATTGGCCGCTGCAAGCATGGCTGTCAGCAAGGCTTTTGCCTGGGGATCAATGGGTGACATTGTTTATGCTTTATTTATGGCATCCAGGGAGATCCTGATTTTTTCCCAGCTTCTCTCGATGTTGTTATCGAGACCGACGGAAAAACGGATGAGTCCTTCAGAGAGGCCCATTTCACGCTGGATCTCTTCGGGGACTTCGGAGGAGGTGCTTTTGCCGGAATTACTGAAGAGGGTTTTGAAATATCCCAGGCTGACGGCCAGGTAGCCAACCCCTTCCATCTCCATCTTCTCCATGAATCGTGAGGCCCGTTCTGAAGTACCAAGATCAATCGCGATCATTCCGCCGAAGCCGAATTCATGGTTCATTATTTTTTTCAGGGTCTCATGGCCGGGGTGATCCGCCAGTCCCGGGTAAATAATCTTCAAACCGGTTTCTTTGAACTTTCCGGCAAGGAACATGGCATTTTTGCTGTGCTGTTTCATCCGGATATGCAGGGTATGAATGTTTTTCAGGATACTGGAAGACCGGAAAGGTTCCAGTGCGGGGCCAAGGAGCATGGCAGTGCCGTTGTTCACGTCGCACAGGGCATTGATAAAATCGTGGGAACCGCAGATGGCGCCTGCAACGCAATCGTTCTTCCCGTTGATGAACTTGGTCATGCTGTGTACGACAATGTGTGCACCGTGAAGGGCAGGAGCCACGATCATGGGTGTAAAGGTATTATCCACAACCAGTTTGATGCCATGTTCATCAGCGATCCTGGCAAGTGCCGGGATGTCGGAGATCTGGAGGAGAGGGTTGGTCATGGTCTCCGTGTAAATGATCTTCGTATTCGGGAGGATGGCTTTCTTAACCTCGTCAAGTTTTGTTATATCGGTAAAAGTCACCCCGATGTTGAACTTTTTTATGTAATTGTAGAGGAAGGCAAAGGTGCCGCCGTATGTAGTGAGGCTGCAGACAATATGATCGCCTGAATTCACCAGCTGAAATATGGTGCTGGTGATGGCAGCCATCCCCGAAGAGGTAACCCAGGCAGATTCGGTGCCTTCGAGGGCAGCAAGGGCATCGGCCAGGTATTTGTTGCTGGGGTTCCAGTGGCGTGAGTATAGATAGCAACCCTCCTGGAGCCCGGCGAAGGTCTCCGACATGGTGGTTGCCTGCATGAATGTGTAGGTAGCAGAGTCGGTGATCGAGGGGTTCACATCTCCAAATTCCCCGAACTGAAGCAGATCGAATATCCTGCCTGCGGGATCGAATTTCTTTTCCATATTGTACCTGATTTGAGGGAACAAAGATCATTAAATGGCTTATGATATCCAAAACATGACACTCAACAAAGTACGAATGACGTGTGACGAGTGACAGAAACTATGTTCGGAGGTAAGAGGCACCATTCATATCGAGGATGCAGCCGGTCATGTATTCAGTACCGTCGGCTGCGAGCATCAGGACTGCACGGGCGATCTCTTCAGGCTGAGCCACACGGTTCATCGGGCTCTGCGCTGCGGTCTGCTGCGCCTTTTCGCCTGTCAGGTTAAAGGCAGCCATGTCGGTGTTTACATAACCGGGTGCAAGGGTGTAGACATAGATCTTTTGTGGGGCCAGCGCTTTTGCCATACTCTGCCCGAGGGCGTTTAATCCGGCCTTACTTGCTCCATAGGCCCAGGCATCGGGTTCGCCGCGGAAGGCGCCACGTGATGAAATGTTGATGATCTTTCCACCGCCGGTCCTGATCATCTCTTTAGCGGCCAGGAAGGAGAGGTATGCCGGCCCACGGAGATTGACATCCAACGTTTCGGTCCAGTACTTCTGAAAGGAAGAAAAATCAAGCCCGGCCATTTCAATCTCACGAAAGATCCCGGCATTGTTGACCAGGATATCGATCCTTCCGAATACACGAATGGTTTCAGCAACCAGTCGCTCGACATCTACTGGTACGGCAAGGTCTGCGGCTATTTTCCGGTGATCCTTACCCCGGAGTGACTTTAAAAGAAGGTCGGCGGCTTCTGTGTTCGATTTATAATGGACCATGACCGCAGCTCCTGAGACTGCGAACGACATGGCGGTGGCTTTACCGATCCCCCTGGAGGCTCCGGTCACGAGAACGACCTTATTATCAAAACGGATCTCCATCAGCCGATAATTGGTGTCAGTAATGCTCTGAGTTCTTCATAATTGGTGCAGACAGGAAACTGCGGATAGTCTTTAATAACATTTTCAGGGGGGCGGAAAAGGATCCCTGTTTCAGCCTGTTTAAGCATGCTGATGTCGTTGTATGAATCGCCCATGGCAATGACCTCATATTTCAATCCCTGTAATGCCTCCACCGTTTTTCGTTTCGGGTCCGGCTGCCGGAGTTTATAATCGATGATCCGGTTGGTCTCATCCATAATCAGGGAGTGACAGAACAATGTAGGCCTGCCAAGCTGTTTCATGAGGGGATCGGCGAACTGGATGAAGGTATCGGAGACAACGATCAGTTGAGTAAGTTCCTTGACCCAACCAATAAACTCCAAAGCGCCCGGCAGGGGTTTTATCTGAGCAATGACGTGTTGAATATCATGCAACTTCAGTCCGTGCTGATCCAGGATTTTAATGCGCTGGCGCATCAGCAGGTTATAATCGGGTTCATCGCGGGTAGTCCTGCGCAGTTCAGGGATACCGGTCTTTTCGGCCACATTGATCCACACTTCCGGTACGAAAACACCTTCAAGGTCGGAGCAGATTATGTACATACGTTTGTCATTAGGTCATTAAGTAATTGGAAATTGGAAAAAGGTCAAAGGGAAAAGAGGTTAAGTTATTGATCATATAATGACTATATGAGGATTATTTGAAGGTGGATAACAGATAATTTTTGAATGTTGTGTAATCAGGATCGATCTTCAGATAGTCTTCCGGTTTTTGTTCGATTCCTCTTAAGCTTGGTGGAAGGTCGGGATCAACGGATAAAATGGACTCGATCTCCTGTGGAAACTTAGCCGGATGTGCGGTCTCCAGTGAAACACAAACCTGCTCAGGCGCATTCTGTTCAGGATGAACCGCAAGATATGCTGCCAGCCCGGCCCATCCTACTGCACCGTGGGGTTCAAGTAAAAGTCCGAAATTTTCATAAGCCTCTTTGATCGTTCGCTTCGTTATTTCATCACTGATACTGACCGGAAAGAGATCCCTTCTCATCTTCTCAAGGTCTGCCTGCAACGAAATGTGTCCTGTTTCATCCATCCTTCCGCCGTAGAGGTTGACCAGCCTGGCCAGGTTACTTGGATGCCCCACGTTCATTGCGCTGGAGATGCAATTCCGGGAGGGCTCGATCTTGCGGTAGTTCCCGGTCCTGACATATTCTGGAAATTCATCGTTTTCGTTGGTGGCGATCACGAACCTCTTTACCGGGAGACCCATCTTCATCGCAATGACGCCACCCATCATATCACCAAAGTTCCCTGACGGGACAGAAAAGATCGCCTTTTCACCATGATCTGCAAGCTTTGCGAAGGCATAGAAATAGTAAACAGCCTGCGGGATCAGCCGCCCGATGTTGATCGAGTTGGCGGAGGAGAGGTCCAGACCAGCCAGATCAGGATCGGCGAAAGCCTTTTTTACCAGTGCCTGGCAGTCGTCGAACTTCGCTTCGAGGGAGAGGATGTGAACATTCTTTCCAAGGGTGGTCATCTGCTTCCTCTGGCGGTCGGTCACCTCCGATTGAGGAAAGAGAACGACCACCTCAATATTCCCCAGACCATAGAAGGCGTTGGCGACAGCACTCCCCGTATCTCCGGATGTTGCCGTGAGAATAAGCAATTTCCTCTTCTGATCTTTCAGGAAATATTGCATCAGACGCCCCATGAATCGGGCGGCAAAATCCTTGAACGAAGCTGTAGGCCCCTGGTCAAGACGCATAACATATTTGCGGCCGGTCACCTTCTCGAGGGGAACATCGTAATCGTAAGCTTCGGTAACGATGCGTAACAGTTCCGGGTCAGGGATCTCGCCTTCAAGGAATTTCCTCGTTACCTCAAAGGCGATCCCGGCATATGATTTCGTCGCAAAGCCTGTGATCTCCTGAGGAGCCAGTAACGGTATGTGTTCCGGCATATAGAGTCCCTTGTCGGGTGCCTGACCTTTCAGGAGGGCCTCACGGAATGTTACAGGTGCACCGGTGCCATTGGTGGAGTAGAATAAAAGAGGATACTTCATATTTATTTGCCTGTCTTGTCAAAAGCCTGTGCCAAGTCGCTGAGCAGGTCTTTTTCATCTTCAATACCGATCGAAAAACGGATTAGGGATGGTGATATCCCGGCTTTGCGCATTTCCGCTTCGCCCATGGCGGAGTGGGTAGTGGAGGCCGGGTGTGTCACAATCGATTTGCATGTTCCTAGATGAGTGGCATGAATGATGATCTCCAGGGAGTCGATGAACTTTGTGGCATCTTCATAACTTCCTTTCAATTCGAAGGACATCAGAGAGCTGACGCCCTTCATTTGTGGCTTGATCAGCTTGTGGTAGGGATTCGATTCCAGTCCCGGATAGTTTACATAGTTCACCTTCGGGTGTTTTTCCAGGAATTTTGCAACGACCATGGCGTTATGGCAATGGCGGTCCATGCGTAAAGCCAGTGTCTCAAGTCCATTAAGGTTGAGCCATGCATTGAAGGGCGCCATGGCCGGTCCGAGGTATCGGATCCCGTTCTGACGGATCCCTTCAACGATCGATTTCGGGCCGCAGATGATCCCTCCAAGGCTTGTGGCATTTCCGCAGATGTATTTGGTGGTGGAGTGTACCACGAGATCAGCGCCCAGCAGGATTGGCTGTTGAAGGGCTGGTGTGGTAATGGTATTGTCGACCACCAGGGGAAGGTTCTTTGATTTTGCAAGGGCTGCCAGTGCAGGGATATCGGCAATGAAAAGCGACGGGTTACTGGGCGTTTCAACAAATAAAAATTTTGTCCGGGGAGTGATTGCTGCTTCCCATTCTGAGATTATTTCAGGTTTTGTAACCCAGTTGACTTTGGTTCCCATTTTTTTTAATCCGACCTCAAACAAGCCAAATGTTCCGCCATAGACTCGGTTTGAAGAGACGACTTCGTCGCCAGGCTGCAAAAAATGGTGTGTTAATAAAAAAATGGCTGACATGCCAGAAGCGGCTGCAATGGCGCCTTCGGTATTTTCAAGCGCTGCCATCCGTTTCTCAAACATATCCACCGTTGGGTTATCCCATCTTCCATAGGTAAATCCGGGCTTTTCACCCCTGAATATTTCCGCTGCCTCCTTTGCATCAAAATAAGGATAGGCGCAGGACTGGTAAATCGGTACTGACATTGCGGCAGGTGAAAAATGAGCATCACCGGCATGGATGGCTTTGGTGTTGAATTCAAGTGCTGACATAAAATCGTTGGGTTTAAATGATATTTTTCTGGACTATTTTCGTTTCATGAAGGTCAAACAAAAATAAATCATCCCTTTCAAAAAAACTAATTTCAGGAGAGGATGTTTATTTATCCGTCAATATAATTGCCGGGTTTCTTGAACAAAAGGGAGGTTTTTTCTATCTTCGCGGATTATTTAAATCCGAACGTATGAATTTTGATATTCTCGTTATCGGCAGCGGTCCCGGGGGATACGTTGCTGCTATCCGTGCCGCACAGCTTGGTTTCAAAACCGCTGTTATCGAGCGCGCGGAGATCGGGGGGATATGCCTTAACTGGGGCTGTATCCCAACCAAAGCCTTACTGAAAAGTTCCCAGGTATTTCAATATATCCAACATGCCTCCGAATATGGCATCTCAGCAGGAGAGGCAAAAGCCGATTTTCCTGCCATGGTCAGGAGAAGCCGAGAGGTAGCCGATAATATGAGCAAGGGGGTCACCTTCTTGTTCAAGAAAAACAAGATCGAACTGATCAAAGGTATTGCAACGATCAAACCTGGCAAAGCGGTCGATGTGACCGATGAAAAGGGGGTGACAACCAGTTACACAGCCAGCCATATCATCCTCGCATCGGGCGCCCGTTCCAGGGTACTTCCCAACATAAAGCAGGATGGTAAGAAGATCATCGGATACCGCGAAGCAATGACCCTTGAGAAACAACCCGCATCCATGGTGGTTGTTGGATCAGGAGCCATCGGCAGTGAGTTTGCCTATTTCTATCATTCAATCGGAACGAAAGTTACACTAATCGAGGTATTGCCAAACATAGTACCGGTTGAGGATGAGGAGGTCTCCAAGGCCCTCGAACGCTCCTTCAAGAAAGCCGGAATGAAGGTTATGACAGGAGTTTCTGTTGAATCGGTGGATACAACCGGAAACGGATGCAAGGTGCTGGTCAAAACCAAGAAGGGGGAGGAGACCATTGAAGCCGATGTTGTTCTCTCCGCGGTCGGGATCTCCCCGAACACTGAGGGCCTTGGTCTTGAAGAGACTGGCATCAAGGTTGAAAAAGGGAAAGTCGCAGTCGATGATTTCTACAGGACGAATGTAGGGGGGTATTATGCAATCGGTGATATTGTGAGGGGACCGGCACTTGCCCATGTTGCTTCCCATGAAGGGATCATATGTGTAGAACATATTGCAGGAAAGGAGGTCGAGCCGCTTGATTACGGAAATATTCCCGGATGTACTTACACTCATCCGGAGATCGCATCCGTAGGGATGACGGAAAAAGCTGCAAAAGAGGCCGGACATGAGATCCTTATCGGGAAATTCCCGTTTACGGCATCGGGCAAAGCGACTGCCGCCGGAAACAGGGAGGGATTCATCAAAGTGATCTTCGATGCAAAGTACGGCGAATGGCTTGGCGCCCATATGATCGGTGAAAATGTGACCGAAATGATTGCTGAAGTGGTGGTCGCAAGGAAACTGGAGACAACCGGAAGGGAGATCATCGAGGCTGTCCATCCTCACCCAACCATCTCGGAAGCCATCATGGAGGCGGTGGCGCAGGCGTATGGTGAATGTATACACCTATAGACTATTCAATGAATTTGAAGATTTGAAGATTTGAAAATTCATCTTCACATCATCAAATTTTCAAATTTTCAAATTATCGAACAATGGAGATAATAAAGACGCCACTGGAGGGCTTGCTGATCATCAAGCCTGATGTGTTTGAGGATGAACGGGGATATTTCTTTGAATCCTACAACCATGCCCGGTTGCTGAAGCATGGCCTGGATCTGAGATTTGTCCAGGACAATGAATCTAAATCAAAACAGGGTGTGTTGAGGGGACTTCATTTCCAGGCCCCGCCCTATGATCAGGGTAAGCTGGTCCGCGTGATGCGCGGGTCCGTCCTCGATGTGGCAGTCGATATCAGGAAAAACTCTTCCACATACGGAAAATGGGAATCGATCGTTTTATCGGGACAAAACAAATGGATGTACTGGATCCCGTCGGGATTTGCCCACGGATTTGTTACCCTGGAGGATGACACGATCTTTTTCTACAAATGCACAAATGTATATAACAAGCCTTCGGAAGGGAGTATTCTCTGGTCTGATCCGGATCTCGGAATAGACTGGGGAATTGCAGAACCTGTGATCTCGGAAAAAGACAAAGTGTCGCCGCTGTTCAGGGATTTTGTTTCGCCGTTTTAACCAGTGACGAATGACTATTGACGAGTGACGAATTGATTTAAGATTTTAGATTTTAGATTTGGTATTGCTGGCTGCAGACTGCAGACTGCAGACTGCGGACTTCTTAAGGAAATGGAATCAGACTAAGGAACTACTTATGAAAAACAGAATCGGGTACCTGGCCACCGGAGTGGTGATGGGCATTGTACTGGTGATCTTCGTTTTTGCCATGATCCCGGATAACAATACGATTGATGAGGCATACCACAAACTTTTCCGCAAATACACGAAGGTATTTGTACCGGAGGTTCCCGTGAAGATAACTTTTGCCGGGGAAGAGGTTCCGATGAACCTGTATTATGTCAGGGAGGCGATGGAGCGTGAGATCATGGCAGGCACCTTCATGCACTCTTCCACTCTTCAAATGTTCAAGCGCGCCTACCGCTGGTTTCCTGTTATCGAACCGATCCTGAAGAAAAACGGTATTCCAGATGATTTCAAATTCCTTGCCGTAGCCGAGAGCAATCTGGGGAATGTTACTTCACCTGCAGGCGCCGAGGGGCCCTGGCAATTTCTCAAGGCCACTGGCCAGAATTACGGACTGGAGATCAACCCGGATGTTGACGAAAGATATAACATGGAAAAGGCAACACAGGCAGCCTGTGAATATTTCAAGGATGGCTGGAAGCAATATAAAAACTGGACGCTGGTCGCCGCCGCCTACAACCGGGGTCCGGATGGCATCGCCAAAGCGCTTCAGAAGCAAAAAGTATCAAACTATTACGATCTCTATCTTAATGAGGAGACCTCACGTTACCTGTTCAGGATCATTGCCATCAAGCAGGTCTATAATAACCCCGTCAGGTATGGATTTTATACTATTGAACAGGACTTCTATCCCCAGGTATCGACAAAACTGGTGACCATCGACAGTACCGTAAAGGATCTTCCAGCCCTCGCCCTTACGCTGAAGACCAATTACCGTGTGCTTCGGGAGCTCAACCCCTGGATCCAGAGCTATATGTTGCCGAATAAATCCGGTAAGATCTACACCCTGAAAATCCCCAGGGATCCGGGTGCACTCCTTTACGAGAACCTGATGAAAAAGGTGCCTCAGCGGGAAACCTTTTTCCATGACACTCTGAAGATCAATTCGATGAATTAACTACTGCCAATGCCCTTACCTGCTGTGGAAGAGAATCTTGAAGTTTATGGTGCCAGGGTTCACAATCTGAAAAATTTCGAACTCACCATTCCCCGCAACAAGCTGGTCGTTTTTACCGGGCTCAGCGGCAGCGGTAAATCTTCCCTTGCCTTCGACACGATCTATGCGGAGGGACAGCGGCGTTACATGGAGACCTTCTCCGCTTATGCCCGCCAGTTCATCGGGAATCTGGAACGCCCGGATGTTGACAAGATCAGCGGACTGAGTCCCGTGATCTCCATCGAACAGAAATCTACGGGCAGGAATCCGCGCTCAACGGTAGGAACCATCACCGAGGTTTACGACTTTATGCGACTCCTGTATGCAAGGGTCGCCGAGGCATTTTCATACGAAACCGGTGAGAAGATGGTTCGTTACACCGAACAACAGATCACCGACCTTGTCTTCAGCCAGTTTCCCGGGATTGTTCTCTTTATCCTCGCCCCGGTAGTGAAAGGCAGAAAGGGTCATTACAGGGAACTGTTCGAACAGGTCCGCAAGCAGGGCTTCCTGAATGTGCGGATCGACGGCGAGATCCGTGAGATAAGCCACGGTCTGCAACTCGACCGCTATAAAGTCCATGATATTGAGATTGTGGTTGACCAGGTAGCCGTAAAAACCGAATCACGCAATCGCCTTACCCAGTCGATCAACCTTGCCATGCGGCATGGGAAAGGGACGCTGATGGTACTTGGGGAGGAGGAGGATAAACCCCGCCATTACAGCAGGCTCCTGATGTGTCCTTCTTCCGGTTTATCTTATGAAGAACCCGAACCAAACAGTTTTTCCTTCAATTCACCTTACGGCGCATGCCCTAAATGCAACGGGCTGGGCACGATCTCGGAGATCGATATCAATAAGATCATCCCCGACAGGTCGAAAAGTATCAGGAAAGGCGGGATCGTTCCCCTTGGGGAGTATAAAAACAGCTGGATCTTCAAACAGATGGAGGCCATCGGTGAGAAATACCATTTCGACCTGAACACCCCCATCGGGGAGATTCCCGACCAGGCGATCAATGTGATCCTTTACGGATCCGACGAGGTGTTCCGGGTGAAGAATGATTACCTGGGGATCACCTCCACCTATGCACTTAATTTTGAAGGGATCGTAAGCTTCATCAATTCTCAGCATGCCGAAGCAGCACCGGCCGGAATCATGAAATGGGTGGGCAGCTTCATGAACAAGCTGGTGTGCCCCGACTGCTTAGGGAACCGGCTTAAAAAAGAGTCGCTCTTTTTCCGGATCGACGAAAAAAACATTGCAGAACTGGCAAACATGGACCTGGTCAAACTTTCTGCCTGGTTTGAGAAGCTGCCTGAACGCCTGGACCAGAGACAAAAAACCATCGCCTTCGAGATCATCAGGGAGATCAGGAACCGGATCCAGTTCCTGCTTGATGTCGGGATCGGCTATCTTACCCTGAACCGCACAGCCAGAAGTTTGTCGGGGGGTGAAAGTCAGCGGATACGTCTCGCAACCCAGATCGGTTCCCAGCTTGTGGGTGTGCTCTATATCCTCGACGAGCCGAGCATCGGGCTTCATCAGCATGACAAACTCAGGTTGATAAGGGCCCTGAAGAGCCTGCGGGATGCTGGGAACTCCGTGATCGTCGTGGAGCATGACCAGGAGACGATACTGGCCTCCGATTATGTAATCGACATAGGTCCCGGCGCCGGGATACATGGCGGGAGGATCGTTGCCCAGGGACCACCCGAAAAGATCATGCAGTCGGACCAGCTGACAGGTCAATACCTCAGCGGAAAAAGAAAGATCGCCGTTCCGAAAGTCCGAAGGGAGGGGAATGGGAAACAGGTTGTGCTGAAAGGGGCTACAGGTAACAACCTGAAAAATGTGGACCTGGTCCTACCCCTTGGGAAACTGATCTGTATCACAGGACTTTCAGGAAGCGGAAAATCTTCACTGATCAACGAAACCCTCTACCCTATCCTCAGCAATCATTTCTACAAATCGGAGGTAAAACCCCTTCCTTATGGCTCCTTTGAAGGAATCAGGAACCTCGACAAAGTAATCGAGATCGACCAATCGCCCATCGGCCGGACTCCCCGCTCGAATCCTGCAACCTATACCAAGGTGTTTGATGAGATCAGGAAACTCTTTGCTTCGCTGCCCGAATCAAAGATCCGTGGCTACCAGCCCGGCCGCTTCTCCTTCAATGTTAAGGGAGGCCGCTGTGAAACCTGCAAGGGTGCCGGGCTCAGGGTGATCGAGATGAATTTTCTGCCGGATGTCTATGTCCTTTGTGAAAGCTGCCATGGCCACCGGTATAACCGGGAGACACTGGAGGTAAGGTACAAGGGCAAGTCGATCAACGATGTTCTTAATCTCACAATCGAACAGGCAGTTGAGTTCTTTGAGAACATCCCGATGATCGTTCACAAGATCAGGACCCTCAACGATGTTGGCCTGGGGTACATCACATTGGGTCAGCAATCCAATACACTTTCAGGTGGTGAGGCGCAACGAGTAAAACTGGCATCCGAACTATCGAAAACGGATACCGGCAATACCCTTTACATCCTGGATGAACCGACGACCGGGCTTCATTTCGAGGATGTCAAGGTACTCCTCTGTGTCCTGAATATCCTGGTAGCCAAAGGGAATACGGTGCTCGTGATTGAGCACAACATGGAGGTAATCAAAATGGCCGATCACATCATTGATTTGGGGCCTGAAGGGGGCGAAAAGGGTGGAATGATCATCTGCCAGGGAACGCCTGAGGAGATAACCCGCCATTGCGAGACAAGTTTCACAGCCCAATACCTCAAAAATGTTCTCCGGTCAGTTTAACAGAAGATTTTTTACCTTTGATTTCACAGTAATTCAACTATGGATACTAAAGAAATAGAAAAGCTGAAAGAGTCATTCCAGCCAAAAACATGGTCGGAAACCATCAGTTATGATACCTGGGAAATCTTCAAGGTGATGTCGGAGATGGTTGAAGGTTTCGAGAAGCTGAGCAAGATCGGACCCTGTGTCTCCATCTTCGGATCGGCCAGGACGAGAGAGGGTCACAAATATTACAAACTTACGGAAGAGGTTGCGTACCTGCTCACGAAGGCCGGGTTCGGGATCATCACGGGCGGCGGACCCGGCATCATGGAGGCAGCCAACAAGGGAGCCCATTTTGCAGGAGGCAAGTCAGTGGGTCTGAACATCAACCTACCCTTTGAACAAAATCCAAATCCCTTCATCGACAGGAACAAACTGATCAACTTCGATTATTTCTATGTCAGGAAGACGATGTTCATGCGCTATTCCATGGGTTTCATCGCCTTACCGGGAGGGTTCGGAACACTGGATGAACTCACCGAGGCCATCACCCTGATCCAGACCCATAAGCTTGTAAGGTTTCCCATTGTCCTGGTTGTAAAAGATTACTGGAAAGGACTCATTGAATGGATCAATACGACGCTTCTGGAAGAGAAGAACATCATCAGGGAAGATCTTGAGATTTTTACAACGGTGGATACTGCTGAAGAGGCGGTAAAGCACATCTCGGAATTCTACAAGGATTATGCCCTCAAACCTAATTTCTGAGCAGTCGGTTATTTTACTAATTTTGTCAGTTAATCCTGAATTACCAGATGCCAAGGAAACCAAAAAAAGGGCCGCGCGAAATCCTGATCGAAACTGTCAGCCATGCCATGGCTGATAAAAAAGGAAAGCAAGGGGTCATTCTTGATTTTACCAAACTCCCCGGGACGATCTCTGATGCCTTCGTGATCTGTCATGGCACTTCCAGGACACAGGTTGAGGCCCTGGCCGACCATGTGATTGGTGAAGTGAAGAAAAATACAGGGTTGAATCCCTGGCACAAGGAGGGTTTTGAAAATGCGGAATGGATTTTGATCGACTACAGCGACGTCGTGGTACACATCTTCCAGGAAGAGCGCAGGAAATTCTATAATCTTGAGCAATTATGGGCAGATGCAGAGATCACGAAGATGAACCTTCAGGATTAATCAGACCCGCTAACAATTTGTAACCAGACAGAATGGCAGAAAAAGATAAGAAAAAGAGTAACTTTTCTCCTAACTTCATTTCACCGAAGGGCAAGCGGCCGAAATTCAGTTTTTACTGGATCTATGCAATACTTGCCATCGTGTTCATTGCGATCCAGTATTTCAACTATTCCAACCCTGTAAAAGAGACCAACTGGCCGCGCCTGGAGGAGATGCTTTCGAACCAGGATGTTGAAAAGATCGTGATCATCAACAAGGAGAAGGCGGAAATTTACATCAAGAAAGACAAAATACAGTCGGATACCGCTTTCAAGGATTTCAGGAAGAAAAATTTCGGTTCATCCTCCGGAAGCAGTCCGCAGTTTTTTTACCAGATCGGTTCTGAAGAGATCTTTCACGGCTTGCTTAAGGATGCACGTGACAGCGTGCTGGCAAGGATGAAACGCGACAGCGTTCCGGCGTTACAGATCACAGAATTTAAAAAACAGTACCCCTACCCCCCGTCGACAGATACAAGAAAAGATATTTTCGGAGATATTTTCAGTTACCTTCTGCCAATCATCATCCTGGTCGGCGTATGGTTCCTGATCATGCGTTTCATGAGCCGGGGCGGTGGCGGCGGAGGATCCCAGATCTTCAACATTGGAAAATCGAAGGCCACTTTGTTTGACAAGGATACCAGCGTCAGCATCAACTTCAATGATGTGGCGGGACTGGAGGAGGCGAAAGTTGAGGTGATGGAGATAGTCGACTTCCTTAAGAATCCTTCGAAATACACCAACCTTGGAGGGAAGATACCGAAAGGAGCCCTCCTGGTAGGTCCCCCGGGGACCGGTAAGACTTTGCTTGCCAAGGCAGTTGCCGGTGAAGCAAAAGTTCCCTTCTTTTCAATATCGGGTTCCGATTTCGTTGAGATGTTTGTCGGCGTAGGTGCATCCCGTGTGAGGGACCTCTTCCGCCAGGCAAAGGAGAAGGCTCCGTGTATCATCTTCATCGATGAGATCGATGCCATTGGCCGCGCACGTGGCAGAAATGCCATCACAGGCGCCAACGACGAACGTGAGAACACGCTGAACCAGCTCCTCACCGAGATGGACGGATTCGGCACCAACGCCGGAGTGATCATCCTGGCGGCAACCAACCGTGCAGATATCCTCGACCGGGCCCTTATGCGGGCAGGACGGTTCGACCGCCAGATCTATATTGAACTTCCGGACCTTGAGGAGCGCAAGGCGATCTTTAAGGTACATATCAAACCTTTAAAACTGGATGACCAGGTGGATGTCGATTTCCTGGCACGTCAGACCCCCGGCTTTTCAGGCGCTGACATTGCCAATGTTTGCAATGAATCTGCCCTCATCGCTGCCCGGAAGAACAAAATTATCATCGGGAAACAGGATTTCCTGGATGCCATCGACCGGATCATCGGCGGACTGGAAAAAAGGAACAAGATCATTTCAGCCCACGAAAAGAAGGTGATCGCTTACCATGAATCAGGCCATGCCGCCGTTAGCTGGCTGCTTGAACATGCCCATCCGCTGGTGAAAGTCACGATCGTTCCTCGCGGCAAAGCCCTGGGTGCTGCCTGGTACCTGCCGGAAGAACGTCAGATAACGACCTATGAACAAATGTATGATGAAATTACCGCTGCCGTTGCAGGAAGAGCATCTGAGGAGGTCTATTTCGATAAAGTTTCAACCGGCGCACTGAACGACCTGGAAAAGGTGACCAAACAAGCCTTTGCCATGGTGGTTTACTTCGGCCTCAACAAGGAGATCGGGAATATAAGCTATTACGATTCCTCCGGCCAGAATGAGTTTGCATTCCAGAAGCCATACAGTGAAAAAACCGCTGAGGTGATCGACCACGAGGTGAGGGAGATCATAGAATCGGCATACCTCCGGGCTAAGAAGATCATCCTGGAAAACAAAGAGAAGCTGGAAAAACTGGCAAACCTCCTCCTGGAGCGCGAAGTCATCTTCAGGGAAGACCTGGAGACCATCTTCGGAAAACGGCCATGGGATAAGGAAGAGGATAAAAAATACCTCTCGGGAACTGCCCACCGCCCTGAGTCAACCCAACCTCCTGCAACTCCCATTGAAGAACAAGTAAAAGAACAACCGGAGCTATCTCCCGGAAAAGAATCTAACTGATCCTCCCCTCATGGAAGAGAGCACTTCGCGAGAAAAGGTCCTGAAAAAGGTAAGGGATGCCCTGATTGAAAAGACGGGTCCTCCATATCCTGTTCTCGACCAGGAATCGCCGATCTATACCGGGATGACCGAGCCACTGGATGTCGCCTTTGCACAGGAGCTGATCAAAATCTCAGGAAAATTTGTCTACTGTGAAAGCAATGATGAATTCCTTGGCATACTAAAATCATTTATTCTCGAAAAGGACTGGCCGTTGCTTTTCTGCGGAGACCCTGCAATCCAACAACTGCTCCGTTTGGCAGGCATTCCATTTGAATCGGATCATGCCAATATCCTGGATGCCCGGATCGGGATTACCGGCTGCGAGTATCTTATCGCAAGGACCGGATCCGTGATGGTCTCCACAAAGATGAACCCCGGCCGCAAGATCGTGGTTTATCCCGAAATCCACCTGGTTGTTGGTTTTATCTCTCAGCTTGTCCCTGACCTGAAGCAGGCGCTTCAGAATGTCAGAAAAAAGTACCAGGATCAATTCCCCTCTATGATATCTTTGATCACCGGCCCGAGCAGAACCGCCGATATTGAAAAGACGATCGTTATGGGCGCCCATGGACCAAAGGAATTTTATGTATTCCTGATCGATGATGCTACGTTCGATAAGTGACCCCGATAAAGAACACTGGGAATCTGCATTCAGCACCTCCCAGTTGTACCAGGCAGAGATGCTGAAAGATCTGCTTGAAGCAGAAGAAATCCCGGCAATCGTTATCAATAAGCAGGACTCCTCATACCTGAGTTTCGGCGATATTGAAGTTCATGTAAAAAGGGATGATATCCTAAAGGCAAAAATAATCGTCAACCGATTTCAATCCAATGAATAATTTCTGGGCAAGGACCATTACCGGTCTATCCATGGTATTTATTCTCTTTGCTGCATTGTACCTGAATGACGGGCTTGTTGCAGGAATATTTTTTGTGATCACGGTAGCCGGATTATGGGAATTCTACCAGCTTATCTCTTCCGAAAGCTGCTCTCCCCAGCGGTATTACGGGACCATCGCCGGAGCGCTCCTGTACCTTTGCATTGTCTGGATTCATTTTGTCAGTTTCACTTTTTCACGTGGCTGGATCAACCTGCTTCCATTCATCTTTCCGTTGCCCCTGTTTTTCCTCACTTTTATTTTTGAAATCTACCGAAAAAAAAGCACCCCGCTGGTAAATGTTGCGATGACCAACCTGGGAATCCTTTATATCGCACTGCCTTTTTCGCTGCTGAACCTGATGAACGGGCCGGATAAGGTTCATTTCCTTGGTTTTCCGGCTATCCTCACCGGTTATTTCATTCTGACCTGGTTTTACGATACCGGAGCTTACCTTTACGGAAAGCAATACGGGAAGCATAAGCTCTTTGAACGGATATCCCCGAAAAAGACTTGGGAAGGGACCATTGCCGGCGCCGTCGTAGCGCTGCTTACCGCCCTGGGCTTCTCCTTCCTGGTCCCGGAGGTACAAATGGCCGACTGGTTCGCCATTACAATCCTGGTGCTGGTTTTCGGGACGCTGGGCGACCTTGTCGAATCGTTGTTCAAGAGAAGCCTCAACATCAAGGATTCCGGCACGATTCTGCCCGGACACGGGGGGATCCTCGACCGGTTCGACACCATTTTAATTTCTGCACCGTTTGTATTTTTATATTTATTTTTGCGCAACGCAATCTGAAACAGGATGACCATACACCGGGAAGGATTTAAGACCATTATCATCGTTTTCCTCTTCGAAGCAGCCTTACTCCTTGGCTTCAACCATATCTTTCCTGAACATTCCTGGATCCATTACACCCTTTATACCCTGGCGATCTGGTTTTTCATCATGATCATCCGGTTTTTCCGGTCGCCCCACCGCGAGACGAACGGCGGGGAGAATGTCATCCTGTGTCCGGCCGACGGCAAGATCGTGGTGATTGAAAAAACGATCGAACCGGAATACTTCAAGGATGAACGCATCCAGGTCTCGATCTTTATGTCAGCCACGAACGTTCATGTGAACTGGTTCCCGGTCCATGGCGAGATCAAGTACTACTACTATCATCCCGGGAAGCACATGGTGGCATTCAACCCGAAAGCATCACTTGAAAACGAGAGGGCCACTACGGTGATCCAGACGCCAAACAAGCAAACGGTGCTGATCCGCCAGATTGCCGGCGCAGTTGCCCGCCGCATTAAATGTTATCCGAAAGTCGGGGAACCCGTCACCCAGGGCGAAGAGCTCGGTTTCATCAAATTCGGTTCCCGCGTTGACCTCCTTCTACCAGTCGGCACCAAACTCGAAGTCACCCTGAACCAGAAGGTCATAGGGAAACAGACCGTGATCGGGAGATTCTGAAGGCGTAATGATCGTCACGATCGAGATGTTCGAAATGTTCGTATCGACCATCACGGACATCTCGACCATCACGAAATTAAATCTACCCTTCCACTGCCCTTTTCAGGAATGAGTTGTATTGCTGTATGGCTTTGAAGGCAGACAGGACATTGTCGAACAGTTTGGCGCTCATGATCATCTTGTCGGTCATTGGTGATGAGACCGTGAAGCTTCGGTTCTTCAAAAGGTCAATGTCGGGAAAATCCTTCGGAAATTCCCGCGGAGGCAGTTTCTGTTTATCCCAGTCATCGATCCCGTCAAAATATTTTTTAAACGCCTTTGCCTTCAGGATCGATTTTAGTTCATCGACATTGTAATAGATCTCCTGCCTGATTTTTTTCATCATATCCGGTTCAGGCATATAAATCCCGCCGGCAAGAAAAGATCCTCCGCCGGGTTGCAGATGGATATAATACCCCGGTCCGTGACTTTTATGACCGCCCTTGGCAATGAAAGCACCGAAATTGGTCTTGTAGGGAGACTTATCCTTTGAAAAGCGGACGTCGCGGTAGATCCTGAAGAGGCAATCTTTCGGTTCAATGAACTTTACACTGGGATCGAGCTTCGCCACGGCCGGGATGACAAGTCCAAGGAACGATTCGAAATCCTTTTTTGCCTGTTCGTAGCGTGGTTTATTTTTCTGAAACCATTCCCTGTTGTTGTTCTTCACCAGGTCGTCAAGGAATGGCAGGACAGTTGTGATCATATGATTTGGTTTTTATCAAAAATACAAAAAACAAAAACTACTTAAGATTCAAGTATCACCTTTTCCCCATAAAACGGATTAAGCAATAAAAAGCATATGCGAAGATGTTTTTTATTGTTGATTCCCCTGGTTCTTCCTTTGATGGCAAAACCGGCCGGGGAGTTCTTCCCTGCCGGGGGCAGATCGTTGTCCATGGGGAGGGCCTGCGTCGGCATCACTGATTTCTGGTCGGTTTACAACAACCAGGCGGCCAATGGCTTTGCCACAAACTTCGGATCCGGGATCAGCGTGGAGAACCGCTACCTGATCAAAGAACTCTCGTACAAAATCATTGGAGTAACGATCCCGCTCAGACCGGGGAACATCGGAATTATCGCCAGCCATTTCGGCTCAGGCAGCTTCAGCGAGATCAAAGCCGGGATCAGTTTTTCAAGGAAGTTCGGAAAATCGTTTGCAGCGGCCGTTCAGCTTGACTACCTGAGGATCCAGGTGGGTGAAGGGTATGGAACCAAAAACCTGGTCTCGTTTGAAGTGGGTCTTTTTTACAAAGCAACCCGCAGTCTTAGCGTTGGGTTACAGGTGATCAATCCCGTTCCGATCTTGTTAACGACAAATCCCAGGGAGTACCTGCCCACACTAATCCGGTTCGGACTTTCCTATACCTTCTCCACTACTTTTCTCGCGCTCATCGAACTGGAGAAAGACCTGGTCAACAGACCGGTGTTCAAAGCCGGAGCCGAATACAGGTTCTGCACCCCCGTTGCAGCGAGGATCGGCATCGCCACCAATCCCACCACCTTTACTTTCGGATTCGGCCTGATCTTCGGACGACTGGAACTTGATCTCTCCAGTGGTTACCAGCCCGTCCTGGGCTTCACTCCCGCCCTCTCGCTCGCTTACTATTTTGGCAAAACCAGCCGGAAATGAGGTGGATTTTATTTCTGACCGGATTGTTAATTCATCTCCTGCCCCTCTTCGCACAATCGCAGGTGGAAGATGTGATCGAAAAGATGCTGGAGAGAGATGAACAGATCACTGACGTTTCCGAAATCCTGGAAGATGCCGGACTGGGGGAAACAAACCCTGTGAACCTGAACCTGGCAGATCCGGAGGAGTTAAAAAAGATCCCGGGATTTGACGAACGTAAAGTGCGGTTTTTCCTTGATTACAGGAAAAATTACGGCGAGATTCTGTCGGTGAATGAACTGGCCGCCATCCCAGGATTTGATTCGACCTTCCTCCGGTCAATTGGTCCTTACATCATAATTAAACCTTTACCAAAAACGCCTCCCATCACACCGAAGAACCTCGTGAAACTTACACGGCATGACCTGTTGCTCCGCTACGGGCAGATCTTTCCCAAGAGTAAAGGGTATGTGATCCATGACACTGCGACTTCGGAGCCGGCAGTTGGTTACCCGGGTTATCCTCAGCGATACTACTTCCGTTATACAGCCACCTATTTCGACCGGCTCCGGATTGGTTTTGCCGGGGAAAAGGATCCGGGGGAGCAGTTCTTTAGAGGTGCTCAATCGATGGGGATGGACTTTTACTCGGGATTTATTTCCCTGACCAACACCGGTTGGCTGAAGAACCTGGTGATCGGCAACTTCAGGGCCGGATTCGGACAAGGGCTTACTTTCGGAACAGGGCTTTCGGGAGGAACCATGCCGGGTTTTACGCCTGGAAGCATTACGGCTGGCAGCGTAAAGGGGACGCTGAGCATGTCGGAAGGCAACTACCTGCGGGGGATCGCTGCCACGGCCCAGTTCAAACGTTTCTCTGTGACGGGATTTTTCTCATGGCACCGACGCGACGGCAACATTACAGTTACAGACACTGTTACCGGCGAAGCTGTCGAAGTGAGCTCCATGCAGTCAAGCGGGCTGCACCGGACAGAGGCTGAACTGGAGGACAGGAACAGCATATCCGAGCTGATCGCCGGGGGAAATGTGAATTTTACAGGAAATTTCTTCAGGATTGGGCTGACGGGATATTATCTGCGATGGTCCGGGTTGCTTGCCCGTCAGGATGAACCGTATAAACTCTTCTCCCTTTATGGTAAGGAGAATGCGAATTTTGGCATGGACTACCAGATAAAACTGAGGAAGGTATATCTTTTCGGAGAGATCAGCCGGAGTGCCAACGGCGGGATCGCCTGGCTGGCGGGTCTTGTGACCGATCCCGATCCAAGGGTAAAGATCACCTGTCTTGTAAGGAATTACCAACCCGGCTATCAGAACCTTTTTTCTAACTCGTTCGGCCAGCAAAGCATGAATGTCAATGAGCAGGGACTATATTTTAATATCAGCGCAGGGCTGCACTCAAAATTATCCCTTGCCACTTATGCTGATATCTATCGCTTCCCATGGCTGAAATATGGCATCAACAGTCCATCGTATGGTTTTGAATGCGGGATCCAGGCCACGAGCCCGGTCACGCGGGTCTTCCTTCTTTCGGTTCGTTTCTTTTATATCATATCACCTATCTCCACCCCTGGTGATGTTCCCGTAATCCCTGAGACGGGCGAATTCAGAAGGCAGAATCTTCGTTTCATGGCAACCTGGAACCCTGTTCCGGCCATCCTGCTGAGAAGCCGTTTTGAGGTAAATATGACCAGGGGTGGTCCGGAAGGATGGCATTCAGGTTATCTTTTTTACCAGGATATCAGCCTCAAGCCGGAGAGGTTCCCCGCAAGTTTCGTACTGAGATATGCCTTTTTCAATATCCCTGGATATTCACAACGGATCTATACCTATGAACCCGAAGTATTGCTTGGTTATTCAGTACCCTCCTTTTTCGGGAACGGTTACAGGATATGCCTTCTGGTGAGCGGAAAGGTCACGCGGAATCTAAGCTGGTGGATCAGGGGTGCCATGACAGAGTACCACGACCGGGATGTGATGGGTTCGGGACTGGATGAGATTACCGGAAACAAAAAATATGAGCTGTCGGTACAGCTCCTTCTCGGATTATAAAAAAGGAGGATACAATTGATCGTACCCTCCGATTAACCAAAAACGTAAAATCTATTTTTTATGTGACTGTTTCATCTTCTGGAAGTTCTCCATCCCATGAATATTCATTCCTTTGGAGAGTTTCGAAAGATTGGCAAGGTCGATGTTGCCGGTCAGGCTAAGAACAGTCACTTCGTGCTTATCTTTTGCAAGCATAACCATTTCTGTTACTTTACCTGAAGGTTCCTGTTTGGTCATAAACTTGACATACTCCCTGCCCTCGTTGATCGTCATCAGATCCTTGTATGTGCCGGCAGGGAAAACGCCCGCAAATTCATTATATACTGCAACGGCTTTAACAACGTTGGCTGAATCGAAGCTGAAACTGAGGACCTTCAGACCGGTGAGCTGGTCAGCGATAGCCTTAAGCTCCCTTGCACTGGAATCGTTTGCTGAACCTGCAGCCATTTGTTGAAGCATCTGGAACATCTCTTTGGAGATATTTACCGTAGTAAAACCATCCTGACCGACATATTTATCAAAAACCTTATCGATCGGGCTTTGAGCATTCGCCAAAGAAGAGATGAAGAGGAATGCGATAATAGCAAAATTTAAAACTGACTTTTTCATGATTGGTTGGATTTTATGGACGTACTGTGGGGGTGTCCGGGTTAATAATGATGGGCTGGTATTGATAGAACTTTGAAATTTTTTGTACCTGGTCAACGGCTTTCCCGATCGGCTCGAGGCGCCGGAACTGGTCAAGTCCAATGTTTAAGTTGGCAGAAACCGTATAAAGCGCCTTTTGGACCTCGGCATAAGCCTGTTCCTGCTGTTCGGTATAGGTCACCGTGTTTTTCTTTCTGAAAATGTCCTGGCGGAAAGTAAAGAAGAGTCCGACAATTAGAAGAACAGAGGCGGCAATACCCAAGGCATAGTGACGAGTGACGAGTGACGAATGACGAATGACGAGTGACGAGTGACGGATGGATTTACGATTTACGATTTCAGATTTTAGATTTGGGTGTGAAAGAAGATGGTCCGTTTTAACATCGAAATCAGGATTGGTAATCGTTTCGGATTTTGACTGGTCGAAATAGTTGAATAAGGAGGCGTAGGGACGGAGGTGCTCAGGCACATCGCTTCCACTGAAGAACTCCTTCAGCAGCTTTTCCTCGGGGATGGAGGTCAGTCCTTCCTCGTACCTTTCAAGCAGTTTCTCAATTTCTCTGGTATTCATATACTTTGGCGTTAGTCAATATTTCACGGACCCTTTTCCTGGCCCTCGACAAGTTTACCCTCACTGCATTTTCATTCATCTCCAGCATCTCGGCGATCTGATCAAACTCATACTCCTCGATATCGCGAAGGTGGATGACCATCTGCTGCAGTTCGGGAAGCTGGCGGATGGCCTGGTGTATCCCATGGATGAGGTCTGAATGGTCAGCCCTGGTCTCCCCCGGTATCCGGTCGATATAACTCTTCTTATCATCCAGGCTCTCTAAAGCAAACCGCCGAGTCCTCAGTTTATCGAGGCAGAGGTTTTTTGCTGTTATCATCGCAAGTGCCTCCACGCTCCTGTATTCATCCAGTTTTTCACGCCGGTTCCATAACCTGATGAAGACCTCCTGGACAATATCTTCCGCCTCTTCGGTCCGCTCAAGCAATCGTTTCGAAAAGCGGAAGAGTTTATCTTTCAAAGGGTAGACCGTTTTCTGAAAATCCTGGAGGTTCATACGGAGAGTTAGACGTTCAAATTCTATATTTATTACATCGTCTATTCATTTACGAATTAGACGATTTACGATCTCGGGATTTTGATCATATGCAAATTTGATTATTTTTGCAATTTACTTCCCTCTCAGAATAATGAGTATTCACTAAATCAAGACAATTATGTTCAAAGGACATCCCAAAGGACTTTTCGTGGCGTTTTTCTCGAATATGGGTGAACGCTTCGGATTCTACACCATGATGGCAATCCTGGTCCTTTTTCTCCAGGCCAGGTATGGTCTCTCAGAAGAAGACGCAGGCAATTACTACAGCTGGTTCTATTTTGGCATCTATGCCCTTGCCCTGGTTGGCGGGCTTTTGGCTGATACTTCACGAAAGTACAAGACCGTTATTCTTGCAGGCATCATCGTTATGTTTGCCGGGTACGTGATCATGGCCCTCCCGGGCAACCCACTGGCGATCACCCTGATCGGCTTATTCACCATTGCTTTCGGGAACGGGCTGTTCAAAGGCAATTTGCAGGCGGTCGTCGGACAGCTTTATGATGATCCGAAATATTCAAAAGTCCGCGACTCAGCCTTCATGATCTTTTACATGGGGATCAACATCGGCGCCTTTTTTGCTCCGTTCGTTGCCACCGGGATCAGGAACTGGTTCCTGAAGACCCAGGGATTCCTTCACGACGGAAGTCTTCCTGCCATGTGTCATGCATATCAGAAGGGAACGTTGCAGGACGTTTCCAAGTTCCAGGAACTGGCAGATAAAGTAAGTGGAACCAGCGTTGCAGATCTGACCGGTTTCGCCCAGCACTATCTCGATGCCTTCTCAAGAGGATACAACTACGCCTTCGGGATCGCCGCCGGTGCCATGGTGGTTTCCTTGCTTGTATACATCATATTTAATAAATTGCTTCCCAGTGTTGAGAAGATAAAAAATGCAGCTTCAGATAAACCAAAAGCTAACACCAATATCGCCAGTTTCCTTCTGGGTGGCGGATTGATGATCACCACCTCAGTGATTTTTTATTTCCTGCTCAGGAATACTGTGAAAGATGCCGCAGCCCTGGGAGCCGCAGTGGGGCTCTTTATCGGCTTTATCGCCATCATGTTACAGGTCTCCACGAAGGAGGAGCGGCCGAGGGTGACCTCCCTCATCATGGTTTTCGTGGTTGTTATTTTCTTCTGGATGTCGTTTCACCAGAACGGGCTGACCCTTACCTTCTTTGCCCGTGATTATACCGTGAAGGAGGTCGGTGCCTTTACCAACATTTTCTTCAATCTTGAATCGATCCTGGTATTTATCGGTGCTGTTGCAGGTTTCGTAATGATTTTCAGGAAAAACATGACTCAGAGACTGGTCGGTGCAGCAATGTTCCTCGGACTTGGTGCTTTGTGTTATTATTTTATTACACAGGCCAATTCAAGCAATCCTATCGCACCTGAAGTATTCCAGTCGTTCAACCCACTCTTTATCGTATCGCTGACCTTCCCGGTCATGGGAGTTTTTGCATGGCTCAACAAGAAGAACCTTGAACCATCGGCACCCAAGAAGATCGGGATCGGGATGATCATTGCAGCCATCGGTTTCATGATCGTCCTTGTGGCTTCCATCGGCCTTGTCTCTCCCCATGAACTGCAATATGTTGATGCTACAGGGGCAACAAAATACAACCCGGTGCCAGATTCTTCGCGGGTTGTGCCCTACTGGCTTATCAGCGGCTATCTTGTACTGACCATCGCCGAACTGTTCCTGAGCCCTATGGGTTTATCCTTTGTTTCAAAAGTGGCCCCCCCTAGATTCCAGGGATTGATGCAGGGAGGCTGGCTGCTGGCAACCGCAGTCGGGAACAAGTTCCTCTTTGTTGGAAGTAAATTCTGGGGAGTACTTGATCTCTGGCAATTGTGGTCGATTTTCATCGTTTGCTGCATCCTTTCTGCAGTATTCATTTTCTCAATCATGAAACGCCTGGAGGCCGCAACCAAATAAAAGATCACCGATCCTTGTTATCTTTGTCCGGCGAAGCAATCCTTCGCCGGATTTTTTTTAATATTGAACAACGAATTTTGAAGGAAGAACCGTTTGTTTGGGGACATAATCGCAGGTTCAATTCCTACACGGAATATGTAAGGAAAACTTTCGGCGGAAGAATTCAGAAAGTTGTCGTTGACGCCGGTTTTACATGTCCGAACCGCGATGGTTCAAAGAGCACCGGTGGATGCACCTACTGCGACAACGATGCCTTCAACCCCTCCTATTGCAACCCGAAGGAGCCCCTTCACGAACAGATTGCGAAGGGGATTGAGTTTCATGCAGTTCGTTACCGCAGGGCCAGGAAATTCCTGGTCTATTTCCAGCCTTACTCCAATACCTATGCTCCACTTTCCGACCTGAGGAGGCTCTATACTGAGGCGCTCTCCTTTCCCGGCGTTGTCGGACTGGTGATCGGGACCCGGCCCGATTGTGTGGATGATGAAAAGCTGGAATACCTTGCAGAACTCTCACAACGATATTTCATCCAGGTTGAATATGGTGTGGAGTCGTGTTACGACCGGACCCTCCACAGGATCAACCGGGGTCATGATTTTGCCCTGAGCCGCGAGGTGATTGAAAAGAGCCACCGGCTGGGAATCAGGACAGGGGCTCACTTCATATTCGGGTTGCCGGGTGAAAGTCTTGATGAAATGAGCGACGAAGCAGCAACCATATCAACCCTGCCGGTCGATACCATCAAATTTCACCAGCTTCAGATCGTTAAAAGAACCAAATTGGAGAAAGAGTTTCTGGAGAACCCCGCTGATTTTCATCTCTTCACTCTGGAAGATTATATCCGGTTTATCATCTCCTTTATTGAGCATCTTAACCCGGCGGTGGTTATTGAACGATTTTCGGGGGAGGTTCCTCCCCGGCTGCTTCATGAGAGCGCATGGGGACTGATCCGCTACGACGCAGTGTTAAGGCTGATAGAAAAGGAGCTGGAGAGGCAGCAAACCTGGCAGGGAAGGCTGTCTAGTTGAAAGAACCTCCAAGGTACTGGATTGTCTTTTCCTGTTTCGGATTTTCAAGAACCTGGCGAGCATCACCCTGCTCGATGATCTCACCCATGTATATAAAGACCACGTTATCGGCAATGCGCCTGGCCTGCCTGAGAACATGGGTTACCAGAACAATCGTGTAGTCCTCCTTTAGCTTCAGGAAGGTTTTCTCGATGAACTGGCTGGAAATGGGATCAAGGGCCGAGGTTGGTTCATCGGCAAGGATAATCTCCGGATCGACGGCCAGTCCGCGTGCGAGGCACAAACGCTGTTGCTGGCCGATAGAAAGCCTTGAAGCCGGTTCACGGAGTCTGTTGCGGACCTCCTCATACAGACTTGCTTTCTTAAGGTAATCGATGACCAGCTTATGAAGGTCCCTTCTTTTATGGACTCCACGGAGTTTCAAGGCATAGGCAATGTTATTATAAATAGTCATCGGCAACGGGTATGGCCGTTGCGAAAGGAGGCCCATGTGTTGCCTGAGCTGATAAATGTCAGCCTTTTGATCCAGGATATTCTGGTCATCAATGTAAATCTCACCGGTCACCTTCAGTTCCGGATATAGGTCGGTAAGGCGGTTCATGCATTTAAGGAGGGTGGTCTTGCCGCACCCCGAAGGACCGAGGATCACGGTTATCTTGTTCTTCGGAATCTCTATGTTGATGTTTTTCAGAATGGCAGTCTTTCCGGCATTTACATTGAGATTGCTGATCAGTATTTTGGTATTGCTGTCCATCCGGAATTAGTTAAAAATTAATCTTCGTTTTATGATATCTTTTCCCAAGTCCCCGAGAAAAGAGGCTGACTACCAGGATGATCAGCGTAAGGACTAGTGCGGAGGCATAGGCCCGGTTCTGAACTTCCGGCACAGGGGAAGCGAGCTGGAAGAAGATCGACAAAGGCAGGGTTGCCACTGGTTCCATGAGTGAGTTCGGAAGGTTATCGGTGTACCCCGCAGTAAAGAGTACGGAGGCTGCATCGCCGATCGCCCTTCCGAAGGAGAGGAGAATGGCCGTGATGATCCCCGAAACCGATTGACGTGTAAAAACCTTGAAGGCTGTTTCCGACTTGTTGGATCCCAGAGAATAGGTAGCCTCTGCCAGCCCGATGGGAACCATTCTCAATATCTCATCCATGGAACGGATCATGATGGGCAGAATGAAGAGGGTCACTGTCAGGATCCCTGCGAGAAGGGAGGTCTGCAATCCAAGGAAAATCATCATGGAAAATCCGAAGGCTCCGTAGACAATGGATGGGATCCCCCAGATCAGGTCGAGGATAAAACGTAGAAGATTCACCAGTTTCTTTTTCCTAACCAGGAACACATTGATATAGAGGGCAACCGGCAGGGCAATCAGGAAAGCAAGGATGGTCGAGGCAAAGGCAAGGGTGAGCGACCCGAGAATGGCGTTCAGTATCCCGCCTCCCCTCCCGTAGTAATATCCTCCTTTCGGTATGGTTGTGAGCACCTCCCATGAAATGGCTTTCAGACCTTTTTCAAAAACGGAATAGATGATGATGGCAAGAATTGCAAGGATGAAGTAAGTGGACAGGATCATCAGGATCTTGAAAAAACGCTCTTCTATTTTATGGATCCGTCGCAAAGGTCAGTATTTGTTATACTTTACAATAAAAAAGTGCATGACGAGGTTAAAAAAGAGAGAGACGGCCAAAAGGATAAGTGCAGCGAACATAAGGGCTGAGTCATATCTCGGGATCGAGAGCATCTCCCCGTAGTTGTTAGCGATCAGGGCAGGTAAGGTGTAACCCGGATCAAAAACGCTTTTCGGCAATTTCACCACATTCCCCACCACCATCAGAACAGCCATCGTCTCCCCGAAAGCCCGGGCAAGCCCGAACCCGAAGGCGGCAATAATGCCAGGAAGGGATTTCTTTAGCAGTACATGTTTCACCGTTTGCCATTCCGTTGCTCCAAGCGAGAGGGAGGCCTCCTTGAGCTCGGCCGGGACTGACCTGAATACTTCGATCAGGATATTCAAAATGAACGGTATGATCATGATCGCCAGGACGAAGGCTCCAGCCAGTATGCTGTATCCCATGGTTTCAACCCCGAACCAGGGACCAAGATAACGGGAGATGAAGGGTACGATAACGAGCAGTCCCCATACTCCATAAACAACCGATGGGATCCCTGCAAGTATATCGATGGCCGGGTGCATGATGCGCAGGAAATACTTTTTCGTGTATTGTGTCACATAGATGGCGGTAAGAAGACAGATGGGGCCGGAGATAATCATAGCCAGCAGCGTTACCCATATCGATCCGATGATGAAGGGATAGAACCCGAACTTACCGCTTGAAGGGCGCCATTCCTTCGAAAAGAGGAGGTCAGTGATAGGGTAATCACGCAGCAGCATGAAAGACTTCATGTACAATCCGGTAAATAAAAGAAAGGGCAGGAAAGCGATGATCAGGAGACTGACGATCATCCATGTATTATTGACACCATGCCGCTGCTGCCGGTTCAGGAGGTACATAATCCAAAGGTAATAAAACTGGATTAAAAGGCAACTTTTTTCAGTTCGGCCTGGATCCTTGTATCAGGAATCTGAACGTAGCCAGCTTCCATAATATATTTCTGACCATCGGTAAGGATCCAGTTGAGGAAATTAAGCACAAGTTTACTAGAGGGTTTTCCCTTCGATACCATGAAAAGTTCCCTGGCTGGCGGGGAGGGATATTTCCCGCCGTTGATGGCTTTCATCACCTCATCGAGGGTGCCGTAAAAGTTCTCCTCAGGATCGATCTTCCCATTCTCATTCAGGTCGATCGGTATCACTTCAAGGCCCTGGTATTTCTTACGGTTCTGCATATCATAAACAAAATTCAGGTTATTGAAACCAATCCCCTCCCTGTTTTTTCTGACGGCATCGGCAACTCCAGGGTCACCGTTGAGTCCGAGACCAAGGAGATCCTCCTGTTTATTGTTTTTGAGGTATTTTGCCCACATATCGGCAGCGCCGCAGGCATCAGATCGGGTAAAGGCCTGGACCTCTGTCCTGTCGCTGGTTCCTGCAGCCTCTCCCCAGGTCTTTATAGAACCCGTGATGAAAATATCGTAGAACTGCTGGCGGGTCATCCCCTTTGTTTTCAGGATTGGTAATACCGGGTTGTCAGCATTGACAGTGGGCAAAACAGCATCCTTGCATACCCCAACCCACCAGGCGCCCTTGGCCTGTTCCTCGGGACTGACGGCTTTGGAGAACATGCCCAGGTCGACCATCCTGGTAAGGGCATCTGCCATCCCTTTTCCTGCGCCGCCGGCTGAGACATTGATGGTTACCCTCGGGTGAAGGTTCTGGTACTCCTCCGCCCATTTCACAGTAATGGGATATAAAGCAAAAGCACCTGAAATGGTGATCTTGCCACGGAGGGTATCCTTAGCGGATCCCGGGGTATCGTTGCGATGTCCACAGCCCGGAAAAAAAGACAAGCCAAATAACAGCAGTGCGAAAAAGGATAAGATCCTCTCTGTTCTTGAATTCATCACACGTCTGATTTAAGAGATGTACGAAAATAATTCAATAACAATTCCGCAGGTTGTCCCGAACAAAAAAAGTGGCACAAAACTATTAAACTTCAGGATAAAAAGTGTTCAATGATATGATCAGGCTGGATCCCCTCAGCTTCGGCCTTATAGTTCCTCACAATTCTGTGGCGGAGCACGGGTTTTGCAACTGCCCTCACATCTTCCTTATCGGGGGAATATTTTCCATTAATGACGGCGTTGCATTTGGCGCCAAGGATAAGGTACTGGGAGGCCCGTGGTCCGGCACCCCATGTGAGGTACCTTTTAGCCCAGCTATCGGGTCCATCCGCCTGCGGCCTGGTGTGTCCGACCAGGCTGACTGCATAATGGTAAACATTATCTGGGACAGGGATCTTTCTGATGAGGTTCTGAAAGAAGAGGATCTCTTCTGCCGATACTACTATCTCCGGCGTGATGGATTTTTCGGTCGTGGTCGCCTTTACGATCTGAATCTCCTCATCGCCCGAAGGATAATCGAGCCAGAGGTTGAACATAAAGCGGTCGAGTTGTGCCTCCGGCAGTGGATAAGTTCCTTCGTGTTCGATCGGGTTCTGGGTGGCCAGCACAAAGAACGGTTCCTCGAGGTGGTAGGTGGTCCCAGCAACGGTTACCGCCTTCTCCTGCATGGCCTCCAGAAGGGCTGACTGGGTCTTTGGTGGTGTCCGGTTAATCTCATCGGCAAGAATGATGTTGGCAAAAACCGGTCCCTTAATAAACCTGAATTTGCGCGCCTCATCAAGAATCTCTGTTCCAATGATGTCGGAAGGCATCAGGTCGGGTGTGAACTGGATCCTGCTGTAACTGAGTCCCAATGCTTTTGAGATGGTATTAACCATCAACGTCTTGGCCAGTCCGGGGACGCCAACAAGTAAACAATGACCCTTGCAGAATATGGAGATCAGCAGGTTTTTGATGACTTCATCCTGACCAACAATCACCTTTGCGATCTCGGACTTCAGAAGAGAATATTTTCTGACAAGGGCATCAACAGCTTCAACATCACTGGAATAGTGCATATATCCTCGCGGTTTAATTTCTAACCCATTTTCTTTTAAAAGTACAATTCCTGTAATCTCCGATGATGTTGACATAGGAACTCTCCACTTTCCGCGTGATCCAGTCGTTCATGGCCTCCAGCTGTTTTTTCTCCAGGGACATCTGCTGGATCTTCGCATAATCATCACTCAGGTTAGCCTTGTGGGGCTTGGTGCGTAGTTTC
Source organism: bacterium (assembly GCA_037131065.1). Taxonomy (GTDB): domain Bacteria; phylum Bacteroidota; class Bacteroidia; order Bacteroidales; family FEN-979; genus JBAXRT01. Next base: position 15,860 of record JBAXRT010000001.1, on the reverse strand, counting down.
AGGTAATAGAGCCTGTATTCCTGCTTTCCGCGGTCGGTCTTCATCAGGACCGGGGCGGAGATCTCGCCTACCTTCAGTTTGTCGACGATGAAGGCGACCTTGGGGTCGAGCTGACTTGCCTCGAACCGGGTACCTCCTATCATCTGGTTGACCATGAGTCCGCCGTTGATCTTCCCCGGATCGTCGGAATGTTTCAGTACGGCCTGCTCAAAAGTAAGTTTCTTTGTATCGATAAGTGTCGCTACTGAATCCAGACTCTGCTTTGCCTTGTTCAGGTTATATAAAGAAACCTGCGGCTGAAGCAGTATATGCCGGACATTGATATATTCACCCCGGCGTTCGATCATCTGTATCAGGTGGAACCCATCCTCCGTTTCAACGATATCCGACACTTCTCCCGGTTTCAGTTTAAAGGCAGCCGCCTCAAATTCAGGCCGCATATCTCCCCGTTTGAACATTCCGAGTTCACCGCCCTGTTTGGAGGAACCGGGATCTTCGGAATACATCACTGCGAGGGTGCTGAAATCATCGCCCTTTGTGATCCTGTCCTTAAAACTTTTCAGTTTTGTTTTGACAACCTGCTTTTCCTCATCACCGATCGATGGGATCTTCACGATCATTCCGACCTCCATCTCAGAACTCATCTCGGGAATGCTGTCCTTGGGAAGCCTCTTGAAAAAGGCCTTCACTTCGGAAGGAGTTATTGTAATGTCCTTCATGATCCTCTCATTCTCGCTTTTCACCAGCAGTTGTTCCCGCACCACATCACGTAATTCCGCCTTGATCTCCACGAGCGTTTTCTGGAAATGCTCCTCCAGCCTTTCAGGTGAACCGGCCTGGGAGATAAAGTAGCGCATCCTCCGGTCCATCTCTCCCTCCACCATTTCGTCGGTAACTTTTACGCTGTCGACCTGGGCCTGGTGAAGGATCAGTTTCTGGACTAGAAGATCTTCAAGTAGCTGGCACTTCAGACCTGAGGATGTTCCCTGTATATTCCCCTGGCTTCGGATCTGGAAATACTGGCCTTCGATATCTGATTTCAGGATGATGTTACCCCCGACCACAGCCACCAGCCCGTCAATGACCGAATCCCTTGCTGGCTGGGCCCAGGCGCTCGCAGGAACAACCAGGACCAAAATGATCAGGTAAACAATGTTTCTCAGGAACTTCATAAATTCAGCATTCGGGATCACTCCCGGTTAATAAATCTCAAATTCGTTTTTCTTCAGCGCTTTCTGATAAATATCCTCCTGCATCCGGCTGATCAGCTCCATCTTCCGCTTGTTAAGGATAATATCGCGGATACGGGGCTTCTCAAGACTAAGCGGGGAGACGCTCTCCTTGATCTTAAAATCCTTGAATCTCACCAGGTAAACGAAAAGGGAATCCTGGTATTCCAGTTCCCTGCGATTTTTCAGAAACTCCTCCCGGTTATATGTTTTGATGGGGATCTGTTTGAGGAGATCGCCAAAAAAGAGCCAGTTCTGGTCATCGAGGAAGTAATCGGTTGCATATTTCTCACACAGATCGGGCAATTTCACTTTATCCTCCGGCCTGTCAGATACCAGGAGTTTCTTGATCTGCCTGGTGTAAGCCGATTTCAGCGGGAGTTTCACATACTGGATCTGAACGATGTTGTCTTTCAGCAGGAAGTTGTTCTGGTTCGCGTCGTAGTAGGTCTCAATCTCCTCTTCGGTGATGAGCGTATCGAGTTTCTGTTTCACCAGTGCATTCTCATATTCGAAGATGATCAGGGCCTCCTTGTAATTCTCAAGCTGCCTGGAAAAATCCATCTCTTCGCTGGTCAGGTTGTTCTCCGCCTGCCGGATCACCAGGTTCTGCCTGATCCAGTTGTCAATATAATTTTTGGTAAGGGTAACGCTGTCTTTGGCGCTGGTCCCCGGGGGTATCACACCCCTGAGGTCGGACTCATACAGGTATTCATCCAGAATCCTCGCTACCACCCGCTCCGTTTTTTTTTTGAAGTATGAGCATGAGGCCAGGATAACCAGCAAAAAGATCAGGAGTTTTTTCAACGTACAATCCTCTACTTGATTTTGGCCAGAACTTCCCGATTGACGACCACTTTGTATTTTTCCCTCAGCGACCTGATCCACTCTTTCTCAAGGAAATTCTGATAGTCGGCGGTAATAAGTCCGCGGGCTTCACTGAGCGCTTTGGGTTCCGGTTTCAGGACACTCCGGATATAGATGAAAACAGTGGCGGAATCGGAAGTCATATCTTTTGAGAATCCCGGCTGCCATGCTACACCGTCGATGAGTTTGTTGTCGTGCTTGGAGAATTTCCCGTTTTCTATCGAAAGGAGCTTAAGCGAATCAGTATTGATCTCCTTCAGCAGGTCGGTATCGGAAAGTCCCGATGTGATGAAGTTCTTCACCTTATCAGGGTTTCCCTCTTTCTTCAGGGTATAAATAGAAGCGTCAACACGGGTATCCCACATGTAATTTGACTTGTTCTTTTCATAGAATTCCTTGAGGCCCGTTGTGTCCTTCACCGCCTTTGACCAGACTTTTTTATCGGTAAGGTCAAAGAGAAGGATACCGTCGCGGTACTCACCCATCAGTGCTTTGAATTCAGGATACTTCTGCTCGAGATGGCTGTTTTCCCACTTGATCAGGTTATCATCCAGAAATTCACTATACATTTTGTTTACAAACAGTTCGATGGGTTCCTTGTCGCGTTTCCGTTGTTTGGAGGCCAGGTAATCGGCAAACTCCTTCTGTCTGACAGTCAGGGTCCCGATCTTGAACAATGGTTTGACCATATCCCTGGCAACGGCGGCATCCCATTTCCCAAAGAAGATGGTGTCGGTCACGATCTTATAGAACTCTGCTTTGGCCTCAGGATATTCGGTAAGGCTATATTCCTTACGGATTTTTTTCATGACCACCTCTTTGGGAAGGTTCCCGCGCGAATCCTTGACTACCTTCTGTTTCAGTTCGGTCTTCTCCTCAGCCAGGGCTCCCGGGGTTTTCCTTTCGACCAGCTTGATGATGTGCCAGCCATAAGGGGTAAGTGTGGGCTTGGAGTAATCTCCTACGTTGGAGAGAGTGTAGATCGCATCGATGAACTCAGGAACCATCCGATTCACGCCGAATTTGGGAAGCACTCCCCCCTTTGCGGCAGAACCCTTATCCTCTGAATATTGTTTTACGAGATCTTCGAACTTTGCTCCATTCTTCAGTTTCTGGTAGATCGAATCAATCCGCAGTTTCACGCGCAGGGAATCCTCGGTCTTTGCTGCCTTGGGAAGGGCCAGGAAAATATGGGCCACAACCACCTTTCCGAAGGCTGGTCTCTTTTCAGTTACCTTGATGATATGGTAACCGTAATCGGTACGGACAATGCCGGAAACCTTGCCGACAGGAGTAGTGTAAGCGGCATTTTCAAAAGCGTAAACCATATCAAAAACGGTAAAGAATCCCAGGTCGCCCATGTTACCCTTAATAAGGGGATGCTGCTGGTTGGCTTCCCGGTCTTTTGCCGAAGGATCTTCTGAGTAGGTAACAGCAAGTTTCTCAAACATCTCTCCGTTCGTAGCACGTTCACTTATCTTGATGGCCTTGTTGTAAGCGGCAAGGGTGTCGGCAGGAAGGGCATCTTGTTTCAGGCGGAAAAAAATGTGGCTGGCCCTGATATCATATTTCGAACGCTCCCAGGCCTCGGTCAGGAGGTTGTCGAGTGTTGCCTCATCTGTAAAGTAAGGTTTGGCAAGCTGGTCGCGGTAGCCGTTCAGTTCATTACGGAAGGAGGTGAGGGTGTCGAGTCCAAGCTCCTCCGCTTCCTTAACCTTCAGTTTAAAATTGATGAAAAGATCAAGGTACTCATCGAGGGATTTCCTGTCGATGAAATTGCTTTTCCCCTCTGTCTTATCCTTGTTCCCGTTATTCTTCTGGTAGATGGTAAGGAATTCCCCAACGGTCACCTTTTTCCCCGCAATGGTCATAAGGGTTTCATTATTATTTACCTGGGCAATGACCGGTACTGCAAAAGCAATAACTAATAACACTAAAAGTTGTGATTTCAAGCGATTCATAGTCTCTGTTTTATTTTGATTTATCGTCTGATAATTTTGATTACCTGCTGTAATTGGGCGCTTCACTGATGATCGTTACATCGTGCGGATGACTTTCGGTAACGCCTGCCGAAGTGATCTTCATGAATTTGGCTTTCTGGAGTTCATCGATCGTGGCGGAACCTGTGTAGCCCATCCCTGATCTCAAACCTCCTACCATCTGGTAAATAACCTCGGATAGACTTCCCTTGTAAGGTACCCTTCCGACAATCCCTTCCGGGACAAGTTTCTTAATATCTTCCTCAACATCCTGGAAGTAACGGTCTTTCGAACCCATCTGCATGGCCTCGATCGATCCCATGCCGCGGTAGGTCTTGAATTTTCTCCCTTCGAATATGATCGTCTGACCGGGTGATTCGTCCACACCGGCAAAGAGCGAGCCAGCCATGATTGAGTGGGCTCCGGCTGCAAGCGCCTTCACGATATCGCCCGTATAACGGATGCCCCCGTCGGCAATGGCAGGAATACCTGTTCCCCTGAGCGCTTCAGACACATTGTAGATCGCCGAGAGTTGCGGGATACCGATCCCGGCAATGATGCGCGTTGTACAGATGGAACCGGGCCCGATCCCGACCTTGACGGCGTCGACACCGACTGCGGCAAGATCTTTCGCAGCTTCTGCCGTACCGATATTCCCTACGATCAGGTCGACATTGGGAAAAGCTGTTTTAACTTTTTTTGCCATTTCGATCACGTAGAAGGAGTGACCATGCGCCGTGTCGATGACAATAGCGTCAACCCCCTCCCTTACAAGGGCAGCCACCCTGTCGAGTGTATCGCCCGCAACACCAACGGCAGCTGCAACACGCAGTCGTCCGAGGTTATCCTTACAGGCGTTTGGCCTGGCCTTGATCTTGATAATATCCTTATAAGTGATCAACCCAACGAGCTTGTTCTTCTTATCAACCACCGGCAGCTTTTCGATCTTGTGCTGCTGGAGTATGGCTTCTGCCTTTTCAAAACCCGTAAATTCACTGATGGTGATCACCTTGCGTGTCATCACTTCGGAGACAGGCCGCATCAGGTCGCGTTCAAACCTCAGGTCGCGGTTGGTAACGATCCCGACCAGTTCATGATTTTCGTTGATAACGGGGATGCCGCCGATTGAGTGCTCCTTCATCATCGCAAGGGCCTCGTTCACCAAGGCATCCTCATGCAGGGTGACAGGGTCAAGGATGGTGCCGTTCTCGGCCCTTTTGACCTTGCGCACATGTATCGCCTGTGCCTCAATCGACATGTTCTTGTGAAGCACGCCGATCCCTCCCTCCTGGGCCATGGCGATAGCCATACCCGATTCGGTGACGGTATCCATGGCAGCAGAAACGATGGGAATATTCAGTTTAATATTTCTGGTAAGTCTGGTGTCCACATTCACCTCGCGGGGTAAAACCTTCGAATAGGCTGGTACAAGCAGCACATCGTCATAAGTCAACCCCTCCCCCATGAATTTATCTGAATTAAGGAACATAAGCCCAAAATTAGGGTGCAAATTTATAAAAAAATAGAATCGGTTTAATTATAACTGAAAAGTGGCGGAATTATTATGGTTTGGGGAGAAAAAATTAGTCATTTGGTTACAATACGGACAAGTCAATGAAAATTGGTGATTTGTGTAATAATACTGTGATGAAATTGTGACGCAGTGATGAAGTGATGTTGATGAATTTGCAGACTGAAGACTGAAGACTGCGGACTGCGGACTAAAAACTGCATTCCTGCATTAATTCTTAGTATTTTTGTTATTATAAAACATTTCCTGTTCACCCTAATACCAATTTCCAATGACCTTATGAAACCAAATACCATCTTCCTTCTTCTGTCCTGTTTGTTGCCATTGGTTATTGAATGCAGGGCCCAGTGGGTGCAGACTGACGGACCTTACGGAAATACTGAAGTCACCGCCATCATTGTGCAAAACGGTTTAATAATGACCGGCGCGGATTGCGGTACTTTTACAAGGAACGACATGGCAGACCGGTGGGTAGTGAATTCACCTTATCACCTGACCTGTTATACCCTAAAAGGGGACACGCTTTTTGCAGGAACATTTTATGGAGGAATAAAACAGTTCGATCTATCTTCACCAGATATTCCGGCTGCCGAGGTTAATGATCTGCAGGTACAGGCGCTTGCCCATACCGATACAGCCCTGCTGGCCGGCACCGAGGCCCTGGGATTTATGGTTTCAGATGATTTCGGATCATCCTGGGAAGAGCAAAACAACGGGTTGCCCACCGATACAGTTTATGACCCCTGGGGGGGAGGGTTTTACTACATTACAAATGTTACGGCTCTCAATGTTACAGGCGGGTTTATCTTCTGCGGCACCGACCATGGGATCTTCAGGCGTAACGGGAATTCCGGCAACTGGATTGAAATGAATGATGGCCTCCCCTCCTTACCCGTTACCATGATAGAGGCCATCGACGACACACTTTACACTGCAATAAACTCCAATCTCTTCCGTAGTACCGACTTCGGAGAGCACTGGAACCTGATCTTTACGGGTTCTTTCAGGATCACGAGTTTTTTAAGGAGTTTGACTGATCTCTTTCTCGCCACTGCAGGCTCCGGCATTTATCGCTCGGCTGATAATGGGATGACCTGGGCCACAGTCATTTCAGGGCTTACTGATCTTTCGGTCACAACACTTGCAATATATGATTCCACCCTTGTGTGCGGAACAAGCCGCGATGGATTTTTTTTCCTCCAGGATACGCAGTGGGTGGCAAACAACCACGGGCTTATTTGCTCCTATATCCGGGCGGCGGCAGCCACAGATCAGACTCTTTTCGCCTGTAATGAAGAAAAAGTATACCGGCTCAACCTGGCCGGAATATGGGATAATATCTCACCTCTCGTGGAATATGAACTGTTCGGATCTGTTATGACCATGGGCGACACCCTCTTCCTCTCGGTCGAAAACGACACCACTTACTGGCCCTACGATATTCCCTTTATCCTTTACTCCACCAACGAAGGGTCAACCTGGCAACACCTTGCCGGAGAGGTCCCCTTTGCCAGGGACGATCCTTATTCCATTCACGGAAACAATGGCAAGCTATATGCATACGAGGATGAGTTGTGTTTTTTTACCAGTGATATGGGGCAAAGCTGGACCGATATCACCATCCCCCCCCAATATTGCAACTCCATGTATAATCTGACTGTTTTTAAATCGGTACCCTATGCTGCGGCCTGTGGTTTCGCCCAGACTTTAAAGCTCGGCGATGACCTGAACTGGCAACTCGTTAACCAGGGTCTTCCAGACTACAGGTCCCCCCAAGCCTACGCCTTCTGCGACAGTGCCCTGTTTGTTTTCATTGAGTTCGTGGGGATGTACGTGACTTTAAACGAGGGTGAGTACTGGACCTTTGCCGGAAATGGCTTGACTTCTGATAGCCGGATCCGGGGGTTTGTCTCCTCAGGAAACACCCTTTATATCTCTACTCAATATGGTATCTTCGGTACAAAAGATTTCGGGCAAAACTGGCATCCATGCAACGACGGACTTAAAAATCTTAATACCGGTTCGCTTGCTCTTCTTAATGACACGATCTTCGCCGGCACTTTTGGAAGCGGGATCTGGAAACGGGCTCTCGGTGATATCCATGTTTCCCTGCCGGACAGCGATACGGAAAATTCAAGAATTACAATTTACCCGAATCCTGCCAGGGATGCTATAACCATCGAAACCCGTGTACATGGCACAGTATGGGATCTCTCCCTGGTCAACCTTTTCGGGCAGGAGATCCTGCAACGGAAAGTCACCGGCACGAAAATACAACTGAATACAGAGGATCTGCCGGCAGGGATCTATCTGATTAAGTTGAGGAATTCGAAAATCGTCAGAAGCGGAAAACTTATAATTGAGTGACGAGTGACGATTTAAGAGTGACGAGTGCTAAGGATAAAGAATCCTGTGACACTCGGTACAGAAATAGGTTTTCCAGTTGTCTTTCACGTCGATCGGGTGGACGAACTCCATCTCCTTGTCCATCGTGGTATATTGCATGTTGGAGGACGAACCCTGGGCAACAATCGTATGGCACATGTTGCAATCCTTGGAGATGATCTTCCCCTTGTCGCTCTTGTGCTTTCCTGAGTGGCAACGGAAACAGCCGTCGGACTCAAGATGGCCGATGTGGTTCAGGTAGCTCGAAGCAGAGACCCGCATATAAGGGAAAACATTCAACACGAATTCATCCTGGATCCCCTTGATGGCCTTTTCTACCGATGCCTTCTTTTCCGCGTAGATCGAAGGATATCCCATTCTATAGAAGTTGGTAATGCTGTCGCTTATGTACCTGAGGGCTGAGTCCTTGTTGGTAAAGGGTCCTTTCAGAACGTTCATCGCAACCTTTTTGATAAAGGGCAGATCCTTGGGGACGGCCCCGGAGATCATGGCGTTGTCGGTATAAACCATGGCGGATTTATAGGAGTGGGAAGGACGATTGTGGCAATCCATGCAGTCCATGATCCTGTGTTCGAGGGTATCGAGCGATTTCTTATCCACCACGTTTTCCGTATCCTGGAATATCTGAACATCGCCCGTTTTGATATTGGTCATCTTTACCCAGGGGATTGTTTCCCGGTCCCTGGTCGAGGCAACATATTCAATCCGTACATCAGGGTTGATATGCCAGTGGATCCCCTCTTTGAGGCCCATCGGACTCAGGCTGGGACCGATCTTCATCATGAGTGAGAAATTCCATTCGGTGTTAAGTGAGTCGGTAAGGTAGGTCCGCTGGCTGCGAAGCTTGCGGGCATAGAATTTCTGGGGCCAGTGGCAACGCTCGCAGGTTTCACGCGCCGGGCGCAGGTTCTTGAGTGGTGTTTCAATGGGTCTAGAATATTTATTGAAGATGACAGAGTAGACCTGGTAGAGCCCCGAAAGCTTGGATTTGACATACCAGTTGGCACCCTCTCCCACATGACACTCGACGCAGGCCACGCGTGCATGAGGGGAATGGAGGTAAGTTGTATGTTCCGGCTCCATCACCTTATGACAAAGCTTCCCGCAGAATTCCACCGATTCGGTATAGTTAAACGCCTCATAACTTCCCACAGCGGATACGATAAGAAAAAGAAAGATGAAGATGGATACCACGATCAACTTCTGCCGCTGCCTTGAATTGTTCATGTCAAGAATGGGCCAGCGCTGGTCGTCTTCGCGCGTGCGGAGTCGTTTTATGAGCATCCCCACCGGGATCATGATCAGCCCGATGACAAGGATCGTGGGCAGAATGATAAAGGTAAACATCCCGTTGTACGGGTTCTGATGCTGAGAAAACAGAGCCTGGACAAAGAGGATGACGATCAGGATGAAGGAGTTGATGGCAAGGAGGGCACCCATGATACTGATCCAGTTGGAGATCGATTTTGGCATTTTCATAATTCCCGGGAATTAATATGTAACTTTTATTATCTGTTTTTCAGCAAATTCATAAAATTCTGAAGCATAGCCTGTTACATTTTTGTGCGCAAGCCGGTTGCAGGACATAACAACATATGTCGGGATATTGCTCCGTTGGAGTAAAATTAAAAATTAATTACAAACCACCAAAAAAGCAGCAAAGAAAGTTATTATGAAAATGTGTTGTCCCTGTTCAGGATTTTGGTTTCTTCCTGAACCTCAAGGTGAAATAAAGGGACGCTCCCAGGGTAATAAATGCCAGGAAAAGGAAGGCAATCACCCTGTATCCGACCTCCATATGCGCCAGGTCTACCACAAACAGGTAAACCGCCGTTACGATCAGTGTGGCAATTGCCATCCAGCGGTATTTTACATTCTTAAGGATAAGGCTCATGATGAAGTAGAACAGGGCCGCAGCCGTCCACGACGGCGTAACATATTGCGGGGGAACGGCGTGGTAGAGTGCGAAAAGGACGATAAAAAAGAGGGAGATGAGATAGCTGTTCCGCAACATATCGGTCTGAAGTGTGAGCCGCTCCTTTTTCCAGTTCAGGACACGGGCACTGATGAAAGCGGTAAGTGCAAAGGCAAAATTGACTTTGTTCAGCGGTTCGGCAGCAGCAAGGTACACCAGCATCATCCCGATGAAAAGGATGGTGTTCATTACCACGATGATCTTCGACCGGAACCAGAGGGCCCAGGAAACGACCAACAGACTCTGCAGGGAGAGAAGCAGGTAGGCGCCGGGAAGTTTTGAATAACCGTAGATGGCCACGCTCATCGCCATAAAGCTGAAGCAGGCAAAGAATGAAGGGTCGAAAATACGTGTGGTCCTGAACTTAAGATAGATGGAGTAGCACAGGCAGATCACTGCAATGATGCTGAAGATCCATACATAATTGTTCGCATAGAAGGAGGCGACGACCATCATAAGGACAAGTGAAAAGGAGAGACCATTCATGACGATGACAGAGGCATAGATCCCGTTTGGAAAATGGTCCTGCTTTTTTACCATGGGAACCAGTGAAAAGATGGTGCCATAGGCAAAAAGGTATAACAGGTTAAACTGGTGCGCGTGCACCGCCCCGAGCGGGTGCCCCATCAGCGGGTTGTTCAGCAGCCAGAATATGTGGGAAAGATAAACGAGGATCATGGTCATGATAAGGGTATGCCACCAGCCGTAACGGACGAACAGCAGGAAAGAGAGTGCCGCACTGAGGGTAACCAGGGGTAGGGTGAGGTGGGTCTGGTCGCTGAACATGGCGGTGAGTATGACAAGGAACATTCCGATCGCTGCCAGGAGCTCATTCTTTTTACGAATGGCAAAGTAGATCTGAACTCCGATGGCAATCATCAGCAGAAGGATCACCGGGGCTTTCCAGGGTATGATCGGGTTGGCTGTAAAAAAATAGAACCTGAGGATGATATAGTAAACAAGCAGATGCCCGCTGATCTTAAGCATGAACGAAAGGTGCGGGAACATATTCCGGAGGTACCAGGAGAGGAAGAATACCCCGGCTACTGCCGTAAAGGCTGTAATACTGGCAATGACGCCGTTCAGGTGGTTCTGAGTGAATGACTGGAGAAAGATGATCCCGAAAAGCAGGACTATACTTCCGATCCAGGCTAGTCCGTATTCGACAACCTTGGATTCGATGACCACCTCATCGACTTCGGCAAGGGTTCCTCCGTGGGGAGGTTCAGTGGATTGTATGGGTACGGTTGAATGGGTTGCTCCATTCAGAATCGAAGGGTTTGTAATTTTTGATGATTCAAGCTGAGTAATTCGTGTTTCAAGGTTCCTGATCTTTTCAAGGATTGTATCAATGGTCGGGTTTCCAATATTATAAGACTCATTCATGGCGTTTCTCCTTTAAGTTAAAGTGAATGTATTATGAGTCAATATTCTTTTTGGGTGGGGCTGTGAAGAGCCCCACCCAAAAGAATACGATCCGGACCAAACCATGCCGGTTACTTCATTTTCCTTATGTAGTTGACCAGTGCCCAGCGGTCAGCATCTTCAGGCAAGGTCTTGGCATAAGCCGGCATCTTGTCTTTACCCTGGGTGATCTTGTAAAAGATCTCTCCGTCGGTCTGGGCCTGGAACGCTGCAGTACTGAAATCGTTGCAGGATACATCCAGAGAGCTGGCTTTCGGTCCGTCGCCGAGGCCATCCTTGCCATGACAGGATTTGCAATGCTTGGCGTAGAGATCCTTGCCGGTATTCACGCTTTCGGCATTGCCGGCCGACGGGTTCTTCATCGTCTTGTACTGTGCCGGTGCCACCCATTTCTGGGCTTTCTGTGCCACTGCCATGAATACCATGCCGTTGCACAGCAGCAACAGGGCGAAGAGACGGATCATTTTTGTAATGTTCATAAAACCTCCTTTTTTTGATTTAGTTTATAAATGTATGATTATTGATTGATTGGATTTGAAAGTGTGGTCTCGGTCTCCGCCTTTTTTCCCAGGTAACGGATGCGGAAGACGGTAATGACTGCATAGAGATAATGGAACCATACCAGCGACAGCAGGATGATCAGGGTATATACCATCCAGAGCGGGGCATCCACGTCGCCCAGTCCGCGATGGGTTACCGACATGGGAGGCAGTTGTTTGCCCCAGTTGATGGCGCCGCTCACCTCGGCATTTCCATAATCCTCGTTGTCATCGAACCTGGCGAGGATGGGCAGTGTTCCTGCCGAATCACCCGGCAGGGTCACCGGGAAATCCAGCTCAGCCTGGCCGTTCTTAACAGGTCCCTCTCCTATCTTCAGGTTGGAAAAGGTTCTTGGGACATAGAAGGTGATCTTAGGACCCTCCACAGGGAGCGTATCACCTTTGGGGCCGATCTCCATGGCCTGGATCCTGATCAGTTTGGTCGAATCTTTCTGAAAAAAGGTCATCTGCATCACAACATCCCGGATGAAAACCTCCGACCCTGCCGGCATAAATTCCTTTGTCCCTCCGAAAGTGGCCAGGTAGTGCGATTTTCCCTCTTTGTCTTTTAAAAATGTCTTACCGCATGGGATTTCAACGAAGGCTCGTCCCTCGTCACTTGTCACGATCTCGCCCAGTAACTCCTTTGAAGTGTCGGCAACAGCATAAAACCGAATTTTCAGCTCAGGCAGCGGGGTCGTTTTGTCGTCAATCCTGGCAGTAATCCTGGCCAAAAGGCTTTTCATTCCGGATTTGTTTGCATACTCAAGTTTTAATCTTGATTTTACCGGATCCTGCGCCTTTACGCTGAAGGATGCCGCGCAGCAAACCAGGATGATCACGGAAACGATCGCCTTTTTTTCCCTTTTCAGCTGCTTCATCATACGTCGCAGGAAACGCTCTTTCGCCATCATACGAAGCTTTGAATAGTCACGTTCCTCTCCTACCCTCACCACAGGGATGATCGGGATGAACTTTGAAAAGAGGTAGAACAGCAGCAGAAAGGTAGCAACCCCCGAGAAGGTAAGCGCCCATTCTACCCAGGTTGGGGAGTAGTGCACGAATTCGGGCCGGAGGTCATGAAGCGGTAAAAGCGGTGCCTCCAGCGTCGGAATGATGATAAGGTAGCGTTTTACCCAGAGGGCCATGACAGCCACAAATGCCGCGAAGGCAATGGAATTGATATTCCTGAACCTTGGTGTGGCAACAATGATGATTGGCAGCAATACACCGATAAATGCCGCAAAGAAGAACCACCACCAGTAATCGGAAGGGTTGAAGAGGCGGTAAAGGACCTCCATATCCCATTTTACTGATCCGTACCAGCTTGTCAGGTATTCGCTGAAGGTGAAATAACCGTAAAGCGCTCCCAGGATCATAAGCAGGATTCCGAGGTAGGTGAAGTGGATCTTGGTAACATAGGCCTCCAGGTGGTATATCTTCCGGAAGACCCACATCACCAGGATGAGGACGCCGGTGCCGGAATAGACGGCCGCAACAACAAAGTAGGGTGCGAAGATGGTGCTGTGCCATCCGGGACGAAGGGTCATTCCGAAGATCCAGGCAAGAACGGAGTGAACAAGGATAGCCAGGGGGATGATCACGATGGAGAGCAGGTCGGTGACCTGGTTCAGCAGGGTGCGCTGCTTCGGGGTATCGCGGAACCCGGCGGCCATGAACTTGTAAACCTTGTTGCGCCAGCGGGCAACCCTCACGGGATGGTCGCGCAGGTATGCCAGGTCGCGGATGCTGGCCAGGTAAAGGAATATGATACTTCCGGTAAGATAGGTCGTGATCGCGATGACATCCCAGGCAATCGGCGACTGTATCCTTCCGAAGAGCAGGAGATGGTGAAGCCGGTCGAGACGGCCGATGCAGAGCAGGATATAGCAGGGACCGATGATGGTAGAGATCACGGTGATGGTTTCGGCCATCCGGATGATGGGTGCGCGCCAGGGAACCCTCAGCAGGTGCAGGATCCCGGAAATAAGGGCGCCGGCATAACTGATCCCGATGAAAAAGATGAAGTTGACAATGTACAATCCCCAGATGACGTAATCGCGCATACCCGTCACGACATGTCCTTTTGTCATCTGAACGTAAAGGGCATACAACCCGAAAAGGATGACGAGCACGAGCCCGGCGATGGTGATCTTTCCGCGGGTGCTCACCGATTCGATCTGCGGCCTGAAGACCTCGAAATTCCTGAGTGTTTTGTTATCGGTATCCATCATCCCTCCCTAATCTTTGATGTGTGCTTCTTTCTTGTAAAGATCAACCTCTTCCTGGCTGAGATCCTCGAAACCGACCTTGTAGTCGAAGAGACGGTTGACCGGCGGGAGGTAATAGACTCCCGGCTCGGTGCCAAGCTCCTCCATAAAGCGGTAGGCCGACCGTTGCTGGATTATTTCACTGAATCGCACGGTCTCGGTTCCGTTGGTGACGACATCCTCGTTCTTGTCGCCATAGAAGAACACGCCATTAGGGCAGGAAGAGACGCAGGAGGGCAGTTTTCCGATCCTGACCATGTCGGGGCAGAAATCGCATTTTCCCACCGTCCCGACCTTTCCGGGAGCGCTTGTTTCGGGCGAGTAGGGTTGGTTGCGGGCCGGTCGGAGCTCATTCGGGTCAGTCCAGTTGAATACACGCGAAGAATAGGGACAGGCGGCCATACAGAATTTGCAGCCGATGCAGCGGTCGTTGTCGATCAGCACGATGCCGTCGGACCGTTTGAAGGTAGCTCCTACCGGGCACACCTTTACACAGGGAGGGTTGTTGCACTGGAAGCAGGGTTTGGGAAACCAGTAGGGAGAGGTATCGGGGCTGTCGCGGAGCAGGAAAAATTTGATCCACTCGATGTTGGGAGGAAGGTTGTGCATCTTCTGGCATCCTTCGAGACATTTGCGGGCATTGCGGCAACGGGCCAGGTCGATCACCATCACCATCTTCCTGTTTGGGAGCCCCTGCCGGGCATCTTTACCGGTGGCGGGACACTCTTTGCAATGCGACTTATCCACCTCCACGAGTTTGCCGTCGGGGGTCAGCGCCTTGATCTTTTCACCCGATCCTGGATCGGCACCTTTCGAGATGGCTGCAAGGACACTTCCTCCGAGCACGACCCCGGAACCGGCTGCAATCCCCATTTTCAAAAATCTGCGCCTGGACTGGCCTTCAGTTTTTTTTCTGTTCATAAATATTTCAATCTGTATATGTATACAAATGGGAAAAAACAAATCAAATCAGAAAGAAATTTGAACAAGGCGCCGCGAGGTAGGTTCTGGCTGAAAAATTCTGGCGGTAAAATTAAATAAAGCACTAATCTATATTTGTAAATATGAAATATTTCATGTTCGTTTTAACAAAAAATAACATTTCGGGGGTCGTTCAGAAAAAAATATTATTTCTTGCTCATACCATATTTTTTTCTTTACTTTATCCTTTGAACATACTTTAAATCAACCATTCATATTATGATAAGAGTAACCGTCCCTTACTCTTTGCTGATCCTGGCAGCGAGGTTGACCGTTTCAGACTTCCTTTTAACGCAACCATCTGAATGAATGATTTGTCTGAAATATCAGGCAAGCCATTTCCCGGCAACGGCAACATTTTTACGGATTAAAACTTCACAGGAGTCGTAAAAAATGAATAGTATAGCTCTTCAAAACCAAATAAAATGAGAAAACCAGCTGACATGCACTCGTGGCTGATTTTTAACATTCGGCTCAAGCAGGTTCCCGACAAAAAAGAACCTGGAACCTGGAATACAAACCACAAGATCAGGATGTATTTCATTATACTGATGGCGGGATGGCTGTTCTCCGCAATGAGCGCCTTTCCCCAGCAGGGTGGTTATGCCCTGAAGTTTGACGGGTTGAATGATTATGTATGGCTTTCAACGGGGTTTGG